>CAZCPB010000152.1:0-10519 GCA_964500365.1 uncultured Phycisphaeraceae bacterium
CCGCCGACGAGATCGCCCAGCACGCCGACTTCTTCTCCTTCGGCACCAACGACCTGACGCAGATGACCTACGGCTTCTCGCGCGACGACATCGGCACGTTCCTCCCCGACTACCTCAGCCGCGAGATCCTCCCCGGCGATCCGTTCGTGTCCCTCGACCAGGCCGGCGTGGGCAAGCTCGTCGAGATGGCAGTCGAGAAGGGCCGTGCCGTCAAGGACGAACTCAAGGTCGGCATCTGCGGCGAGCACGGCGGCGACCCGAAGTCGGTCCACTTCTGCCACAAGATCGGGCTCGACTACGTCTCGTGCTCGCCCTTCCGCGTGCCCATCGCTCGCCTGGCTGCGGCGCAGGCGGCGTTGATGGGCGCGAAGGACTGAGCGACGCCGCGGGAATCAGTGGACAGTGGAAAGTTGACAGTGGACATGGAGCACTGGGCGGCATCGATTCCGGCTGTCCATTGTCCAGTGTCAACTGTCCACTGTGGCTTTGTTGCGTGCCCCGCGCGGTACACTCGCGCCGTGACCGGGCCGCGAAGGGAGCGACGCGCGAGGCGAACACTCCGCAAGGTTTTGAAGCGGGGCAGGGCGACGACGTTCGCGCTGATCCTGATGGTGTGGATCGGGAGCGGTGGGTTCTATGCTCGTCTCACGATTTTGGAAGGCTGGTCCGTCGCCGTGGGCCGCGGAGTGGTGGGGGTGTTCGGATGGAGCTTCGGGACGCGTGCAAGGGATTCGGGCCCACCGACGTGGGAGCGCGTCCCTTCTCGATGCTTTCGACGTTTACGCTCGGAACGTCGGCGAATGGGCGGGAGTGCTCCTTCGCGCTCTGGTTGCCCGCGCTCATCGTGCTGGCGGTGACGATCCCCGCCTCGCACGCCGACGCCATCGCCCGCCGCCGCGCCCGCGGGTCTTCCCTCAAAGCGGGCCTGCCGAGAGTGCGGGGCGATTCACCCCGCTTGCAGCGACGTACTCGGATTCGATCGGTGATGGGACCTTTTGATAAAATGCGCTGATGCCCGTCTACCGCATCTCCCCCAACAGCATCGAAGCGCTCAGTGAGACCACGTTTTCTGATCGCGGGATTCGCGAACGAGCCGACCTGCAGCGCCTCCTGCGCGCCAACATCGGCGTGGTTGCGCCGGACGTGCTCGTGATCGCCGAGGAATTTGCCGAGTGGGACGACTCGAAGCGCCGCATCGACCTGCTCGCCGTCGATGATCGCGCCAATCTCGTCGTGATCGAGCTGAAGCGCGAGGACGACGGGCACATGGAACTGCAGGCGATCCGGTACGCCGCGATGGTTTCGGGAATGACGTTTGCCCGCGCAGCGGAGGTGTACCAATCGTTCCTCGACCGTGGCGCGCCCGGCCAGAACGCCCGCGCCAAACTTCTCGAGTTCCTGCGATGGGAAGAGGCGCACGAGGACGACTTTGCCTCGGATGTTCGCATCGTCCTCGTTTCGCCCCACTTCTCGAAAGAGCTGACCACCGCCGTGCTGTGGCTCAATGAGCGCGACCTCGACATCCGCTGCGTGCGCCTGAAGCCTTACGCCAACGGCGAGCAGACGATCGTGGACGTGCAACAGGTCGTGCCTCTGCCCGAGGCCGAGGAGTACACGGTTCAGATCAAGAGCAAGGCACAGGCGCAACGCACAGAGAAGGCCGAGCGCCACGGCGAGCGCCGTGCGTTCTGGACGGCGGCGCTTCCTGTGGTGGCGGCCATTTGCCCGCGTTGGAAGACCATTTCTCCGGGCGATGACGGATGGCTCAACGTGTCGTCCGGCAAGTCCGGCATCGCTTTTCAACTCTGGTCGTGGACGGATTCATGTGGCAGCCAACTGTACATCGACGGAGGCCCTTCCAGACCGCTCTGGGCGAAGGCAGTGTTCGACGTTCTGCACGCATCGAAGTCCGATATCGAACGCGCGATCGGCGGTACGATGAAGTGGCACAGGCTAGACGATAAGCGTGCTTCAGTGATCTCTGCCGAAACTATCACCGGCGGCTACCGCTCCCCGCGTTCTGACTGGCCCACAATCCATTCCGCACTCGCCGACGAGATGCGCCGATTCGAAAACACGATGCTGCCGCTTCTCGAGGCCGCCGTTGCCAGGGCCGGTGCAACTTCGTGAATGCGCCGCGACAGGCACGACAAGTCCGAACCATGCTCCGCAAGGCGTTCAGCTGGGGTCGGAGTTGCGCTGCGCTTCACACCACCACCAGCGGGTCCCGATCCTCTCGCGCCATCACCACGGTCACCCCGGTGAGCATCCCGCGCAGACGCTCCGCCAGGCGCGCCAGGTACCCCCGCTCCGTGTTCGTGTGCCCCGCCAGGATCACCGACACCCCACCGTGCAGCGCCTCCAGCACGTCGTGGTGCTTCATCTCGCCCGTGATGAAGACCTCGCACTTCTCGTCGCGCGCGAGCGAGAGCATCGAGCCCCCCGCGCCCGGCACCACGCCGACCGTCGTCACCGGCGCATCGAGCCCGCCGCCCGGCGCGGCGCTGGCGACCTGCACCCGCGCGTGCCCGAGGTGGCTCTTCAATCGGCGCGCCAACTCCGTCAGCGTTGCGGGACGGTCGAGCGTGAGGCGCCGGCCCATCCCCGCGCCACGCCGCGGCTGGGGAACAAGCTCGTACACGTCGATTGCCGGCTCTTCGTACGGGTGGAACCCGCGCAGCGTCTCGAGCGCGAGCGCCAGGGCCCGCTTCGAGCAGACCATCTCGAGGCGGACCTCCGCGGCCTTTTCGAGCCTGCCGCGCTCGCCCACTACCGGGTTCGAGCCCTCGCCGCCCAGGAACGTGCCCGTGCCTTCGATGCCGAAGGAGCAGACCGTGTACGCCCCGATGATGCCCGCCCCGGCGCTGGCCAGAGCGCCGCGCAGCTTGTCCACCTCGGCCGGGGGCACGAACGTCACGATCTTCACTTCCTGCGTCATCGGGCGCGACGACGCCGGCGACAACGCGCGGCAGTCTCCCGCGGACTTGCCGTCGCTGCCCCCCGAGACTCCCTCGCAGAGCCAGTCCGTCAGACCGCCCCTCGCCGCGTCGAGCGCGGTGTGCGGGCAGTAGACGGCCATCCCCGCCTCGACGGCACGGAGCAGGATGCGCCCGCGGGCGGTCGCCGCGGTGAATCGCTCGATCGGCTCCCAGATCGGCGGGTGATAGGCGACGATGGCCGAGGCTTTCATCGCCGCGGCCTCGGCCAGCACGTGCTCGGTGAGGTCGATCGTGAGCACCACCGGCCCGACCAGCGGCCGTTCCTCGTCACCAACGAGCAGCCCCACGCGGTCCCACGGCTCGGCCTGCGAGAGCGGCGCGATCGACTCCATGGCTCGCACCAGATCCTGGACCTTCATTCATCCCTCCGCAAAGTCGTCTCCATCACCTCCATCACCCACTCACTCCTCACCCTCTCAGCTTCCCCACCACCTCAGCCACCCGTGCCCCGATCTTCTCCACGCTCTCGCGCTGCTTCGCGTCCTTCAGCGTGCCGGAATCGTCGAACGCCTCCGCCGCCTTCACGATCGCCACCTGCTCGGGAAGCACGATGACCTGGATGTTGCCGAGGATCGACCGCACCGTGACGAGCCCGCGCAGACCGCCGAGCGCGCCCGGCGAAGCCGACATCAGCCCCGCGACCTTGCCCGCGAACGCCTCGAGCGGCTTTTCGTCGGTGCCGTCGCTTTTCTTGCACGGGCGGCTGGCCCAGTCGATCGCGTTCTTGAGCGCTGCGCTGATCGAGCTGTTGTATTCGGGGCACGAGATCAGGAACCCCTGGTGCGCGTACATGAGCTCCTTGAGCTTGCGCGCGTTGGGGTGCAGGCCGTCGCGGGCTTCGATGTCCTCGTCGAACACCGGCATGGGCAGATCGCGGAGGTCGAGGTACGTGACCTCGGCGCCGGCGCGCTTCGCGCCCTCCGCGGCAACCTTCACGAGCTTCTTGTTCAACGAGCCGGCGCGGAGGCTGCCGGCGAAGGCGAGAATCTTCGGTGACGCCATGGATCCCTCCGAGTGGGGTGATTGCCCCTGCGCGGGGATGATAACGGGGCAAGGGCGTGCGAGAATCCGTTCGGAGTCCTTTGCCGCGCCTCCGGGGGCTTGTATTGTGGAGTCTCGGTCACTGGTTGTCTCTCCCGAGGAATGCGGGGCGGCGGCCGCCCAGGAGTCCTTCGTGATTCACTGCTTCACGCGAGCGTTGTCGTGCATCGGTTCCGGCGCGATCCTTCTGTCGAGCCCGGCCCTGGGGGGCGAGCCCGAACCAAAGTCGCACCTCGACCCCGCCCGTGTCTCGGTGCAGGTGCTCTCGTGGTCGCCGCCGGCCGAGGGCCCGTGGCACGCCGCGCTCGACCTCGGCGGCACACCGATCGTGCTCGAGCTGGCGCCGGCATCGGTGCGGAAAGAGACGTTCCAGCTCTTCGAGTCGCGCGAGGGCGGGCCGGTCGCGGTCGTGCCGCCGCCGGTCACGACGCACCGCGGCGGGATCGCGGGGGAGCCGTCTTCGCTTGCCGCGGCGTCGTTCGTGGCTGGCGGCGTGCGCGCCGTGATCTGCCCCGCCGACGGCTCGACGTGGTACATCCAGCCCCGGGGCGAGGTCTCGGCCGACGCGCGCCCCGGCGAGCACGTGGTCTACCCCGCGTCGGCGATCGGCGACAGCGGGCACTCGTGCGGCGGGGCGATCGCGCTGCCCGACGCGTGGGCCGGCGCGGCGCCCGCGGGCGGGTTCGGAGGGCGGTCGTTCTGCCTGCGCGAGGCCGACCTGGGCCTCGACCTCGACTACACGTACTACACGCACCACGGCTCGACTACCGCCGGCGCGCTGGCCGACGCCGAGAGCATCGTCAACGGCGTGAACGTGATCTACAACCGCGATGCCCTCGTGCAGTTCAAGATCGGCACGGCCTTCGTCCGCACCGACAGCTCGCTGTACAACTCCAGCGACATCGGGACGCTGCTGGGGATGCTGCAGTCGCAGTGGACGGGCCCGCACGCGGCGGTCGTGCGCGATGTGGCGCACCTGTTCACCGGCCAGCCGACCGGCGGGGTGATCGGGCTGGCGTGGGTCAACGTGGTCTGCAACTTCGGGTACCAGTACGCCGTGTCGAACGTGGACTTCACGGGCGACTACGGCGCCAAGGTCGGGCTGGTCTGCCACGAGATCGGGCACAACTTCGCCGCCGGGCACTGCGACGGCGCGCCCGACTGCTCGATCATGTGCTCGGGGATCGGCGGGTGCGCGGGGAACCTCGCGGCGTTCAGCGAGACCTCGGTCGGCCCGATCCGCGGCGCGGCCGCCAGCAACTGCCTGACCATCACCGGCCCCGCGTCCGCCCCCGGCGGTCCCGGCGCGATCGCCAACTCGTACACCCTCTCGAGCGGCAGCCCGGTGCGCCTGGATGTCATGGGCAACGACCGCGATCCCAACTGCGATCCCATCTCGATCGCATCGTTCGACGGCACGACGTACGCCGGCGGCACGGTAGCGCTCTCGCCCGGCACGGGCCCGAACGGGCGCGACGAGCTTCTCTACACGCCCCGCGCGGGCGCCATCGGCTACGACACCTTCCTGTACACCATCAGCGACCCGGGCGGCGCCCAATCGACGGCGCGGGTCTACATCAGCAACCAGACGCCGCGCGCGGCGGACTCGGTCGGGCAGGTCGAGCCCGGGCTGGTCGCCTCGTACTACCGCGCGGGTGGCGGGTCGGCGCTGCCGGACTTCGGCACGCTCACGCCGTACAAGACCTCGACCGTTGCGAACCTCAACTACCCGCGGACGTTCAGCAACATCGCCGCGTCGGGACGCAACTCGAACATCGCGGCGGTCTTCACCGGCACGATCGACATTCCCGCCGACGACCTGTGGACGTTCTACACCAGCTCCGAAGACGGCTCGATGCTCTTCATCGACGGGCAGCGGATCGTGAGCAACGATTTCGTGCACGCGTCGATGGTCGAGGCCTCGGGCCAGGCGGCCCTTTCCGCCGGTCCGCACGAGTTCCGCGTGGAGTTCTTCTCGGGGTACTCGACCAACGGCGGGCTGATCGCGTCGTGGAAGCCCTCGGCGGGCGCCAAGCAGGTGATCCCGGCTTCGGCGCTGGCGCCGGGGCTGACCGCCGTGTACTCGGGGCTGCCCCCCGCGCTCTCGCAGCTCCCCGAATTCACGGGGCGGACGCCGTACCTGACGTCGGTCGTGGCCGAGCTCAACCAGCCCTCGACGGGCGGCGACTTCATGGACAGCCAGCGCGCGGACGAAGTCCTCGCGGCCTTTGACGGGTACTTCGTCGCCCCCTCGGACGGCGCGTACACGTTCTTCTGCGAGTCCGACGACGGCTCGCGCCTGTTCATCGGCGACAGCACGGTGGTCAACAACGACGGCCTCCACGGGATGTACGAGGTGGGCTCGGCCGTCACGCTGCTGGCCGGGCACCACCGCCTCCGCATCGAGTTCTTCGAGAACGGAGGGGGTGCGGGCCTGATCGCGCGGGTGCAGGGGCCGGGGATCGCCAAGCAGGTGATCCCGGCGTCGATGCTCGTGCACGACTCCGCGTGCCCCTCGGACTACAACGAAGACGGCTTCGTCACCGGCGAGGACTTCGACGGGTTCGTCGAGGCGTTCGTCGCGGGCGAGGCCTCGTCGGACTTCAACGGGGACGGCTTCGTCAACGGCGAGGACTTCGACGAGTTCGCGGCGGCGTTCGTGAGTGGATGCTGAGGCTCGGTTACGAGCCCGGTATGGCAGGAGCAGGAGCGGACTTGGACCCCATCGGCTTGGTTTCCGCCAAGGGTGCGACATGAGGGACCGGGGCGGTGGCCGCGGGCAACTCCTGCGGCGCCGGGTGGGCGAGGGTCTGCTTGAGCCTGTCCAGAATCCCGAAGAAAAGTCGCGGCCTGAGAGCGAGCACAAAGCTGAACAGCGAGAGCGTTCCGGTCAGACGCGCATAGTCGTCCGGCCCGTCCATGGCGAACGGCGTGCCGGTGACGACGAGCAGGCCGGCGACAATGACGAGGTACACGACGAACCCGGTCGCCAGGGCCCGCGCCAGCGTTCTCAGGATGCGGATCTGCTGCTCGGCGAAGCTTGGGTGATGAACTCCGTAGTCATCGGTCGGCATCGAGCACCCAAGGCACAGCGCGGCGCCTCCCGCCACACCCGCAAGGCAGCTCAACGCCGCGAGATTGGTCGGCGAATACGTGAGCACGCTCAGCAACACCAGTTGCCAGAATCCGGGTGACGAACCGAAGAACCTGTGAAGCACGAGTTCGACGCGGTCGGGATTGAAGGGCGCGCTTTCCGTCAACCGTTCGCCGGAGGCGGTAGAGGTCGGCCCGCAGGTCCGACCACGACCGGATCAGCCCGACCTCGCCGGCGGCGGTGGTGCCGCTTGCCGACAAAGGGGCACCCGGCGTCGCCTTGTCGGTGACGTCTCCGTCATGCACCGTGTCCACGCTCGCCACATTCAGCAAATGCCTGAATTGCTCGCTGGAGAGGGTCGACCCGAGTCCGAACAGCGCGAACCAGCCCACGACGCACGCAACGAGGAGCGCCGCGATCGCGAACCACTGCGCGCGGAAGAGGACAGCGGTCGTTATTACTCCGAGCCGCCCGCTCCGGGACGAACCCGCGGAAAGAACACCGACTGTCGGTGCGAGCGCGGTCATGGCGAACCCTCCCCTTCAAAGGACGATCATCCCTTCGCACCGGCGAACGCTTCTAGGCGAACGGACCGTCCATCCGGTAGATCGCTCGTGCCGCAGCGTTTGTTACGCGGGTTCCTGTGTATCGGGGAAGTCGGCCTCGGCCCCCGCTAGAACCGACCGGAGCGCGTTCAGCACGTGATCGACCGTGATCCGGTCCACGCGGCAGCGGTCCGGGTGGTCGTCGGCGACCTCGCTTTCGGGCAGGCTTGGGTCGGCGAGCACGATCTCCTCTGGCGCGCCCGGGCGCGTCGGGATCGTGGTCCACCGGTGGTCCGTCGGCCCGAAGAGCGACACCAGCGGCACTCCCAGCGCCGCGCCGAAGTGGCGGGGGCCCGTGTCGTTGGTCACCATCAGCGATGCCCGGCGCACGACCTCCTTCAACGCGCCGAGCGTGATCCCCAGGCGCGGCAGTTCGACGCATCTCGCCGCGGGCGCTGCCACGGCGATCCTCGAGACCAGTTCCGCTTCGCCCGGCGCGCCGTTGATCACGGCGCGGAGCCCGTGCGTGCCCGCGAGGTGCTCGGCGACGAGCGCGAAGCGCTCCGGCGGCCAGCGCTTGGCCTCGTTGTTCCCGCCGGGGTTCAGCACCGCGAAGCGCTCCCCCTCGCGCACCCCGGCGCGCTCGAGCACGGCGGCGCCCGCGGCGCGCTGCTCGTCGGTGATCCCCAACTCCATCGGCGCGACACCCCCGCGCCAGTCCGGGACGGGGGCGTCGAGCAGCCTCTCGCACGCCAAGCGCAGGTAGTACTCGACGGCGGGCACGGGCGCCCAGCGGCCCGACGGCGTCTTCGGCGCGTCCAGCCGGTCGGTCAGGAGCATGCCGCGGGCGTCGCGGTCGTAGCCGATGCGCCGGCCGATGCCGGCGATCCGCGTGATGAGCGCGCTCGAGAACGAGTTGGTCAGGAGCAGCGCGGTGTCGTACCGGCGCGGCCGGACCTTCGCCGCGGCGAGCTTCGGACCCATGATCCCGGTCGGCCGCGCGACGTGGACCTCGTCGAAGAACCCCGAGCCGGCGAGCACCTCGTCGATCCCGGGACGCACGAGGGCGCCGATAAAGATCCCCGGCAGCGAGCGGCGCACGAGCCGAAGCGCCGGGGTGGCCATGACCGCGTCGCCGACCCACGACGGGCAGACGACCAGGAGCCGCAGCGTGTGGGGCGGCGCGCTCATGGGTCGAAGGGTTCGTCGGGCTCTTGGCGCGAGGGGTCTTCTCCCCAGAGCGTGCCGGCCCTGAACTTGCCCTCATACCAGGAGTTGGTGAGCCGCCGCAGTTCCGCGAGGAAGCCGAGGGCCGCGAGCTTGTCGGCGGCGATGGTCACGGTCACCGAACCGCCGTCGGAGGCGATCGCGACGAGCGTGACGCCGGTTCGTTCGAGGATGGCGCGGGCGGTGGCTTCGACGGTGCCGCGGACTTTCGGATCGTCGAGCGGACTGCCGCGCAGGGCGCGGAGCCGCACCGTGCTCGTTTCCATCGGTCCCACTGTACCACGGCCCCCGAACTTGGGGCTCCCCGGACCCGGTGCGCGCTGCTATAAACCCCACCATGGCCATCGAGCACCTCACCGACGAGCAGGTCCGGACGTGGACGCGCGAGCAGAAGGATTCATGGTGGCTGGAGCGGGTGTGGCGCGGCGACATGCCGCAGCTCACGCTCCGTTCGGGGGCGACGGGGTTCGTCCTCGGGGCGGTCCTCAGCGCGACGAACCTGTACGTCGGCGCCCGCACAGGGTGGACGCTGGGCGTGGGGCTGACGAGCGTGATCCTGGCGTTCGCGGCGTTCAAGGTCATGTCGAGGCTCGGAGCCCGCGACATGACGATCCTGGAAAACAACGCGACCCAGTCGGTCGCGACGGCCGCGGGGTACATGACCGGCCCTCTCATCTCGGGCATGGCCGCGTACATGTGGGTCCAGAACGAGACGATCCCGTGGTGGCAGATGATGCTGTTCAACGTGGTGCTGTCGCTGCTCGGAGTGCTGGTGGCGTTCCCGATGAAGCGCCGGTTCATCAACGACGAGCAGCAGCCCTTCCCCGAGGGCCGGGCGTGCGGCGTCGTGCTCGACACGCTGTACACGTCGTCGGCGGCGGTGGGGATGTTCAAGGCCAAGGCGCTGGCGGTCTCGGCGGGGGTGGCGGGGTTCATCGCGACGATCTCGGGCGAGAGCCTGATGAAACTCGTCCAGTCCAAGTGGCTGGGACTGGAGAAGGCATGGAACCTGCCGCATCACCTTGACGGCTGGTACTACGCCATGGCGGCCAAGGGCTGGGTCCCCCTGCCGCGCCTGGCCGGCGTGGACATTCGGCAACTTTCGCTCTCGCCGACGCTGGACCTGGCCATGTTCGGCGCGGGCGGCCTGATGGGGATCCGCACGGCGGCGAGCATGATGGTCGGGGCGCTGGTGAACTTCGCGATCATCGTGCCGTGGATGATCTCGGAGGGGCAGATCGTGCCGCGGTCGGGGTCGGTCGCGGCGGGCGACGCGGTCTTCGGGCGGGCGCACATCCTGAACACGTGGGCGCTGTGGTGGGGCATCTCGATCATGGTCGTGGCGTCGATGGTGTCGCTGTTCGCCAAGCCGAAGATCTTCGTCGAGGCCTTCCGCATGGCGACGGGGAAGCGCGACCAGCGCGGGCGCGACGTGCTCGCGCACATCGAGCTGCCCCTGCGGGTCTCGTGGATCGGGATCCCGATCGTCGGGGCCCTGGGCGTGTACATGGCCCACGAGTGGTTCGGGGTCTCGTGGCTGCTGGGGGCGCTGGCGATCCCGCTGATCATCGTGCTCACGCTGATCGCGGCCAGCAGCACGGCGATGACGAGCA
>CAZCPB010000153.1:0-10448 GCA_964500365.1 uncultured Phycisphaeraceae bacterium
GATCCTGGACCTCGAGCAGTCCGGCGGGCGGGTGTTCAGTTCGACGGCGGTGGCGGCGTCGGTCATGCAGCCCGGGGTGGTGAAGCGTCCGGAGACGGCCCCCGAGCCGGTGCGCACGGCCGATGCATCGTGGGTGCTCGCGTCCGCGCCCGAGGCGCAGCCGCCGGCCGAGGAGCCCGCGACGCAGCCGGCGGCCGAGCCCGCGGCGGCGGAGCCCGCGGCGCAGCCGCCGTCGGACGAGGACCTGATCGCGCAGGGCCGGCGCTACAACGCGCAGGGCCTTCGCGCGGAGGCGGACGCGGACTTCTCGCGGTCCTATTTCAACAGCGCGATCGGCAAGTACAACCGCCTGCTGTCGGAGTACCGGGACCTGCTGAGCGACCAGGAGGCGGCCGAGATCAACCAGCGGATGGACGAGGCGCGGGTGCGGATGGGCGCGGGCTCGGGCCCGACCGACCCGCTGCAGGACGTGATCGAGCGCAACCGGCTGGTGCGCCAGCGGGCGATCACCGAGTTCGAGAACCTGCAGTCGCAGGCGCGGGCGTCGGTCGAGTCGGGGGACGTGGGCCGGGCGCGCGACTTGGCGGTCTCGTCCCGCCTGACGATCAACAACGCCCGCAACGCGTTCAGCGAGGCGGAGTTCGAGGACTATTCGAAGAAGGTCGATGCGCTGCTGCGTGAGGTCGACAAGGCGGCGGCGGACATCGCCCTGCGTGACGCCCAGACGCGGGCCGAGGAGAACAAGAGGCGGCAGGAGCAGGAAGAGGCCGCGGCGAGGGAGAAGCGCGAGGCCAAGATCCGCGAGGCCTTGACGCGGGCGCGGGCGCTGCAGCAGCAGATGGATTACGACGCGGCGCTCCAGGTCGTCAACGAGCAGATCCTCTTCCTCGACCCGATCAATCCCGCGGGGCTGATCCTGCGCGACATCCTGATGGACGCGCAGGTGTTCAGCCGGTACGCGGAGCTGAAGGACCGGGTGAACCGGGGAGTGGCGCGGCTGCAGCTCGAGGAGTACGAGGCGCTGATCCCGCCGCGGGGCATCATCGACTACCCGGCGGACTGGCCGGCGATCAGCTACCGGCGGGGCGAGCAGATCGCGTACGCCGACAGCGAGGACAACCGGCGGGTGCGCACGGCGCTGGCGTCGCGGCGCGAGCCGGTGGACTTCGCGGGCGTGCGCCTCGCGGACGCGGTGGTGTGGGTGCGGGAGGTGGCGGGCGTGAACGTGGACGTGGACTGGGCGTCGCTCGAGACGCTGCAGGTCACGCCCGATTCCACGGTGACGCTCCAGATGACGCGGGGGATCCCGCTCACGACGATCCTCGACCGCATCGTGCAGAAGGTCTCTCCCGACGAGCGCAGCCCGGTGGGCTGGTCGGTGCAGGACGGGGTCGTGACGATCGCCTCGGAAGAGGTGCTTCGCAAGAACACCCCCGTGGTGATCTACGACATCAAGGACCTGTTGATCGAGATCCCGAACTACACGCGGGTCCCGTCGTTCGACCTGGCGGGGGTTCTCGAGACGTCGCAGGGGGGCGGGGGCGGGGCCAGCCCGTTCGCGGCGGCGGGCTCCAACGAGGACGGCATGCTCGGCAACGCCGAGCGCGCCACGCGCGATGACCGTGTGCGACGGATCGTCGACATCATCGAGCAGACCATCGACCCCGAGGGGTGGAAGGACCTGGGGGGCTCGACGGGCGCGATCCAGGAGCTCAACGGCAGCCTGATCATCACGAACACGCCCGCGAATCACCAGGCGATCAGCGGCCTCCTGGCCAAGCTCCGCGACGTGCGGGCGATGCAGATCAACGTCGAGACGCGGTTCCTCCTTGTCAGCGCCGACTTCTTCGAGAACATCGGGTTCGACCTGGACATCTACTTCAACGCCAACAACAACCAGGTCGCCGCCGCCCAGGCGGTGAACCCCAACGCCCAGGCCTCGGACTTCTTCGTGAACGGCCGGCTGCAGCGGACCATCAGCCCGCCAAACGCGGCCGGCGTCTCGACAACGCAGGGCGTGGTGCCGCCCAACGCCGGGTTCTCTCCGATCGGCGTGACGCAGAACTCCAACAACCTCGCGACGGCGCTGATGGTCGCGGCGGTCGACGCCGCGTCGGTCGCGGGCCAGACCCTGGGCGGCGTGGGCGGCCCGGCGATGGGCATCGCGGGGCAGTTCCTCGACGACGTGCAGGTGGACTTCCTGATCACGGCGACGCAGGCCGACCGGCGCTCGGTGCGGCTGAACGCCCCGCGCCTGACGTTCACCAACGGCCAGACGTCCAACATCTACGTGGCGACGCAGCAGGCGTTCGTGTCGGACCTCAGCCCGGTGGTGAGCGACTCGGCGGTCGGCTTCGACCCGACGACCGCGGCGGTCTCCGAGGGCGTGCGGCTCCTGGTCGAGGGCACGGTGTCGGCCGACCGCCGCTACGTGACGCTGAACGTGGACACGTCGGTGGCGAAGATCGACCAGCTCGTGAACTTCCCGGTGACGGCGGTGGCCGGCGGGCGGCTGATCAGCTCGGCGGACACGGCGTCGTTCATCCAGCTGCCGACGGTGACGGTGACGTCGGTCGCGACGACGGTGACGGTGCCCGACCAGGGGACGGTGCTGCTGGGCGGCCAGCGGATCGTGAACGAGTATGAGACCGAGTCGGGCGTGCCGGTGCTGTCGAAGATCCCGATCATCAACCGGTTCTTCTCGAACCGGGTCAAGGCCAAGGACGAGCAGACGCTCCTGATCCTGCTGAAGCCGACGATCCTCATCCAGTCGGAGAACGAGGACCAGAACTTCCCCGGCCTCGTGGACGCGCTCCGCACACCCTTCCCGGGCTGAGGCCCACGTCGAACGGACTTCCGGGCCGGGGCGTCCTCGGGGCGCCCCGGCTTTCGTTTCGCCCCGTGACGCACTACTATCCGGGTCCCGGCGAGCGGCCAGCGTTCCGCCGTCGATCGAAGAACGCCGGGCATCGCCGGTGAGGAGGCTCCCCGAATGGCAACCCAGGACTCGAGGCTGCGCGTCAAGAAGCTCGAGGACGTCACCCAGATCGAGTTCATCGACCGCAACATCCTCGACGAGGCCAACATCCAGGCGATCGGCGAGGAGATCGGCGCTCTCGTGGACGCCCAGCCGAAGCCCAAGCTGCTGATCAGCTTCGTGAACGTGGACCACCTGTCGTCGGCGGCCCTCGGGACGTTGATCACGATCAACAACAAGGTCCGCGGGCGGGGCGGGCAGCTCCGCCTGGCCGACATCGACCCGCAGATCTACGAGGTCTTCGTCATCACGCGGCTGAACAAGCTCTTCCAGATCCACGAGACCGCGGCCGAGGCGCTCAAGAGCTTCACGTGACCCCCGCAGGCCGCCGACCGGGCCCCGCGGCGGGGCGCGGGGGCGACGCAGCGTGCGCATGACCAGCAGCCAACCCTCCCAGGTTGAATCCGGCGCCGTCAAGCTCCTGAACGAGCGAACGGCCATCGAGCGCGTGGAGGCGACGATCCTGAGCGCCGCGGAGCGACACGGGTACGCCAAGGCGTCCAAGTTCGCGATCAAGCTGTCGCTCGAAGAGGCGATGGCCAACGCGTTTCACCACGGGCACAGGGACCTGCCCGACGAGCCGATCACGGTCGAGTACCGGGTGGACGGTCGCGAGGTGCGGATCGGGGTCGAGGACAAGGGGCCCGGGTTCGACCCCGGCACGATCCCGGACCCGACGCTGGACGAGAACCTGGAGCAGCCGACGGGGCGCGGGATCATGCTCATCCGCGCCTATATGAGCGAGGTGGGGTTCAACGCCTCGGGGAACCGGCTCGACATGGTGTACCGCAAGCCCGAGGGTTGAGCCGGGCCGGTTCCGGGCGGGTCCGTCGCGGTCCTCGCCCACGAATCCGAGGGACGGCGGCGCTAGAATCTACTGAGACTGATTCGCAGTGACACACTGCAAGGAGTTCCCATGGCCTCGCCATCCAACGGCGGCTCGCTGAGGCTGCCGATTTACCTCGACCACGCCGCGACCACCCCGTGCGATCCCCGGGTGGTCGAGGCGATGCTGCCCTATTTCACGGAGAAGTTCGGGAACCCCGGGAGCCGGAACCACTCGTTCGGCTGGGAGGCCGAGGAGGGTGTCGACCGCGCGCGGGAGCAGGTCGCGGCGCTGCTGGGTGCCGACGACAAGGAGATCGTCTTCACGTCGGGCGCGACCGAATCGAACAACCTGGCGATCCGGGGCGGGGCGCTGATGTACGAGAAGGCGCCGGCGGGCTCGGGCCGCTGCCGCGGGCACATCGTGAGCTGCGCGATCGAGCACAAGGCGGTGCTGGACCCGTGCAAGCGGCTGCAGAAGGAGGGGTTCGAGGTCACGTTCCTGGAGCCGCCGGCGGACGGGGTCATCACGGCGGAGATGGTGAGGGGCGCGCTGCGCGAGGACACGATCCTGGTGACGGTCATGTGGGCCAACAACGAGATCGGGACGATCAACGAGGTGCCGCGGATCGGGGCGCTCTGCCACGAGAAGGGGATTCTCTTCCACACCGACGCGACGCAGTGGGCGGCGAAGATGCCGGTCGATGTGGAGAAGGACGCGGTCGACCTGCTCTCGATGTCGGGCCACAAGATCTACGGGCCCAAGGGGGTGGGGGCTCTGTACGTGCGGCGCCGGCGTCCCCGGGTGCGTCTGGCGTCGCTCGTCGACGGCGGCGGGCAGGAGCGCGGGTTCCGCTCGGGCACGCTGAACGTGACCGGGATCGTCGGGCTGGGGAAGGCGTGCGAGATCGCGAAGGCGGAGATGGATTTGGACGGCGCCCGGCTGCTCAAGCTGCGGCAGAAGCTCGAAAGCCAGATCACGTCGCGCCTGGACTCGTGCCAGGTGAACGGGCACCGCGAGAAGCGCCTGCCGCACATCGCCAACATCTCGTTCGGGTTCGTCGAGGGCGAGAGCCTGATGATGGCCTGCAAGGAGATCGCGTGCTCGAGCGGCTCGGCGTGCACGAGCGCGAGCCTGGAGCCGAGCTACGTGCTCAAGGGGCTCGGCGTGGGGGACGAACTGGCGCACTCGAGCCTGCGGCTGAGCCTGGGGCGCTGGACGACCGAGGCGCAGGTGGACTACGCGATCGACAAGATCGTGACGGCGGTGCAGAAGCTGCGGACGCTCTCGCCGCTGTACGACATGCACCGGGAGGGGATCGATCTGAGCAAGGTGGAGTGGGCGAAGCACTAGAGACGAAGGGGCCGCATGGCAAAGCGCCACGTGGCCACAGGAACACGCGACCGGCTTCGTTTGGGATGGACACTTTGATGATGCGCGAATTGGAGCTTTGACATGGCATACGGTCCCAAAATCATCGACCATTACGAGCGCCCCCGCAACGTCGGCACCTTCGGCACCCAGGCCGAGACCAAGGGCCGCAAGGACGTCGGCGTCGGGCTGGTCGGCGCGCCCGAGTGCGGCGACGTCATGCAGCTGCAGATCAAGGTCAACGAGCAGTCCGGCGTGATCGAGGACGCCAAGTTCAAGTGCTTCGGCTGCGGCTCGGCGATCGCCAGCTCGTCCCTGGCCACCGAGTGGATCAAGGGCCGTACGCTCGAGCAGGCCGAGGCGATCAAGAACACACAGATCGTCGAGGAACTGAGCCTGCCGCCGGTCAAGATTCACTGCTCGGTGCTTGCCGAGGACGCGATCCGCGCGGCGATCAACGACTACCGGGCCAAGAACGGGCTCGCCCAGCCCGCGGACGCGAGTTCGGCCGCGAGCCACTGACGGCCCCCCTTGAGCCGAACCGCACGGCCGGGGGTTCGTACTATGTCTGGAGGATCGCCGTGGCCGAATTTGGCGCCCGGCGACAGGATCGATGGAGCACCGCATGACCACTGAAACTCAGCCCGCAGCCGCGCCCGTCACCGTCAGCGAGCTCGCGGCAAAGGAAATCAAGAAGATCATCGCCGAACAGGAGCTCGACGCCGAGAAGGTCCGCCTCCGAGTGGGCGTCAAGGGCGGGGGGTGCTCGGGGTTCAGCTACCTGCTCGACCTGACCGAGACGCAGAAGGACACCGACGAGCAGTTCGAGCAGCACGGGATCAAGATCATCTGCGACCCGCGCAGCCTGCTGTACCTGGGCGGCGTGATCATCGACTTCAAGGACGAGATCATGGGGCGGGGCTTCGTGTTCAACAACCCCAACGCGACGAGCACCTGCGGGTGCGGGTCGAGCTTCGCGGTCTGAGTGCCCGGGCGGGTCCGGAGGGTCGCCGGCGGCCCGCTTGAGTGGCGGTCGGTGACCCCGTAAACTCTTCATGTCCGAGAACATCGCCGCAGACTGCCGGGATCGGCGGGCGCGCGCGGCGGTGCTTGGCCGTTGCCGGGGGTTGGCGGCGGCGTTTCGGGGCGGGCCGGAAGGGATCCCCCCATGAGCCAGTCATCCAGTTCCTGCCCGACGGCTCAGGGGTACGCGCCGCCGACGGTCACGCAGTTCAGCGTGTTTCTCAGCAACAAGGTCGGCAAGCTCCTCGATCTTGTCGCGTTGTTCGACGGCTCTCAGTGCCAGGTCTGCGCGCTTTCGGTGCACGAGGCGAGCGACCACGCCGTCGTCCGGCTGATCACGAGCAACGCGGGTGAAGCCCGCCGCCTGCTCCGCGAGCAGGGGCTGCCGTTTTCCGAGAAGGACGTGCTGGTGGTCGAGCTTTCCGAGGGGCACACGCTCTCGAGCCTGTGCCTCTGCCTGCTCGGCGCCGAACTCTCGATCCAGTTCGCCTACCCGCTGATGCTGCGGCCCAACGGCACGCCCACCATCGCGCTCGCGGCCGACGACCTCACGCTCGCCGGCCAGATCCTCAGACGCAAGGAATTCAGGCTCTTCGGCGAGGCCGACCTGCTCCGGGCCTGACACGCCCGGCTCCCGGCTTCGCGCGAACTTGATCCGTGATGCCGAATCGCTGCCGCGTGCGCAGGGGGCGCGCGGGGCGAGGGGGGTGGCCATGAACGTGAGCGGACCGGACGACGGACGGGCGGGGCGCGGCGGGCGGGAGCTCTTCGCCGAGGGCGAGTGGGAGGCGATCTGCCGCGCCGCGGGGCTTTCGCCGCGCGAGGTCGAGATCGTCAAGCTGGTCTTCGACGACCTGAAGGAGAGCGCGATCGCCGAGGCGCTCGGAGTCTCGCCGCACACCGTGCACACGCACCTCGAGCGGCTGTACCGCAAGCTGGGCGTCTCGGGGCGGTGCGCGGCGGTGGTGCGCGTGTTCGCGATCTTCAGGGGCCTGCACGAGGGCGCGGCGGGAACGCCGGCCTGAACCCGCGGGTCAGCCGATCCTCTCGCGCCCGCCCATGTACGGGCGCAGGGCCGGGGGGATCGCGACCCCGCCGTCCGCGGTCTGGTGAATCTCGAGCAGCGGGATCAGGGTCCGCGGGCTGGCCAGCACGGTGTTGTTGAGAGAGTGGCAGAAGACCGTCTCGCCCTTGCCCGAGGCGCCGCCGGCGCGGTAGCGCGTGTTCAGGCGCCGGCACTGGAAGTCGTAGAGGCGGCTGGCCGAGTGGGTCTCGCCGAAGGCGCCGGCGGGCTTCCCGTCCGGGCCCGCCTCGCCGCGCCCGGGCATCCAGCACTCGACGTCGATCATGCTCGCGTTCTTGGGGCCGAGGTCGCCGGTGCAGCACTGCAGGAGTCGGTAGGGGAGTTCGAGCCTCTGCAGCAGCGTTTCGACGAAGCCGAGCATGGTCTGGTGCCATTGCCGGCTTTCCTGCACATCCGCGCGGCAGATCACGACCTGCTCGACCTTGTCGAACTGGTGGATGCGGTAGAGGCCGGCCGTGTCCTTGCCCGCGGCCCCGGCCTCGCGCCGGAAGCAGGTGCTTACGGTGACGTACTTGAGCGGGAGCGCGGCCTCATCGAGAATCTCGCCCTGGTGGATCCCCATGAGCCCGACCTCGCCGGTTCCGGTCAGGAACATGTCGTGCCCGCCGCCGCGCTTGGACTCTTCGATGTGGTACGCCTGCTCGCGCCCGGCGGGGAAGAAGCCGGTGCCGACCATGGCCTCCTCGCGGACGACGACGGGGACGCTCATGGGGGTGAAGCCGTTCTGCTCGACCATGAAGTCCACGGCGAATCGCAGCACCGCCTGGTGCAGGCGCATGCCGTCGCCGGTCAGGATGTAGCTGCGGGCGCCGGCGAGCCTGACGCCGCGCTCGAAATCCGCGAGGCCGAGGTCGCGGACGAGCTCGAGGTGGGTGCGGGGGGCGAAGCCCTTGTTCTCGGCGAACGACTTCGAGAGGTCGTACGCGGGC
Source organism: uncultured Phycisphaeraceae bacterium (assembly GCA_964500365.1). GTDB lineage: Bacteria > Planctomycetota > Phycisphaerae > Phycisphaerales > UBA1924 > CAZCPB01. Next base: position 8,271 of record CAZCPB010000153.1, read on the forward strand.
GTGGACACGCGCTTGAGCTCCACGTTGTCGTCGCTGGAGGAGCCGACGGGCACGTCGTCGTCGGGCGGGAGGGGGACCTGGAGGAGGATCGCGTCGAGCTCGGGCTCGAGCCGCGAGATCTCAGATTCCAGGCTTGAAATCTGAGACTTCAGATCGGCCGGCCTGGCCTTGAGTTCTTCGAGTTCGCGCTGGACCCGGGCGAGGTCTTCGCCGGAGGCTTTCTTGGCGGCCGCGGCGAGCTTTCCGATCTGCGGGCCGAGTTCCTTCTCGATCCGCCGCTGCTCGGCGCGCGTGGACTCCATGCGGGTCAGGAGCGCGCGGCGCTGCTCGTCGAGGGCGAGCGCCCGGTCGATGTTCGCGTCGATCCTCTTGAGGCGGGATCCCTTGCGGAATCGCTCGGGGTCCTCGCGGAGGTGCTTCAGGTCGATCATGGGGGCAAGTCTAGGGGAGGCCGCGGGGGCCATCGGGACGAGCGTGCGGCCGGCGTTCGTGGGGCTTTGCACGCCCTTGACTTGTGCTTCCGGTCGGCGTCTGCGAAACTATCGACGGAGAGGCCGGTACCACCGGCGTACCCGGGGAGGCGTTTTACTACGATGCCCGCGATGATTGTGCTTCAACTGCGCCCGATCCGGGGCGAAGGGTCGGTCGTGAAACTGGGGCGCCAGCCCATCACGATCGGCCGTCACCCGGACAACACCATCGCCCTGCAGGACGAGCGGGCCAGCCGCTTCCACGCCGTCATCGAGCCCGATTCCGATGGCGGGTACGTCGTCCGCGACCTCAAGAGCCGCAACGGGACCAAGGTCAACGACGTCAAGATCGAGCAGTCGGCGCTGCGGCCAGGGGACGTCCTGCGGGTGGGCTCGCACGAGTTCCTGATGGAGGAGCTCAACAAGCCGACGACGAGCTTCACCGAGTCGGTGCCCGACGTGCCGGACGAGGCGCCCGAGTGGAAGCCAGCGATCGAGGCGACGATCGACGCCCTGCCGCCGAAGATGTCCGAGCCGGAGTTCGTCGCGCTTATCGACGCCAACGGCCGGCCGTCGCAGGCCCTGGCGGGCACGAGCGACGGCGCCAACGCGATGCGGCTGCTGCTGCAGTTGGCCAGCAAGTCGCGGGCGACGGACATCCACATCGAGCCCAAGGGCGAGAGCTCGCACGTGCGCCTGCGCGTGGACGGGCAGATGGTGCCGGTCGTGGAAGTCCCGCCGCGCGTGGGGGAGCTGGTGTTCGGACTGATCAAGACCTGCTGCCAGATGAAGACCACGGGCCGGGAAGCGGTGCAGGAGGGGCACTTTTCGGCGCGGCTCGACGACCGGCGGGTGGATTTCCGCGTGAGCTTCACGCCCAGCGTGTACGGGCAGAAGCTGGTCGTGCGGATCCTCGATTCGCGGAACGCGCCCTCGTCGCTGCACGAGCTGGGCCTCGCGCCCTACATGATCGAGCGGGTCCGGCGGATCTGCGACCAGGACCACGGCGTGCTGCTGGTGTGCGGACCCACGGGCTCGGGCAAGACGACGACGCTCTACAACGCGCTTCGCATGATCGACCGCAAGGCCCGCAACGTCGTCACCATCGAGGACCCGGTCGAGTACCAGCTCGACCAGGTGACGCAGATCCCGATCGACGAGTTCAAGGGCAACACCTTTGGGGCCTTGCTGCGGAGCGTCCTGCGCCAGGACCCCGATGTGATCCTCGTCGGCGAGATCCGCGACGAGGAGACCGCCCGCACCGCGATGCAGGCCGCGATGACCGGGCACCTGGTCTTTTCGAGCGTGCACGCCAAGGACACGATCGCGTCGGTGTTCCGGCTGCTCGACCTCAAGGTCGAGCCCTACCTCGTCGCCAACTCACTGGACCTGATCCTCGCCCAGCGGCTCGTGCGAGTGCTGTGCGACACGTGCAAGACGCCGGTGCGGGTGACGCCGGGCCAGGCCAGCCGCCTGGGCAAGTACCTGATGGGCAAGACGCAGGTCTATACCGCGACGGGCTGCGCCAAGTGCCTCCGCACCGGGTACCGCGGCCGGCGGGCGCTCTTCGAGCTGCTGGACTTCACCAACGAGCTGCGGGACGTGATCCTGAAGGAGCCCACCATCGCGGCCATGCGCAAGGTGATCGAGCAGGGGCTGTTCACGACGCTGCCGCAGTTCGGGTGGAGGCTCGTGGCCGAGGGGATCA
>CAZCPB010000154.1:0-10389 GCA_964500365.1 uncultured Phycisphaeraceae bacterium
TCTGGGGGATGGCTTGTTTCGCTTGCCCGCAATGGCATTTACCTGTATACCTATGTCCCGCCGCGTGACGGCTCTCGCGCGGAGCGCGCGGTGGCGCCGCGGTCGCGCACGTGCTTGGAAGCCGCACGCTCTTCTCTCCGCCCGCCGCGTCGGACCCGACTCTGGATGTTCGTCATCAGCCCTTTGGGACCGCGGCCCGAACGATCGAGACAAAGTCCGTCGCCTTGAGCGAGGCACCGCCGATCAAGCCGCCGTCGATGTCCGGCTGGGCGAAGAGCTCGGGCGCGTTGTCGGGCTTGACGCTCCCGCCGTACATGATGCGGACGCGCATCGCCGCGTCCTCCCCGTACAGGCTGGTGAGGAGTCTGCGGAGCTTCGCCTGGACGTCCTGCGCGTCCTCGGGCGTCGCGGTCTTGCCCGTGCCGATCGCCCACACCGGCTCGTAGGCGATCGTGACCTTGTCCACCAGGTCGCCGGGGACGTCGGCCAGCCCGGTGCGGAGCTGGCGCTGGTTCACCGGGTCGGTGTGGCCCGCGTTGCGCTGGTCGAGCGTCTCGCCGACGCAGAGGATGCACTCGAGCCCCGCGTCGAGCACGGCCCGGACCTTGAGGTTGATGAACTCGTCGGTCTCTCCGATGATGTGCCGGCGTTCCGAGTGCCCGCAGATCACGACCGAGACGCCGCAGTCCTTGAGCATGTCCGTCGAGACCTCGCCGGTGAACGCGCCGTCGGGCCGGTGGTACACGTCCTGCGCCCCCAGCTTGATCGACGAGCTGCGGTCGCGCAGGATCGCCCGCACCGAGAGCAGGTAGGGGAACGGGGGGAAGATCGCCACCTCGACGCCGTCGAGGCGCGACAGGCCGTCCACCACGCCGCGCGTCAGCTCCGCCGACGTGGTGCGGTTGGTGTTCATCTTCCAATTGGCGCCCAGGTAGGGCTTGCGGTCGGGCATAGGGCGGAGTCTATGGCCGCACAACCTCTCGCGTCCCCGCGTCCGGTGACGCGGCGTCCGCTGGTCGGCGGAGTTGCTCGACCGAGGCGGCGGCGCGGAACGTGCGATCGGGACGCCGTGCCGTGCCGCCCTTCAGTCGCGCCTCAGCGTGACCTCTTCGCAGGCGTGGTAGCGCTCCGTGCCCGGAGACTGCCGCCGGCTGACTTCGACAAAGCCGTTCTTTGAGAGCACGCGGAGCGACGCCGCGTTGTGGGACGCGACGCGGGCAAAGAGCGGGCGGACCGAAATTTCGCCCAGCATCAACCCGACGGCGCGGCTGGCGATCCCCCGCCCCCAGTTCGCCCGCGAGATCCAGTAGCCGATGAAATCGGTCTCTTCCTGCCTGAAGTACCCGATGGAGCCGGCGAGCGCGTTGTCGGCGATGATCGCGCGGGCGACCGCGCCCTCCGAAACGGGCGGGCCGGCCAGTATCTTGTCCCACACCGCGTTGAAGTCCTCGAGGCTGCGCGGGTTGACCCCGGCGAGCGCCGCGCCTTCGGCCTCGCGCTGAAACTCGTACAACGCGCCCAGGTCGGCGCGGGTGACGGGGCGGAGAACGACGGCGGGCGGCGGCATCGGGACCGAGTCTACGCACGGCTGGATCGCGCCACGCGCCCCCCATAAGTAATGTTCATCACGCGAGCACGAACAGCAACCGCTCGCCCGTCAGGAACCTCGCGTCGCCCGGCACGTGCAGCCGGCCGGTGAGCACGAACCCGTTCCGCTCCAGGGCCCGGATCGACGCGGTGTTGTGGGAAGCGACCCGGGCGAACAGCGGGCGCGCCCTGACCTCATCGAGCATCAGCGCGATCGCACGCGTCGCGATCCCCTTGCCCCAGTGCTCGCGCGCGACCCAGTACCCGATCGAGTCGGCGCCGTCCTGCCTCAGGCAGTTGATGGACCCGACGAGCGCGTCCCCCATCATGATGACGCGCGGGATCGTGTGCGCCTTCTTGACGGGGTCGTTGAAGATCCCTTCCCACACGGCCTTGAACGAGTCGAAATCGCGCGCGATCGTCGCGGCGAGGGCGTTGCCCTCGGGGTCCGCCTGGTAACGGAACAGCGTGGGGATGTCGGAGGGGAGGGTGGGGCGGAGGTGGATGGATGGTTCGGATCGCATGGAGCGGAGGGCGTGGTTACACGGCCACTCGGGTGTTCGCCGGCTACGCGCATTCGATGTCCGCGACCATGCCCGCCCACGAGCACGCGGCGCAGCGAGCGCTGAGCCAGAACCAGGAGAAGTAGTCCTGAGGCCGCGCGGCGCGCTCGCCCGAGAGGGTCAGGTCGTCGGGAAATTCGAACGCGACCCAGGTCTGAAAGACGCGGCCCCCGCATTTCGGGCAACAGAACTGGGCAAGGCGGCCCAAGGGACGAGCGGAATCAGGCGCGGGGTCGTTGAACTCGCCGTCGTGACCATGCACGCGCTCGTCGAAGAAAAGGGCAGAGCGGTCGCGGTCGAGCGAGCCGACGAGGATCGGGCTGCCAAGTGTTTCGGCATCGCTCGTTCGGCGACCGTAGATCGTCATGTCGCGCCCGAGGTCGTGCGGACGAAGGCGAAAAACGGGCGAAGCAAAGCGATCGGGGAATCCCTCGGGCGAACTGTCGTGGACGCACCCATTACGGACACAACGGGGCGGGTCCTTCTCCAGTCGCGCGGGGATGAAAGCACTCGCGGGAACGACCGGTTCGGGTCGCCGGCGCGAGCGCCGCAGCGTGGCCTTTTCGCGATCGTGCCGGACCCTCTCCAGGGCGAGAGAAAACCGGTCGGAGCGCTGCGCGGCGTGGAGGCCGGCACGAGCGATTTCATCGAGGAGCCACATGACGGCGCATGGAAGACCGGGCCGTGGATAAGCACCGCTGCCCTCGGCGAGCATGGATTCCAGCGGGCTCATGAGGACGATCGCGCAGTCGACGAGTTGAATGAGCGGAAGCAGATCCACTGGGAGCGGGCGGCCGCCCTGGACGTAGGGACCGCCGTGCACGGGCGCGAGGGCTGCCGTCGCGCGACGGTGCAGGGAGTCAAAGCCCCCGAGCGCCTTCAGATGACCGGGCGTGAGAAGAGTGCACCAGCGCGGCACGAGCGGATCGACCTGCGTGTGGTCGAGATCGGTCGCGAGGATCGCGTTGGAGAGCCAGCGATCGGCGCCGTGGTCGGGATCGCCGAAGTAGAATGCCTCGGGCCGACGGACGCGGACAAACTCGCCGTATCCAGCGCGCACGGCGGCCAGGCTCGCCAGACGGAAAAACTCGCGGAGAAGACGGTCCGCACGGCGCGCCCCGCGGTCCGCGATGTGACGGACCGCGAGATGGAGCTCGATCGACTGCGTGGCGTGGCTGGACATCGCGCTGTCAATCGACCAAACCAGGTGCCGTGTCGCTACGCCGCCGCGGTGAGCGGCCAGGCTGACGAACCCGTCCTCGGAGCAGTCCAGGAGCAATCGCCAAAGATCGGGAGAGTCAACGCGCGACAACGGGAGCTTGGCATGACCGCAGTTGCTCGACTGCCGCCACGGAATGGGGGTTGAGTAGGCCATGGGTCTGAGGCTCGAGCACCCCACTTCGACGGTGTGATCACCGAGGAGTTGGCGCAGGCAACGGAGCACGGGAGTGAGCTGCGCCCACGCGGACGCTGGTTCATCCGCGAAGTCGATGCAGAGCCGGATGTACCGGTGTGGCGAACGCCCCGGCCAGCCGGTTGGCGGACTGATCCACTTGTCCTTGCCGGAGTTGGTGCGCGGCACAGGCACGGATGGACAGCATAAATGGGGCGTGCCGAACGTGCGCTCCGAGGCTCGGCGCTGCTTCGCCGCGCCGTCGATTCCGATCGAGAGCCGCGTGCCGCGAGACGATCGCCAGCAACATCGCACGAGTAACTCGCGGTGTTACCACAATTGCAGAGCCAGGGCGGCCCGGGCGGCGGATGGGCTCGCGCGCGGGCGATGAAGACAGGGGTGATATGAGTCCCACTTCGCCGGCAGGCTCACGCCGCCGACTTGGGCACCTGGATTTCACGGATGCCGCGCGAGTCGATGATGCGCCATCCGCCACCCGGAACAAGCACGACGACGTCGATCTCACCCTCGACGACGTGGAGGTGCTCCGGGTGATTGATGCGGATGGTGTCGCCGTTGGTCAGAACGAGCGTAAACGGGCGAAAGCCCGCGGCACTGGAAACCTGTTGGAGCGTCTTGGTATCCATGCGAACCTCGTCGGTTCGTTGAGTATACCGCACTCGGCGTTTATAGGTGGCTGGGGAGCGATCAGCGGCGAAGCCCCATAACGGCTGGAATTACCCCCGCGGCCCCGCCGCCCTCACCGCCTCCGGCAGATCCATCGTCGCGTCGTTATCCCTGAACAGCTTCGCCAGCTTCTTCGCCTGCGCGTCGTACGCCGCGCCGTCCTTCCACGTGTTCCGCGGCCGCAGAACCTCGCCCGGCACGCCCGGCACACTCTCGGGCAGCGGCAGGCCGAAGACCTCGTCGGGTGCGAACTTCGCGTTCGCCAATGACCCGTTCAGGATCGCCGTCACGAACGCCCGCGTGTACGCCAGCTTGAACCGCGAGCCCGTCCCGTACGGCCCGCCCGTCCACCCCGTGTTCAGGAGCCACACGTTCGCCCCGTGCTTCCGGATCTTCTCCGCCAGCATCTGCGCGTAGACGATCGGCGGGCGCGGCAGGAAGACCCCGCCGAAGCACGGCGAGAAGTTCGGCTGCGGCTCGGTCACCCCCGCCTCCGTCCCCGCCAGCTTGCTCGTGTACCCGTTCACGAAGTAGTACATCGCCTGCTCGGGCGAAAGCTTCGACACCGGCGGCATCACGCCGTACGCATCGGCCGTCAGGAAGATCACGTTCCTCGGGTGCCCGCACACCGACGGGATCACCGCCCCCTCGATGAAGTCCACCGGGTACGTCACCCGCGTGTTCTCCGTGAGCTTCGACGAGTCGTAGTCCGGCACGCGCGTCGCCGGGTCGATCACAGTGTTCTCGAGCACGCTCCCGAACCGGATCGCGTTCCAGATCTCGGGCTCCCCCTCCTTCGAGAGCTTGATGCACTTGGCGTAGCACCCGCCCTCGAAATTGAAGCAGCCGGTGTCGGACCAGCCGTGCTCGTCGTCGCCGATCAGCGCCCGGTTGGGGTCCGCCGAAAGCGTGGTCTTCCCCGTTCCCGACAACCCGAAGAACAGCGCCGGGTTCTCGCCGGTCCTGCGATCGACGTTGCACGAGCAGTGCATGGGGAACACGCCCTTCTCGGGCATGTCGTAGTTCATCGCGTAGAAGATGCTCTTCTTCATCTCCCCCGCGTACTCGGTCCCGAGGATCACGACCTGCCGGCGCGAGAGCGACTGCGCGATCAGCACGGGCCCCGGCACGCCGATCGCCTTGGCCTCCTCCGGCGTCAGGCGGCGCTTGCCGGCGTTGATGATGGTCCAGTCCTTCCGGAACGGCGCCGGAGCGCCCGCCGCGCGACTGCCTTGCTTGATGAACAGCGTGCTCGCAAACAGCGAGTGCCACGCCTGCTCGGTGATCACCTGCACGCCCAGGCGGTGCGCCGGGTCCGCCCCCGCGTACCCCTCGAACCCGTACAGCCTCGGGCGTGAGTTCAGGTGCTCGACCGCGATCTGCGCGGCGCGGTCGAAGCCCGCGCTCGACAGCTTCATGTTCACCTTGCCCCACCAGATCTTGCCGCTCGTCGAGGGCTCGTCCTCCAGGAACTTGTCCTTCGGCGAGCGCCCGGTTCGGTCACCCGTCCTGCACGTGATCGCCCCGTTGGACGCCAGCACGCCCTCGCCGGCCGCGAGCGCCTGTTCGATCAGCGCCGGCGCGGCAAGGTTCGTCTGCACTCGTTCGGGCGACAGTTTCAGGGCGTCAAGCGGATCGGGCATGACGGCGCTACCTCCGTGAGATGGGCATGGCATCGCGGCAAGGGTGGGTCGAAAGCCTATGTCCAGGCCCGGGTCCGATCTAGATCGGTCCGGGGGCCGCCGGAAATCCACGGCTTTCTACCGGGTCCGGCCGCTCCGCGCCCGCGGTCGCCCCGGCGCCGGGTGGCGTGCCGGCGCGGCATGGCTACGATTCGACCGCGCCGCCGGGCACGCCCGGCGAGCCACGGCGATCGTAGCTCAGCTGGTTAGAGCACGAGGTTGTGATCCTCGGGGTCGCGGGTTCGAGTCCCGTCGATCGCCCTTCGCGCCCGGCCTTGCCCGTCACGTGTCACGCCGCGACGCGCCCGGCGCCTCCGCCCCGCCTCGCGAACTCGGCGCACGTCCGGATCAGCGCCCGCCGGTCCACCGGCTTGGTCAGGAACTCGTCGCACCCCGCCTCGAGGCACCGCCGACGGTCCTCCGCCAGCGAGTGCGCGGTCAGCGCGATGATCGGCGTGACGCACCCGGACGACCGCAAGGCACGGGCCGCGGCCAGCCCGTCCACCTCGGGCATCTGCACGTCAATCAGGATCACGTGGAACGGCGCCCCCGCGTCGCGCGCCCGGCGCTCGGCGTCCACGGCCTCGCGACCGTTCTCCGCCAATTCGACCGCTGCGCCCGCGCGCCGCAGGAAATGGGCGATCAGGCGCTGGTTGTCCGGGCCGTCCTCGGCAACCAGGACGCGGAGCCCGTGCGCCAGGCTCACGGGCGCGGTCGGCGCTTCGGGCGACCGGATGCGGTCCGACTCGATCATCTGTACGCCCTCGATGGGCCCGGTCGCGACCGTCGCCGTGAACGTGCTGCCGCCCCCCGGCCTGCTGTCGACCGAGATATCCCCGCCCAGAAGGCGCGCCAGCCGGCGCGAGATCGCCAGGCCCAGGCCCGTCCCGCCGTACCGGCGCGTGGTGGACGAGTCGGCCTGGGTGAACGGCCGGAAAAGCCGCTCGACCGACCCGGGGTCGAGGCCGATGCCGGTGTCGGCGATCTCGAAGGCAAGGCGCGGGTCGTGCCCGGACCGGTCCAGCCGCGTGGTGATGGTCACCGAGCCCTTCTCTGTGAACTTCACCGCGTTCCCGGCGAGGTTGACCAGGATCTGGCGCAGGCGCGTCGGGTCCGTCCTGATCGTCGCGGGGATCGGCGTGCCGAACACCGCCCGCAATTCCAGGCCCTTGGCCGCGGCGCCGTCGCGCAGCATCGCGACCGCGTCGGCGACGGCCTCGTCGGGCCGGCACTCGACGAGTTCCACCGTCATCCGTCCCGCCTCGATCTTCGACAGGTCCAGCACGTCGTTGAGCACGCCCAGCAGGTGCTCCCCGCTCCGCCGGATCGTCCGCGCCGCGCCCGCCAGCTGCTCCGGGCCCGTCCCCGGGTCGAGCAGCACCTCGGCGTATCCCATGATCGACGTCATCGGCGTGCGGATCTCGTGGCTCATGTTCGCGAGAAACTGGCTCTTGGCGCGGCTGGCCGCCTCGGCCGCCTCGCGCGCCACCGCCAGCTCGCGGTGCGTGTGCTCCAGCGCCCCCAGCATCGTGTTGATCACCGAGGCCAGCGAATCCAGCTCGTCCGTCCCCGATACCGAGACCCGCCGCGTGGGCACCCGGTCCTTCCCGATCGACACGATTTCCGCGTGCAGGCGCGACAGGCGCGACAGCACGACCCTGCGCAGCGCCAGCGTCATCACCCCGCCGAAGCACACGCCCGCGGCCACCAGGGCGCCGTAGAAGTAACGGATGGTCTCGGCGCCGCGCCGCTCGATCAGGCGCGGCGTCTCCACCCGCATCATCAGCCCCGGTCGGCCCAGAAGGTCGGCCATCAACCCGTAGCAGGCCACGACGTCCTCTGAGATATTCTCGACCGGCTCTCTTTGCCCCGCCGCCAGCGCCCCCCGGGCCCGCCGGAAATCCGGCGGCAGCGCGGGGTCTTCGGGCCGCGCGAGGGCCAACTCGCACAGCGTCTGCTTGCGGACGCGCTCCAGGGTGCCGCCGTCGACGAACCTCACGAACACGACGCTGCCCCGGCGCGGCCCTTCCCTCCGGCTCGTCAGCACCGGGCACGCCGCGATCATCGCGATCCGCTCGCCCACGCCGAGGAAGCCCGAGATCGGCTCCTCGCCCGTGAACGCCGCGCCGGCGGCGACAAAGTCGGTCAGTTCGCGGGGCAGCGCGGCGGCGTTCCCCGTCGCGGGATCGAAAGCCCCGCACCACACGATGCGGCCGTCCCCGGCGCGGAAAAGGATCGCGTCCAGCCTCAGAGTGACGAACGACTCGGCGTTCAGGTTCGCCTCGATGTACGCCTCGTTGCGGTCGAGCATGAAGCCGTGCGTGTCGTCCCAGTACCCCCAGTCACCGATCTTCGCGGCAAGCCCGGCGATCTCGTCCTCGAACACCGCGCGGGCACGCTGGAGGTTCTGACGCGACCTCAGGTGCTGCAGCTCGGTAAAGCCCCTGCGCACGAAAAGCTCGGAGGCCCCCACGAGCAGGGCCAGCATTCCCGCCAGCGTCAGGGCCAGGATGGCGATAGTCCGTCCGGTAAGCGACACGCGCCCCTCGCAGGGCCGGGGAGACTCCTGTTCGGGAGGAGCCCGCGGCACGAGAACTATCGGCACCGCCGGCGTCCGACTGGCGTGGCGCGTCGCCGGACGGCCCGCGTGAGGAGTCCACCCCGGGGCCCTCTCCATCTCTTCCGCGCATTCTGTTGCATCCGGGGGCGGTCCGGGCGATAATAGATAACGGACAGGCGACCGTCGGAACCGGGGGCAAGAAGCACGCCCCACGCCCGAGCGGAACCTGCCACGACCGGCGGGCGACGGAACGCTCTCCGGGCGATGTGCCGCGGGCGACGGTCCGCGGGGAAAGAGGCCGGCGGCCGGGCGTACATCCCGGTGACGGTCGGCGGGGCTCTTTCAGAAAAGGAGGTGATCCAGTGACCGTAAGTGACTGTACCAAGGGGCTGCGCGAATAACGCACGCTCGACGGAGCTGCAAGCGCAGCCTCCCACGTGAATGACAACGTCAACCGCCGGTCCCGACTGGGGCCGGCGGTTGTGTTTTTGCTGCGGTGCATCAAGGGGCGGACACGCCGTTCTTTGCCCGTGCATACGCCCCTTCCTACCCTGCCTGTCCGCAAATGGACGGTCCAACCGCCGTCCGGAGAAGCTCTGCCATGGCACGCACGCAGCTGTTCACGTCCGAGTCCGTTTCGATGGGCCACCCCGACAAGGTGGCCGACCAGATCTCCGACGCCATCCTCGACGCGATGATCGCCGACGATCCCTACAGCCGCGTGGCCTGCGAGACCCTCGTCGCGACCGGCCTTGTCGTCGTCGCGGGCGAAGTGACGACCCGGACCTACGTCGACATCCCGGAACAGGTCCGGCGCACCGTGCACGAGATCGGGTACACCACCGGCGACATGCGGTTCGACGCCGAGAGCTGCGCCGTGCTCGTCGCCCTCAACAAGCAGAGCCCCGACATCGCGATGGGCGTGGACCGCGAGGGCGCCGGCGACCAGGGCATGATGTTCGGGTACGCCTGCCGCGAAACGCCGGAGTTGATGCCGCTCCCGATCCAGCTTGCCCACCGCATGGTGGAGCAGCAGTCGCACGTCCGGCGCGAGGGACAGATCCCCGGCCTCCGCCCCGACGCCAAGAGCCAGGTCACCGTCGAGTACCAGGACGGCAAGCCCGTCCGCGTCGACACGCTCGTGCTCTCCACCCAGCACGACCACACGTGGAACGACCGTCAGCCCGAGCTCAAGAAGCAGATCATCGAGCACGTGCTCAAGCCCGTGCTCAAGGAGTGGTGGAACCCCGGCATCACCGTGCACGTGAACCCCACCGGTCGTTTCGAGATCGGCGGCCCGCACGGCGACACCGGCCTCACCGGACGCAAGATCATCGTCGACACCTACGGCGGCATGGGGCGGCACGGCGGCGGCGCCTTCAGCGGCAAGGACCCGACCAAGGTCGATCGCTCCGCCGCCTACATGGCCCGCTACATCGCCAAGAACGTCGTCGCCGCGGGCCTCGCCGACCGCTGTGAGATCCAGCTCTCCTACGCCATCGGCGTCGCCGAGCCGACCAGCGTCTACGTCGACTGCTTCGGCACCGCCAAATTGGACGAAGAGAAGATCTCGCGCGCCGTCCGGGACACCTTCGCGCTCACCCCCCGCAAGATCATCGAGACCCTCACCCTCCGCACGCCCATCTTCGGCGCGACCGCCCGCCACGGTCACTTCGGCCGCCCCCCGGGCACCGTCACCGTCGGCGGCAAGAAGTACGACACGTTCACGTGGGAGCGGACCGACAAGGCCGAAGCGCTCAAGTCAGCGGCGAAGTAACTCGGCAGGCGCGGCTGGCACGCCCCACCCCGGGAGTACGCGTCGCAGCGGCGATCACTCCACGTTCAGGGTCCGCAGGTACTCCGCCAGGTCGGCCTCGAGCCTCTGCACGTCCGACTGCGTCGCCTTGATCTCGGCGT
>CAZCPB010000155.1:0-10324 GCA_964500365.1 uncultured Phycisphaeraceae bacterium
GTGCGTTGTTGCATACTGGAAGGCGACTTGAGTGTAACGTACCAAAGGATCTCTCGTCAACCACCGTCCTGTCTCGCTGTCGAGGACGCGGTGCCTGACATGCCACTTGGTCCCTGCCAGCTCCGGCGCGTGCTGGTACCCGGCGTAACCGAGGCGGCTGGCGAGGGAGGCCCGGCTGAGGACACGGTAGCCGCCGGCCTCGCCCCCCACGAACTCGGCGGTGAACAGCGTGTCGTCGGCGCTGGTCAGGGTTCCGCTGAGGTCCAGGTCCACCCGCGCGTCCCAGGCCCCCGCCCCCCCGTTGTACGCGGTGTCGAAGTCGTCGTCGTCGGTGCCGTTCACGAACCCGTCGGCGTTGAAGTCGGCGGGGGTGATCGCAAAGGGCACGCCGTAGGCCGAGTACTTGACCCACTCCTTGACCGTGCCCGTGTCGGAGAGGACGACGCTCACGTCGGCACGCCAGTTCTGGGCGTAGTAGATCCGCTCTTCAAGGGTGCGGTTGGCGGGAAGGCCCGCTCCCTGACGGTCGGGGTGGGCGGGATCCAGAAGGCCCGCTCCCTGACGGTCGGGGTTCGCGGCGCGTGGATTGGGGGAGCTTGCCGCCATCGGGCACCTCGGCCGCGGGTCAGTGTACCTCGGCACCATGGAACGCAGGAAGAGGGGTGCGGGGGTGACAGGAATCGAGGGGAATCGGGGGAGGGATTTGAGATTCGAGATTTGAGATTCGAGATTTGAGATTTGAGAGACGGACCCCCTCTGTCCTCGCGGACTCGGATCGTGGTCCTGGGTCGATCTGGGCGGGCGCGGCTGGCACCCGCTGCGCGGGTTCGCCGATGCGTGCGGCTGGTCCCCGGGCTTGCTCGCGGGCTCGCGGCGCCCGGGGCTACCTGCCGTCGGACCGCTGCGCGGGCTGAGATCGGGGCGTGTGTTGAGATTGCCGCGCGGGGGCTTCGCGGCGGGGGTTGGTTGCACGGCTTTCGCGGAGGGGGCACCGTGAACGTCGTGGCACGGTGTGTGGCTCCCTCGGTCCTCGGGGAGCGGGGCCGAGGCGAGGGCACCGTGGCCGCGGACAACGTGAGCGTCCGCCTCAACCGCTGGCGCGAGTGCTTCGCCGATTTCGACCGCAATTCGTGGGTCAACGGCGACGATGCCGACGCCTTCTGGGCCGCGTACTACGAGGGCGACCCCATCGCCGACGTGGACGGCGACGAGGTGGTCACCCCGGCGGACTTCGACCTGTTCATGAGCCGCTTCATCGAGGGGTGCTGACCGTGCCGCGCCGCGCGCTACCGGTCCGCCGGCCGGAAGCCCGGCACCGGGACGGTGAACTCCGTGCCGTCGCCCCGCCTCGCGGCGAGCAGGATCGCTTCGACGCGCCCGGGCCTGCCGGGGTTGTCGGCGACGGCCTCGATGATCCCGCCCGCCAGGCCCAGGGGCGGCGCGCAGGGCGCGACCCGCCCGCTCAGGCGGCCGAGCGTCGTCCAGCCGTACTTGAACTCCATCTGCACGTCCACCGTGGGAAGATGCGCGCCGCCGAGGTCGGCCGCGCCGCCCGCCCCGGGTGGATGACCATCGCTGATCTCGAACCCGCCGCCGAACACGGCGTCGAGGACGCCGGGGCGGCGGATGACGCCCTCGAGCAGCTCGTTCAGTTCCCGGGTGTCGCGGAGCATCCGGCCCTGGAAGATGAGCGAGGAAAACGCGACCGTGGCGCGCTCCCGCAGGGCGAAATCTGCCTTCACCTCGGCCTTCCGCGCCTCGTCCCAGCCTTCGCTCTCGATCGCGATGACGCCGTAGTCGTAGACCCCCGTGACCAGGCACACCGCGGGGATCGCGATGGTGGTGCTCGCGGTCTGGCGGCCCTGAGCATCGTAAACGCGGGCGGACCCGATGTACGAGGGGACGTGGGCGGTGCGGCGGCGGCCTTCCAGCGTCACGGTGAGGTCCCCGCCCTCGATCCCCCAGTCGGCCATCAGCGTGATCAGCAGGTACTTCTCGACCGGCCCCGACGGCCCCGCGGAGCGCAGCCCCAGCAGCACCCGGTCGCCCACGCGGCAGTGCCCGCCGACCGGCCCGATGTCGAAGCCCGACAAGATGGCGGGGGCCGCCGCGAAATGACCGGCCGCCGCTCCGCTCTCTGCCGCGGCGACGGGGCGATCGGACGCGCAGGACGCGAGCGGGCCCGCGAGCGGCAACGCCGCGACGATGATGGAAAGCGCGAGCGCCCGGGTGCGCATCGCGTGAGGGTACGCGCCGCCGGCTCAGGGCTCGGGCTCGGGCTCGGGCTGGGCGGGCCAGCACACCTGGCCGAGCGTCCGCAGCTCTTCCCAGTTCCCGCTGTGCCCGTAGTCCTCGCCTTCGAGCGTCGCCAGCTCGCGCGCGAGGGCCTCGAAGTACGCCGGGTCGTCGGGCCGGTGGTCCACCGAGGTGTAGAACGCGCGGATGTGTGCCGCGCCCTCGCGCAGCTTCTCGTGGACGCTGGCGCGGATGTCCCACGCGAACCAGCTGGGGTTCAGGGCTTCGTTCCAGTGGTCGGTGACGAACGCCCCGAACCAGCCGGACTCGGGCCGCACGTGCGTGTTGATGCGCCAGAAGTCGCCGCTACGCACGAGGATCGGCGGGCGCTCGCGCCCCTTGAGCACGACCGGCTCGGTCAGGTTGATGAAGAAGAGCATCCCCGCGTAGTTCGACGCCAGGTCGGCGTTGGAGAAGACGCCCGAGGACAGGAACCCGAGCAGCGCGGACTCGGAGACCACGCTCCCGTCCCCGAAGGTGTGCGCGACCCACGCCCGGGCGTCGCGCTCGCTCATTCCTTCCTTCAGGCGCGCCCGCAGCGCGCCGTAGTACTCGGCGCCCATCTGGTGGAAGTGCACCAGCTTGTCCACGCCGAAGTGCACGCCGTAGGCCCGAACGGTCGAGGCGCGGATCAGGTGGTCGAACTGGCGCGGGTCGATCCAGAAGTGCGTGCCCGAGTAGAGCCAGTCGTCGGCCATGTGAACGACCGGGCGCCCCGGGTACGCACGCTCGAGCGCGCCGTCGGTCAGCCCCTCGCCCACGAGCACCCGCTCGCTGAGCACGTCGCGGAAGGCCGCGTTCACCGTCGCCGCGACCACCTCCGGGTCGTGCAGGCGCTCCACCCCCGCACGGCGGGCCCCGGCGTCCGGGAACGAGCGCGCGAACCGCACGCGATCGTTGAGCTCTCCCACGGCCTCCTCGATCGCGCGGTAGTGCACCGCGTCGAGGTAGTCGCCGATGTCGGCCAGCCGCCGGTCCAGGGGCAGGAAGTACTGGTCGGTCTCGTCCGCACGCGCTGCGGCCGCGGTGAACCAAAATCCGATGATGAACGAGGCTCGTAAAATCAGCCGTCCCGAGCAGCGTTTTTTCCCGTGCATGCCAGTCTCCCTTTGCACCATTATTCTCGACCGCAGCACGATTCGGCGCACAGCCCAGCGTGGGAATGATCCTGTGAACAGATTCATACTCGCGTTCATGCTTGTCCCGGCCCTCACGGTCATGGTCGCGTGCAGTTCCGTGTACTCACGCGCGGCCCGCGACCTGCCCCCGGGCGATCGGGAACGGTTCGACCTGCGGGTCGCCGAGGCGCGCCAGACCGCCGCCGTGGCCGACCGGCTGCTGGCGTCGGGCCGGCCGCTCCTTGCCGGCGAAACGTGGGACGAGAGCGTCGATGACCTGCGCTGGGAACTCGACCGGCGCACCGAGTCGGTCCGCGATGCCGCGGCACGCCTGCCCGGCCCCGCGCCGGACCTGGGCGCGCTGCTCTCTTCGCTCGACGCGGCCCGTGCGGACCTTGCCGCGCTGGCGCGCGACCGCGCCGGCCCGGGCGACCCGCGCGTCGGCCCGGCGCGCTCGAAGCTCGGCGCGGCGGTGCTGGCGGCCGACCGGCTCTCCGCCGATGAGGAACCCGCGCTGGCCCACCTCCCGGCGGCTCCGCCGGATACGGGCACGTCCGCCGAGCCCCGCTGACCTCCTGTACCATGGCGGGCCCCGCCAGGAGCCCGACATGAAGTTCCGACCGTGCGTCCTCGCTGCGCTCTGCCTCGGAGCGCTGCTCAACGGCTGCGCCCCGACGAACATCACCGTCGGCGGGGCGGGCGAGCGCGACCTCGACTTCCGCGCCCCCGACCCGCACACCGGCGCGACCATCTTCAGCCCGCTCGACCTCCCCCCGCCGAACCACGCACGCACCGCCGCGGGCCTGCCCGGGCGCGCGTACTGGCAGCAGCGGGCCGACTACACGATCGCGGCAACGCTGGACGAGGAGAAGAAGACCATCAGCGGGCGCGTCGAGATCGCCTACACGAACCACTCGCCCGACGAGCTCTCGTTCCTGTGGCTGCACCTCGAGCAGAACGCCTTCCGCCCCGACAGCATGAACTCGCTGATGCGGGAGAACGAGGGCCGCTTCGGCAACCGCAACCCGTTCCAGGGCGGGTTCACGATCGGCTCGGTGAAGGTGGACGGCTCGCCCGCGACGCTGCACGTCTTCGACACGATCGGGCGCATCGACCTCGCGACGCCGCTGGCCGCGGCGCGCGGCGCGGGCGGGCAGGGCGGGCCCGGGGGGAGCGTGAAGGTCGAGCTCGAGTATTCCTTCGTGATCCCCGACTACGGCGCCGACCGCATGGGCATCCACGAGTCGCCGGGCGGGCCGATCTTCGAGATCGCGCAGTGGTTCCCGGCGGTCTGCGTCTACGACGACGTGCACGGCTGGAACACGCTGCCGTACCTGGGCCAGGGCGAGTTCTACACCAACATCGGCTCGTTCGACGTGGCGCTGACCGTGCCGCGGAGCCACATCGTCGCCGCGACCGGCGAGCTGCAGAACCCCGGCGACGTGCTGACGGCGGCGCAGCGGGAGCGGCTCAACGCGGCGAGGAAATCAAGCGAGACCGTGTCGATCCGGACCGCCGAGGAGGTGAAGGACCCGGCCTCGCGCCCGGCCGGCGAGGGCCCCCTGACGTGGCGCTTCAAGGCCGAGAACGTCCGCACGTTCGCGTGGGCGACCAGCCGCGCGTTAATCTGGGACGCGGCGGGGATCGACTGGGGTGACGGCACGGGCGTGCTGGTCCAGGCGGTCTTCGGCGAGGACGCGATGCCGCTCTGGCACGAGCGGGCCGTCCAGGACCTGCGCTTTGCGATCGAGCACTATTCGAAGCAATGGTTCCGGTACCCCTACCCCAGCGCGACGAACGTCAACGGCGTGTGTGGCGGGATGGAGTACCCGATGATCATCTTCTGCCGCAACCGGCGCGACCCGCGCGGCCTGTTCGGCGTGACGAGCCACGAGATCGGGCACAACTGGTTCCCGATGACCGTCAGCACCGACGAGCGGCGGCACGCCTGGATGGACGAGGGCTTCAACACCTTCATCAACCACTACGCCGCCCGCGAGCGCTTCCCCGACTACACGGGAGGGCGGGGCAACCCGCGCGAGCTGACGGGGTTCATGACCCAGGCGCGCCAGCAGCCGATGGACATCCCCGCCGACCAGGTCATGAACGGCCGGCTCGGGCAGCTGCAGTACGCCAAGCCGGCGGCCGCGCTCGTGCTGCTGCGCGACTTCGTGCTCGGGCCGGAGCGCTTCGACCCGGCCTTCCGCAGGTACATCAGCGCGTGGGCCTTCAAGAGCCCGCGGCCCGCCGACTTCTTCCGCTGCATCGAGAACGGGGCCGGCGCCGACCTCGCATGGTTCTGGCGCGGCTGGGTCTACGGCACGGGCACGCTCGACCAGGCCGTCGCGGGGACCGATTTCATCGACAAGCGCGGCGTCGCGACGATCACGTTCGAGAACCGGGGCGAGCTCGTGATGCCCGTCAAGTACCGCGTGACCTACGACGATGGGCAGGAGGAGCGCCGCACGCTCCCGGTCGAGGCGTGGTACTTCACAAACCGATTCACGGCGACGCTGGACAAGCCGGGCAAGCGGGTGAAGCGCGTCGAGATCGATCCGGACGGGATGCTGCCGGATACGGACCTGGCGAACAACGTGTGGCCGCGGTGAGTCGTGGAGGTGAGTGAGCCTGCGGGTTCGTGAGTGCGGCGGATCAGGGAGCGGGTGCCGGGGCCGGGGTCTGCGCCGGGCCGGGCTTGAGATCGCCGATCAGCTCGGCGATGGTGCGGTCTTCGAGCAATTGCACGCGACGCTCGGCGAGTTCGCCGAGGATCTTCGGGGCGCGGCCGTGGTCGATCGCGTTCAGTTCCTCGCCGACGCGGAGCGCATCGGCCGCGCGGATCGACTCGGGGGGGCGGGCCAGCGTGTACGAGCCCTCATCGTCGCCGCCGCTGACGCGGTGCAGGAGCCCGGCCTGCCCGAGGTGTTCGAGCATCTCGCTGATCACGCGCCCGTCGATGCCGGTCGCGTCGTGGAGCACGCTGTGGTCGCTGGGCTTGCCGGCGCGGAAGCGCTCGGCCGCCGCGGCCATGATGACGACGGCCGCGGCGGGGTCGACGACCAGCGTTCGGCGCTTCTCGGCCTGCTCGGCGACCAGGCCGAGCGTCTCGAGCACCGAGCGGGTCAGACCCTGGCCCTTGGCGGTCGAATAAGTCTGGATCGCAAAGGCCACCTGCAGGCCGCAGAGCACGATGACCCACGTGATGTAGACCCAGAGCAGGAACAGGGGCAGCAGCGCGATGGGGCCGTACAGGGTGGGCAGGCCCACGGAGTGCTCGGCGAACTTGCGGAAGCCGAGCTTGCCGGTCTCCCAGAGCAGCGCCGCCAGGGCGGCGCCGACGATCGCGGGCAGGATCCGCACGCGCGTGTTGGGCACGGTCGTGTACATGAACGTCAGGAGCATCGTGCTCAGGATCGCGGGGACCACGACCTGCGTGGCCTCGACCAGGAACCGCTGCGCGCCCGAGAGGAACCTGAAGTTCGGCCCATCGACGAAGCCGATGATGAACTGCTGCGCGGTGAAGCTCACGACGAGGCCGATGGTGCCGAGCGTGAGCACGGCCCAGTACTGAACCACGCGCCGGACCCAAGAGCGGCCGCGCGGGGCCATGTAGATCTGGTTGAACGATTTTTCGATCTCGACCAGCATGGCGATCGCGCCGTAGATCAGCGTGAGAAGGCCGATGATCGAGAGCGCGCCAGGGGGGAGTTTCTGGACGCGGCGGACCAGCAGCTCGATCCACTGGTCCAGGCGCTGGGCCCCGCGGAGCGCTTCGCCCGGCGTCGAGGCCGCCTCCGTCGCATCCGACGCGGGATCGGTCGGCGCCGGCTCCGCCGATTCCTCTTGAGCGCTGTCCGGGATCTCGTCGATCGTGGAGACGTCGAGGTCGCCCTGCTGCACCGTGATCTGCTGGAGGCCGGCGAAGCGGAGCAGGTCCTTGATGCGCTCGGAAAGGAACTCCTGGCTGGAGAATGCCGCGAGGAAAACGAAGCTCACGACGAGGACGGGGATGAGGCCGAAGATCGTGCGGTAGGAGAGTGCCGCGGCCATGCGGGGGACCTGGGCCTTGCGGGCGCCGATGATGACCAGTTGCAGGACGTGCCAGGCCTGCTGGGGCACGGAGGGGTGCTCGACGACCTTGCGGAGCGACGAATCGATCGAGGCCGCCACGGACGGTCGCGGGCGGCGCGTGCTCGACGTCAGCTTCGGGCTCTGGCCATTGTCCTCGGGCATCGCGCGGCGGACTCCTCAGGCTCGGCGGGCGCGTCGGTCGCGGGTGTCCTGGCGGCCGGTTCGCCGGGTCCGAGCCGGGCGGCCGCGGGTTGTTCGGAAATCGGCCTTTTTCCTTGCCGCGGCGGGAGACTTTGACTCGGGCGTGGCGTTGTCGCGGACGGCGCGGCGGAGGGCGGCGAGCTCTTCGCGCTCGAGGTCACGCCAGTCGCCGAGCCGCAGCGCCTTGAGTTCGAGCGGCCCCAGCGCGACCTGCGTCAGTTTCATCACGGGGAAGCCGGCGAGCTCGAGCGACTGGGCGACCTGCCGGTTGACGCCTTCGCGCAGCGTGATCTCGAGGATCGTCTTGCCCTCGGACTTTCCGGCGACGCGGAGGCCGACGCGGCCCGCGCGGGGGCGGCCGGCGCGGCGGTTCTCGAGCACCTGGAACTTGTGGATCTCGCGCTCGAGGCGCGCCAGCGTCGCCTCGTCCGGCGTGCCCTTGATCAGGGCGTGGTAGGTCTTGGGCACTTCATAGCGCGGGTGCGTGAGCCGGTTGGCGAGTTCTCCGTCCGAGGTCATGAGCACGAGCCCCGTGGCGTCGTAGCCCAGGCGGCCCACGGCAAAGAGCCGGGCGCCGGAGTAGTGCTCGACGAAGTCGTTCACGGTGCGCCGGTCGGCGCCGGGCTCGTCGCTGGCGACCGTCAGGACGCGTGGGGGCTTGTGGAACATCACGTAGGCGTGGCGCGGCCGGGCGATCGACTCGCGCGACAGGGGGCGGCCGTTGACCTCGATGTGGTCGGTCTCGGGGTTGACGAAGACGGGCAGGTGGCGGCGGACCTCGCCGTTGACCTTGACGCGGCCTTCCTCGATCAGCGTTTCGCAGGCCCGGCGCGCCGCCACGCCCGCGTCGGCGAGGACACGCTGAAGTCGCACGCGGCCCGGGGATTCGCCGTTCCCGCCCTTGGCGCGGCGGACAAGACTGCTCATGTCGAAGGGTATACGAACGAAGGGTGTGTGGCGGCGTCAACGACCCGGGGTGGCGCCGCGGGGCGGGCTTGCAGGGCGTACCGGCCGGATCCTTAGTACACTCTGTCCGTGGGGCGGAGACCCCGCGGGCTGGTCAGGGATGACGCCATGCCGGAACCCGTCGAAGTCAAGTCGCCGCTGATCCTGAAGCCGCCGGCCGAGGCGGTGGACGACGTGTTTCTCACGCCGCGTGTCGTGGACAAGCGGGCGTTCAACGAGTTCGCCTCGGCGCTGCAGTCGCTGATCGCGGACGCCTCGTCGCGCGGCCAGTCGCTGCAGACGGCGGCGGCGGACGTGCGGGCGCTCTCAGAGGGTCTTCGCGAGGCGACCAAGGAGATCAAGGCGCGGCTCGAGACGGCGGTCAAGATCATGCCGACGCTCGAGCAGCGGGTGTCGAAGGCCGAGCAGATCGTGCAGTTCGCGACCGACCGCGACCGCATGGCCGAGCAGGTGGGCAAGGCGCTCGACGCGTTGATCGCGGAGAAGACGGCGGCGCTGGAGAAGCGGGTCGCGCAGCTCGTGGCCAGCGCCGAGGAGCGGGTGGGGACGCTGCACGCCGAGGCGCAGGGGCCGCTCGAGGCGCTGCGGCAGCGGATCGACGACCACCTGAACGGCAAGTTCGACGAGATGCAGGACCGCCTCGCGGGGCTGCACGAGCGGGCCCTGTCGCGGGGCGAGAGCCTGGCGGCGAAGCTCTCGGGCGAGGTGACGCAGAAGGCCGACCGGCTGAACGGACTGGCGCACGACGCCGAGAGCAGGACGGCCGAGATCGAGGGGCGGGCGCGCGAGGCGGTGGAGGCCGCGCGGCGGGCGGTCGAGGCGATCGAGCGCGAGGCCGGTGCCGCGGCAACGGCGGTCGTCGAGCGCACGCGCTCGGAGGTGCAGAAGGCGACGGCGGCCGCGGGGGAGCTGCGCGGGACGCTGGCCGAGGCCGAGCGGAGGGCCGAGGAGCTGGCCCGCCGGACGCAGAGCGCCGGCGACGCGGCCCAGGTGCGGCTGGAGGCGGTGCTCACGAACGCGTCGGCCCGGGCCGATGCGCTGGCCCGCGAGATCGTCGAGCGTACGGGCCAGGCGCGGCTGGACCTGAACGCGCTGCTCGAGCGGGTGCGGACGGACGTGCGGGAGGCCGAGACGCGCCTGGCGAACGTGCACGGCGCGGCGGGCACGCTCCTGGACGGCGCGGAGCGGCGCGTGAGCGAACTGGCGGGGATCATCGCGCCCGCGGCGGGCGCCGCGGAGAGCCTGGCGGGGGCGACGCGCGAGCTGAACGATTCGAGCCGGCGGGCCGATGCGGTCCGCGGGGCGCTGGCGGAGACCCTGGCGGCGGCGGCGGCGGCGCTGGGCGAGCACGAATCCCGCTGCCGCGTGCTGGAAGAGGACGCGGCGCGGGCGGCGAAGCGCGCCGAGGATGCCGCGGCGGCGCAGCGGGAGCTCGAACGGGCGCTTCACGAGACGATCGCGCTGGCGCGCGAGGCGACGGGGGTGATCCGTGCCGCGGCGGCAAAGCAAGGTCCTGTGGCTCCTCAGGAAACGCCCGCGGAGCCGCCCTCAACGCTCCTTCCCAAGCCTGTGAGGGATCTTGGGACGCGTCTGAAGGCGGCGCCGGACGGGCGGTAGACCCGCCGCACACCGCGCCGGGGTAACGCACGGCGCGCGTCTTCGTCGGCGCTCCG
>CAZCPB010000156.1:0-10305 GCA_964500365.1 uncultured Phycisphaeraceae bacterium
CGGTTTTTTGCCTAGCCGCCTCAGTGCGCCAGACTTTAATCTGTTGAACTATTCGGAGATTATTCTCTCCTCTTCTCCTCTTCTCCTCTTCTCCTATTCTCCTGTTCTCCTGTTCTCCTGTTCTCATATTCCCTCACCTCCCCACCCCATACGCCCCCCCGGCCCACTCCGACCCACCAGCCTGATCGGCGCCGGCATCCGCGCCTACCTCGGGCCGCGCCGGCGGATGTTGAGTGATGTGCGACACTGGACCCGCAACTCGGCGGGCATCCAGCGGAGCCAGCTGCGCCAGCTGCTCGCCGCGGCCAGGGACACCGAGTTCGGCAGGGTCAACGGCTTCGCGAAGCTCGCCGCGCTCGACAACGAGCAGCTCCTCCCCGCGTACCGCTCCGCCGTCCCCGTCGCCGACTGGTACGCCTACAAGGACCGGATCGCCCGCATGCGCGAGGGCGCCGAGCCCGACGTGCTGTGGCCCGGCCTGGTCCGCGATTTCGCCCAGACCAGCGGCACCACCGCCGGCGACAAGTTCATCCCCGTCTCGCGCGACATGCTCCGCTCGAACTACCGCGCCTCGCTCGACATCTTCGCGCACTTGTCGCGGTTCGGCGCCTCCCTCGCCCGCCTGCTCGGGGGCAAGTGCCTCTTCCTGGGCGGCTCGACCGACCTCTCGACCAGCGACCGGGGCGTCCGCACCGGCGACCTCTCGGGCATCGTCACCCCCCTCATCCGCTGGCCGATCAGCGAGATCTACCTCCCCGGCCCCGAGATCGCGCTGATGAGCCGATGGCCGGAGAAGATCGAGGCAATGGCCCGGCGCTGCCTCGACGAGGACGTCCGCGCGATCAGCGGCATGCCGTCGTGGGCCCTCGTGCTGATGGAGCGGGTCATGGCGATGGCCCGGGAGAAGGGGCGCCGCGGGGCGACCATCCGCGATGCGTGGCCGCACTTCTCGACGTTCATTCACGGCGGCGTGAAGTACGCGCCCTTCGAGCCGCGGGTGCGCCAGGTCTTCTCGGGCTCCCCCGACGGGGCCGACCTGCCCTTCCGCATCGAGCTCTACCCCGCCTCCGAAGCGTTCATCGCGATCCAGGACACCCGCGCCGACCCCGGCCTGCGCCTGCTCGTCGACTTGGGCAACTTCTTCGAGTTCGTGCCCCTGGAGGAGATCGACAGCCCGTCGCCCCGCGCCTTCGCGTGCGATGAGGTCGAGAAGGGCCAGAAGTACGTCGTCGTGCTCTCGACCTGCGCCGGCCTCTGGCGGTACATCCTCGGCGACGTCGTCGAGTTCGACACGATCCCCGCGAAGCTCGGCGCCGAGAGCGGCGACGGGCCCTGCCGCCTCCGCATCGTCGGACGCCACCGCCACTTCATCAACGCCTTCGGCGAGAACCTGATCGTCGAGCACATCGAGAACGCGGTGGCGAAGGCCGCGCGGGGCGCGGGGCTGGTGGTGGGGGAGTTCACCGCGGCGCCGGTCTACCCCCGCGAGGGAGAGCGCGCGGGCCTCGAACTGGCCGTCGAAGTCGGCCCCGCCGGGAACGGCGCTCTCGACTCCTTCCGCGACCTCTTCGACGCCTCCCTCAAGGAACAGAACGTCGACTACACCACCAAGCGCACCGACAACCTCGGCATGGCCCCGCCCACCATCACGACGGTGGCCCCCGGCACGTTCCACCGCTGGCTCGAAAGCCGCGGCAAGCTCGGCGGCCAGCACAAGTGCCCGCGCTGCGCCAACGGTCGGGAGACCCTCGAGCAGGTCGTCGGCTTCGGGAACGCCGCGACCCGCTCGTGAGCGGCAGCCTCAGAAATCTCTCATGGCCAGGTACAACGGACCCGCACCGGACGCCGCGCAAGAAACGCTCGGCTCGCGGCAACCAATAAGCGGTGCTGGACCGGCAAGCCCGTCCGTACTGTGCTATTGTGACCCCCGGCTTGCCGGTCCCTCCCACGCCGGAGCGTGTGAATCGTGACGGCCCACCCCATCATCAAAGACCCCATGAACCAAGCCCTCGGTACGCCCGCGCCCCGGCGCGCGGGCGACGCCTGCCCAGTCGCTCGCGCGGCGATCGGCGTGATCGATCAGTGCGAGCGGCTCGTCCGCGACCTCACCGACGCCGCGTACTGCGCTCCCTCCCGGGTCCTCCCCGGGGGCACGGTCGGCAAGCACGTGCGGCACGCGCTCGACCACTTCGCCGCCCTGCTCGCCGGTCACGAGAGCCGCGAGGCGGTCGAGTACGACCGGCGTGAGCGGGGTGTGCCGATGGAGACCGTCCGGGGCGACGCCCTGGCGGCGCTGGCCGACCTCCGCGACCGCCTCGGGCTGATCGGCCCGGCCCTGGTCGAGGCCCCGATCCGCGTGCGCGTGATGCTCGCGTCCGACGGTTCCGAGGCCGAGCTGCTCTCCACCCTCGGGCGCGAGCTCGCCTTCGCCGCGCACCACGCCGTCCACCACCACGCCATGATCAAGGCCATCGCCGCCGAGCACGGCTGCGCGGCACCCGCCGGCTTCGGCACCGCGCCCTCGACGCTCAACCACGCCGCGTCGCACTGAGCCCGCGTCCGGAGTCCGCCGCCGACACCATGTGCACCCTCTCCGTTATCTCGACCCCAACCGGTTACCGAGTCGTCTGCAACCGCGATGAATCACGCGGCCGGCCCGCCGCCACGCCGCCACGCTGGCGCACCCTCGAAGGCTCGCAGCTCCGCGCCCTCTGGCCGACCGACACCCAGGCCGGCGGGACGTGGATCGCCGCCGGTGCCCACGGCCTCACGCTCGCCACGCTGAACCTGAACCCCGACGAGCCGCCCGACCTGGCGCGCGTCCCGGGCCTGCTCTCGCGCGGCCTGATCATCCCCGCCATCATCGCGCAGGCCGACGCGCCCATGGCGATCCGCGCGCTCTCGCGCCTGACGCTCTCGCGGTACGCGCCCTTCCGCATCATCGCGATCGACGCGGACTCCCGCGACCGCCTGCCGCGCATCGTCGAGGCCGCGTGGGACCGCCACCGCGTGACGGTGACCGAGCACCCGCGCGGCGCGGCGTGTTTCGCGAGCTCCGGGCTCGGCGACCGGCTTGTGCAGTGCCGCCTGGACCTGTTCCGTGAGACCGTCCTGGACGCGGAAGCTTCGCCCGAATCGCAGGACCAGTTCCACAACCACCGCTGGGACGACCGGCCCGAGCTCAGCGTGCTCATGTCCCGGGCCGACGCCCAGACCGTGAGCATCTCGACCGTCGAGGTCGTCTCGTCGCGCCGGCCGGCGCAGGTCCGCATGAACTACACCCCGGTTCGGGATGCCGCGGCGGTCTCCGCGAGTGCCTGAGGAAAAGCGCAAAGCGCAAAACGCAAAGCGCAAATCAGGAAAGGGCGAATCAGTGCGCACGCGGTAACGTCCCCCTCCCGCTTTGCGCTTTGCGTTTTCTCCTCCCGTACACTTCCGCCCTCATGCCCGACTTCATCTCCCCCCAGCTCATCGTCAGCGTTGTCCTGAACCTGGTCATGGTCCACGTGATCCTCGTGAGCGTGGCGTACATGATCTACCTCGAGCGCAAGATCTCGGCCTACATCCAGGACCGCCTCGGCCCCAACCGCGTCGGCTTTGATTTCGGGCTCCCCGCCCTCTCGTTCCTCAAGGGCGCGATCGGCCTCGGCCAGCCCCTGGCCGACGGCCTGAAGTTCCTCCTCAAGGAGGACTACGCCCCGCGCCGCGTCGACCGCGTGCTCTTCACGCTGGCGCCGGCCATCATCATCGTCCCCGCCCTCATCGGCTTCGTGGTCATGCCCTGGGGCGGCTGGTGGGACGGCACGGCCTTCGGCTACCGCCTCCTCGACGGGCCCGTGCAGATCACGGGCGCGAGCGTCAACATCGGCATCGTCTATCTGCTGGCCGTCGCCTCGCTCGGCGTGTACGGCGTGGTCCTGGGCGGCTGGGCGTCCAACAACAAGTACTCGTTCCTGGGCGGCCTGCGCTCGAGCGCCCAGATGATCAGCTACGAGATTCCGCTCGGGCTCGCGCTCCTGGCGGTGCTGCTCGTGGGCGGCTCGCTGATCCCCGACCAGCTCGTCCGCTACCAGGTCGAGCACGGCTGGAACATAGTGGCCCAGCCCGTCGCCGCGGTCCTCTTCTTCATCGCCATCCTCGCCGAGGCCAACCGCGCCCCCTTCGACAACGCCGAGGCCGAGCAGGAGCTCGTCGGCGGGTACCACACCGAGTACTCGTCGATGCGCTTCGCGCTTTTCTTCCTCGCCGAATACGCGCACCTCACGACCAGCGTCGCGTTCTTCACGCTCCTTTTCCTCGGCGGGTACCACCTGCCCTTCATCCCCGGGCTCTCACCGGAGGACGTGGGCCTGGGCGCGATGCTCTTCAAGATCGCCGTCTACCTCTTCAAGGTGGTCTTCATCGTCTGCTTCAGCATGGTCATCCGCTGGACCCTGCCGCGCCTGCGGTACGACCAGGTCATGATGGTCGCGTGGCAGTCGGTGATCCCGCTCGCGCTCACGGTCGTCGTCGTCAACTCGGTCATGGTCTACTTCAACCTCACGGGGTGGCCCGCGATGCTCGCGGCAAACGCCGGCATCGTCGTCGTGATGCTCGCCGTGCACCCTCTCCTGCCGAGCTATTCGTCGAACCGCAAGCTCCCGCTGTACGGCAGCCGGTTCAACCCCATGCCCGGCGAGCGCGTCATCACCGCGCCGACGCACGCGACCGCGCTGGAAGACCGGCCGGTTCAAGGCACGGCGACGGCGAATATGGGCTGAGCCCGGCCGGGGCTGGGGTCCGTTGCATAGCAAGATTCGGAAACCGCCGTGTGCGCTAACAGTGGACTCACGCGGTCACGCAACCGTGCGTCCGCCACGCCGCCCCGCACTCCGGGCACACGCGCAGCCCGTCGCTCTCCTCCGGGATCGCCTCGAGGTCGTACCCGCATGAAGCGCAGTAGCCCGCGCGAATGTACACCCGCGCGATCCGGCGCGACGCGGCCCGCCGCGCGATGAACACCGTCGCCAGCGCCGGCAGCGCGCCCATCGGCAGCGCCGCCAGGATCGTCACCCACCAGGGCGCCCTGATCCCGAAGGCCAGGTACGCCGGCAGCAGCGCGCTCGCCAGCAGCAGCGGCAAGGCCACGGCCCCGAGCACCACGCCCCGCCGGATCTCCCCCGCCGTCGGCCGCGGCGGCGCCACCCTCGAAGCCTCGCGCAGCCGCGCGCTCCGCAGAGCCTCCTCGCCGAACGGAAGTTGCCACTCGTGCTCGACCAGCGGCACCCGCCGCCCGCGGTCATCGAGTATGGTCGTGCGGCCGATCGGCACGGTCCTGCCCGGCAAGGCTCAGGACGGTCCCTGACCCGCCGCTCCCGGGCCGCCCAGCTCGACCGACCGCTCGTCCACGAAGCCGACTTCCGGCCGCCGGACGTCCGCCTCGAAGAGCACCTCCGCGAGTTCGCCCGGCGTCGTGTACGCCAGCGTCGCGCTCATCCGGCACCAGACCGTCCCCGATCGCGGCGCCTCCCCGGAGATCACCGCCGGCACCCGGATCCGCTGCGTCCCGAAGCGCCGAAGCGTCGCCTCGGGCGAGCGGAAGCCGCTGAAGACCCGCTTGCCGTCGAGGCTCACGTCGTACGACAGTTCCTTCAGCGGCAGGGCCACCTCGTTGGGGTTCTCGAGCTCGATCGTGAACTCGACCACCGTCGCCTCGGCGCTGCGCTCGCGCACGCTCACGTCGGTCACCCGCAGGGACGGGTTGTCGTAGCTCGAGCACGCCCCGCACGAGAGCAGCAACGCCGCGCCCGGCAGGCCCACGATCCGCGCTGTTCTGTTCATCCCGCGAGTGTACCCGAACCGCCGCGCGCCCCGCGTCAGTCCGACATGAGCTGCTCGTGCAGCTCCGTGCCCGTGTCCACCAGCACGGTGTGCGCGATGTGCGGCATCTGCTCGTTGTACATCTCCCAGCGGAAACTGAGCCACACCAGCGCCAGGAAGCACACCCACGTCGCCACCTCCGCGCTCGGCCGCAGCCGCGCCCGGAAGAGAATCCCCACGCACAGGACGAGCGACGCGATCTTCCACACCGCCAGCATCTTCGACGAGCCGTACGCCATCACCGCCCGCGCCAAGGGGTTGGCCTCGATCATCCCCCCGCTCGACGCGTACGCCAGCGTCATGTCGAGATCGGCCAGGCTGAAGACCATGACCGCGACCAGCAGCACGCTCACGCGCCGGGCCCGCGCAGGGGCCGCCCGCAGGCGCGCCAGCAGCGAGGCACTCGCCTCGCGGCACGTCCCGGGCGCGCGCGGGTTGAGCCCCGCCGCGGGGGCGGCTTCGGCCGGATGCCCGGGCTGCGAACCCGGTACGGACGGGGAGGGGTCCATCGAGCGTCACGGATCGGCTCCCGTCAAGGTCAAATGAAGTTCCGTCCATCGATGGGCGACGTAATTTGAGCCGACGTGCCCGGGAACCTCTCCGGGCCCGCCCGGGAACTTGCGCGCTCCCCAGCTAGTACCTAACGTTGAGGAATCTCACCCGATGCACCGGCCGCCGGAGCACACGTCCGAGAAGAACCGCCGGAATCCGGTCCGGACGCACTTTCGAATCCCGGGGCATCGCGAATGACGCCAGACCTCCAGGCCGTGCACGCCCGAATACGCATCCTGGTGGCGGCGCTGGCCGCGGTTCTGTGCGCGTGCCTGCTTCCGACCTCCCCGGCGGGCGCCCAGGTGAACACCGTCTACCCCGACGATTCGCCCGCCGCGAGCGACGGCCTCTCCCGCGCCGTGGAGCTCGCCGGCGCGGGCAATCGGGCCGAGGCCGCACGGGTGCTCCAGATGATCCTGAGCACCGAGGGCGAGCGGGTGATCGCCTCGGGGACCGACGACAACTTGTTCATCAGCGTCCGATCGCGAGCGCACGCGATCCTGCTCGCCGATGCCCGGTTGCTCGACCATTACCGCTCCGCCGAGGAGGGCGCGGCGCGCCGGGGCCTCGAGTCCGGCCAGGAGCGGGCCGTCGAACGCGCCCGCTTCCTGACGCGCTCGGGGCTCGAAGCCGCGCTGCGGCTGGCCCAGGAGCACCTGGAAGCCGGCCGGTTCGAAGCCGCGCGGATGACCCTCGAACCGCTCGAGCAGCACCCCGACCGTGCCGCGCCACGCGCGGGTGACGAAGCCGGCGCGCGCGACGCCGCGACCATGGCGCTCCTGCTGGCGCGGTACCTGGCGCGCGACGATGTTCGCGCGTGGGCCGAGGCGTGGGCGCGCCAGGCCGGCCTGACCGGCGTCGGGGGAAAGCCCGCGACGGCCGGCACGCCCGTCGAGATCCCGCGCCCACCGCTCCCGCTCTCGCCGCTCCGCGAGATCCCCTCCCTCGACGCCGAGGCCGTCATGTCGCGGCCCCTGCAGAGCGTGTGGCTCTCGGCGGAGGCCCAGGCCGAGGCCGAGTTCGCGCGGGTGCAGGACCGCCGCTCCCGGCTCTCCGCGCCCACCGACGAGGCGTGGACGTTCCCCTCGGTCTCGGGCGACGCCGTGTACACCAACGACGGCCGCTGCGTCGCGGCCTGGGACCGCTTCACGCTCCAGCCGTTGTGGAAACTCGTCACCCGCGCGCCCAGCGAAGACGCCGAGGGCCCGGCCCCCGGGGAGCTCCTGGCCCCGGGTCGGCCAGCGCCCGTCCGCTCGCGCCCGGGACGGTTCAATTCGACCGGCATCGACGATGCCGACGTCGTCGCTGTCGCCGGCCCGGTCGTCGTCGCGTGCACCGGGCTCACGGGGTCGGACGGACGCGACGGCGATGGACGCATCCACGCCGTCGACGCGCGAACCGGGCGGCCGATGTGGTCCGCCAGCCCCGGCCTCCAGGACCCCATGCTCGCGCAGGCGTTCGTCCGCGGCACGCCGATTGTGCACGGCGACACCGTGATCTGCGCCCTGCGGAAACCCTCGAACAACCGGCGCGTCGCGGGCGCGTTCCTCGCCGGGCTCGATCTCTGGACCGGAGAACTCTGCTGGACGCGCCTGCTCGGCAGCGCGGGGTGGGTCTACCGGCGCGGCGAGCGCGCCGGCGCCGTCCCGGTCGTGCACGAGGGCGTCGTCTACGCCACCGACGACCTTGGGATCGTGTGCGCGCTCCGTGCCCACGACGGCGAGGTCGTATGGGTCCGGCGCGTGCCGACCGAGGGCTTCGCGCGACAGGACCAGTCGCCGGCCTGGAGCGGCAACGCCCCCATCATCGACCGCGATTCGCTCATCGTCGTTTCGCCCGCGAGGGCGACGTTGCTGAGGCTCGCCCGCGCCGACGGGGCGGTCCTGGGCTCGCGCCCCTCGGGCGAACTCGGGGACCCCGCGTACCTCGTGCCGGTCGGCAGGTTCCTCGCGTGCATCAGCGCCGACTCCAGCGCGCCCACCGTGGCGGTCGTGCCGCGCGAGAACTTCGAGACCGGCATGGCCAGGCTCGTGTCGATGCCCCACCAGACCCGCTTCCGGGGGCGGGCGGTGGCCGCACGCACCGGCACCGGGCCGCGCCTGGTCGTCCCCATCGCCGAGGGCGCCGCGATCGTGGACCCCGAGCGGCCCGAATCGGTCACCGTGGTCGCGCTCGAGCACTCCGGGAACCTGGTTGCGATCGACAGTCACTTCCTGGTCGCTGACCGCGGCAAGCTGCACAGCTACCTCTCCTGGGGCGTCGCCGAGCGCCTTCTCCGCGCCCGCATGGACGCTGACCCTGCCGACCCCCGCCCGGCCCTGACGTTTGTCACCCTTGCCCACCGGTCGGGCCACGCCGACCAGGTGCCCGCGGCGGCCGACCACGCCATCCGCGCCATGGCGCGCCACGAGGACGCCGGCGCGGCGCCCGTGCGCCGATCGCTCTTCGATGCGCTCCTGGGCATGATCCAGGCCACGCAGGAGTCCTGGGACTCTCCGCCCCCGCCGGTCGAGGCGCAGGGCATCGAGCGCGACCCGGTCATCGCCGATCTCGCCGTGCTCGACGCCATCATCGAGCGACTGGGACGGCTGTCCGACGGCCCCTCCGAGCGCGTGCAGCACCTCATGGCGCTGGGGCGCCTGCGCGACGCCCAGGCTCTCGCGGCGACCGGACCGCTCGCCATCGAAACCGCGGCGCGCTCGATCGAGGCCTACCACGCGATTCTCGAAGACGCCGATCTCGCCGCCGAGACATGGCAGGGCCCCGGCAGCGCCACGCGTGCCGATCTCGAAGCTTCACGCAGGTCCCGCGACCTGGTCCGCCGGTACGGGCGGGCCATCTGCCGCGCCTTCGATTCCCGCGCCGCCGACGAGTGGGCCGCCGTAGGCGCGGGCATACCCGACGCCGATCGCCTCGAATCGGTGGCCCGGCGTTACCCGGCCGCGCCGGCCTCGCTCGAGGCCTGGCTCCGTTGCGCCGAGGCGCACGAGAGCGCGGGACGCCATCCCCAGGCCGTCGCGGCGCTCGCGGCGGGCCTGGGCGCCGCGGAGTGGGCGGCCGGCGCGGGCGACCCCGTCTCCCCGCGGATCGGCGAGTTCGCCGGGCGGCTCGTCCGGCTGCTCCAGCGGCGGGACCAGCCCGCGGCCGCCGCGCAGCTCCTCGACCGGCTATCTCGCGAGCACCCCGGCGTCCGACTCACGGCCGGGGGGATCGAACTCGACGCGGGGGTCGTGGCCGGAGAGCTCCGCCGCGCGATGGGCGCTCTGGACCGCCGCCCGCGGCTCGGGCGGACGTTCTCGGGCGAGGTGCAGGTCATCGAGGGATGGACGCTCGTGCCCCCGCTCGTGCTCGAGCCGCGCGCGACCGAGCACATCGTCATGATTTCGCCCGAGCACCGCGAGATCGCGCTCTTCGGCGCGCCCGGCGCGGGCCCGCTCGTCCCCCTGTGGCGGAAATCGATCCGCGGCCAGGCGCCCCAGCTCGTCGCCGCCGACGCCGAGAGCGTCCTGCTCTTCTGGCCCAGCGACGAGGGCGGCGCGCTCGAAAGCATCGCCGCGATCGGCGGCGCGACCCGCTGGCGCACCCCGCAGTTCGGCGAGATGTTCCCCGCTTCCGACGCCGCCGGGACCGGCCGCTCGCGCGTGATCAACACGCCCGTCGAAGGGGCCCGCCGGCCCTACGACATGAAGCTCGCCCTCGACCGCCACACGCTCGTCATGGCCAGCTACTCCGGCCGCATGGCGGCGTTCGACCGCGCGACCGGCGAGCCGCTGTGGAGGCAGACCGCCGCCGTGTCCCACATCTACGACCTGGACGTCGGCACGGGCGTCGGCGCGGGCGTGGGGCAGAGCACGCTGCTCGTGGGCGGCGCCGCCGAGCGGCTCGGCGCGCCGG
>CAZCPB010000157.1:0-10275 GCA_964500365.1 uncultured Phycisphaeraceae bacterium
GTCGCCAGCGCCTCGCCCGTCACGTCCTCCGCGATGATGAGCAGCGGCTTCTTGCTGGACATGACCTTCTCGAGCAGGGGCACGAGCTTGGTCACGCTCTCGATCTTGTCCTCGTGCACGAGCACCAGGCACTTCTCGAGCTCGACCTTCATGTCGTCCACGTTGGTCACGAAGTTGGGAGACAGGTACCCGCGGTCGAACTGCATGCCCTCGACCACCGTCACCTCGGTGTCGATGTTCTTGCCCTCCTCGACCGTGATCACCCCGTCCTTGCCGACCTTCTCGAACGCGTCGGCCATGATCTGGCCGATCTCGGCGTCGTTGTTGGCGCTGATCGCCGCCACGCTCTGGATGTCCCCCTTGCCCTTCACCGGCGTCGAGAGCTTGTTGATCTCCCCCACCGCCGTCTCGACGGCCAGCTTCATGCCGCGGACCAGCGCGTTGGCGTCCACGCCGCTGGCGATGTGCTTGAGGCCCTCGCGGAACAGGGCCTCGGCGAGCACCGTCGCCGTGGTCGTGCCGTCGCCCGCGTCGTCGCTGGTCTTGCTGGCCGCCTGCTTGACCAGCAGCGCGCCCATGTTCTCCGCCTTGTCCGAGAGCTCGATCTCCTCGGCCACCGAAACCCCGTCCTTGGTCACCGTGGGCCCGCCCCAGGACTTGTCCAGCACGGCGTTCCGCCCGCGGGGGCCCAGGGTGGCCTTGACGGCCCGGGAGAGCTTTTCCACGCCCGTCAGAAGGGACTGGCGTGCGTCGAGGTCGAAGACGAGTTCTTTGGCTGCCATGGGAGGGAATGCTCCGGGGGTGACTGAGAGTGGTGATTGACTCTTGACAGGTCCGGGCGGCCTTCCAAGCGGGCATGCCCGGAATGCCGACAACTACGGCGTGATAGTCGTCGGTGACGTTGGCAACGGCAGTGCCAACCGGACCGATGAGGCGGACGGCAGTATTCGGCGGGATTCCCGCGGTCTCGCCCCCGCCCGGAGACACCGAAAGCTGTCAGCGTACTGTCCCCGCATCCGATCGACTGCCGAACTGGCAGTCCGCTCCTGACGCTCGAAAGGAAGTGCTCGATGAACATCACCCGGTGCCTGTCGGCGACCCTCGCCGCGGCATGCGTTTGTGTGGCGACCGCCGAGGCCATGGCAAGCCTCAAGCTGCCTGCGATCTTCTCGCCGGGCATGGTTCTCCAGCAGAACTCGGTCGTGCCCATCTGGGGTTGGGCGACCCCCGGCGAGCGGATCGAGATCCGGGTCTCCTGGAGCCAGACCAAGTCCGTGGGCCGGACGGGCGACGACGGGAAGTGGCGGATCCCGATCCGGGTTCCCGCGGCGGTCACGGTCGACGGCCCGCAGGTGATCTTCATTCTCGGGGACACCCGTCAGCAGATCAGCGATGTCCTCATCGGCGAGGTATGGCTCTGCTCGGGCCAGTCGAACATGGAAATGCTCGTCGGCGACGTGCCGGGCATGCTCGGAGGCGTCACCGACTGGCAGAAAGAGATCGAGTCGGCGGACCTCCCCGACATCCGCCTCTTCAACGTCCCCAACGCCGTGTCGGCGTTACCGCTCGACGACTGCGCGGGGTCGTGGAGCCGCTGCTCTCCCGAAACCGCGAAATCCTTCAGCGCGACGGCGTACTTCTTCGGGCGCGAAATCCACAAGCGAATGAACGTGCCCGTCGGTCTCATCACCGCCGACTGGGGCGGCACGCCGATCCAGGCGTGGACGAGTCTCGACGGCATTCGTGCCCAGGAGCACCTCAGCCCGTGGGTCGAAGTTCTCGATCGCATGCGGAACAGCCCCGCGGCGCTCAAGCGCGACCACGACGCCGCGGTCGCCGCGTGGCGCGCCGACCTCGATGCCCGGGACCGGGGCGTCGGCGGCGGGTGGATGAAGCCAGTGATCGACGATTCCTCCTGGGCGACGATCGATGCCCCCGGCGCGTGGCGCGGTGAGCTCGCCCCGTTCGACGGAATCATCTGGACCCGCCGCGCGTTCACCGCCAGCGCCGACGCGGCCGGAAAACCCGGCGTCGTCGAACTCGGGCCGATCGACGATTTCGACGAGACCTGGATCAACGGCGTCAAGGTCGGCGAGCACTTCGAGCCCGGCTCGCACACTGTCAATCGCTCGTACGAGATCCCCGGGGGCGTGATCCGCGAAGGCGCAAACACGGTCGCGGTGCGCATCATGGACATTGTCGCCGACGGCGGCATGTGCGGTTCCCCCGACTCACTCCGCGTTCGCCTTGGCGACGGCTCGCCGCCCGTGTCCCTCGCCGGCCAATGGCGGTGGAGCATCGGCGCCCCCCTGTCGAGCCTTCCCGCCCGCCCCCGGCTGCCCCAACCCGGACCGGGCGTTCCCACCATGCTCTACAACGGCATGATCGCCTCGGTCGCCGGCTACGGGATCCGCGGGGTGACGTGGTATCAGGGCGAGAGCAACCGCGCCGAAGCATTCGCCTACCGCGGCATGTTCCGCACCATGATCGAGGACTGGCGGCAGGTCTGGGGACGGGGCGCGATGCCGTTCTATTTCGTGCAGATCGCCCCCTTCAACTACGGCAACGACCGGGGCGAGACGGCCGAACTCCGCGAGGCCCAGGCATCGGCGCTGGCTCTCCCCAACACCGGCATGGCCGTGACCATGGACATCGGCGACCCCGCGGACATCCACCCGCGCAACAAACAGGAAGTGGGCCGGCGCCTCGCGCTCTGCGCGCTCGCCGACACCTACAAGCAGTCCGTCGAATTCTCGGGGCCCGTGTACAAGTCGATGGAAGTGGCGAACGGTTCCGTCCGGCTCACGTTCACGCACGCGCTCGGCCTGGCGCCCGCCGACGAGCCGCTGACGTGCTTCACGATCGCGGGCGCGGATAGGAAGTTCGTGCCGGCCGAGGCGCGGATCGACGGTGAATCGGTGATCGTCCGCAGCGATGCTGTGCCCGCGCCCGTCGCGGTCCGGTTCGGGTGGGGCGCCGCCGACCAGCCCAACCTGCGAAACGCCGCCGGACTTCCCGCGCCACCGTTCCGCACCGACGATTGGCCGGGCGTGACACAACCAGGGAAGTGATCAGGTCGATGCGCGTGTTCGCTCGAAGAGCAGGAGCTTGCCCCGCCCCTGCCGGTCGCTCTCCGCCGCCTTGTCGTCGTCCGGCGATACGCCGCGGCAGGCAAACCCGCACCGTGCCAGGATCCTGATCGACGCGTAGTGCCGCTCGAAGGTCGTGGCGACGACCCGATGGACCTCCGGGTGCCCGAAGACCCACTCGATGAGCGCAGTCGCCGCCTCGGTCGCCAACCCGCGCCGTTCGAACTCGGGCAGCACGCCGTAGCCGAAGTGCGGAAGGTCTTCCGGTCCCCACCGGCTGCACCCGGCGGAGCCTACGAGCGTCGGCCGTTCGTTCACGACGCCGGGGCGCGCCACGATGTACCAGCCCCACCACCCGGGCTCGTCGGCGTGTTCCGCGACCTTCGCGGCCATGAGCCCTTCGACGTCCGCCATGGTCGCGGGCGGCCACCCCTCCGGAACATGCGCGCCCAGCAGGCGCGAGAAGAGCGGCCGATCCGAGATCGCCGCCCTGGACGACGCCGGCGTCAGCGCCTTGAGCACCAGCCGCTCGGTTGCGATCTCGAGGGTCGGTTCGGGGTCGTTGCTCGCGTCCACGCGGACACCCTACCATGCCCCCATGCCGAACGCCGTGCTCGCGCAGACCGATCTCGCTTCGTACCTGCCGATCTTCATCATCATCCTGATGGCGATCACGTTCGCGGCGGCGAACCTGATTCTGACGCGCCTGATCGGCCCGAACCGCGACGGCGCACGCAAGGGCGAAACGTATGAGTCGGGCATGCAGCCGGTGGGCACGGCCCGCAAGCGCTTCAACGTCCGCTTCTACCTGATCGCGATGGTCTTCCTCGTGTTCGACGTCGAGATCATCTTTCTGTACCCGTGGGCCGCCACGTTCCCGAACATCCAGGGCTACCCGAACCCCGAGGCCCTGATCTGGCTCGGGCGCATTCTGTTCTTCCTCTTCACCACGGTGGTGGCGTATCTCTACGGGTATCGCAAGGGCGTCTTCCGCTTTGACTGAAGCCCGGACATCTCCGCCGACCGCCCCGGCCCCGGCGTCGCACCGGGCCGGGCGCCACAAGGCCAGGGTGTTCGCCGTACTCGTCGCCGCGGCCTGCCTGGGTGTCCTCGGCCTCGCCGCGTACCTGAAACCGAGCCCCACGGGCCTGGGTACGCACCAGCAACTCGGGCTCCTCAAGTGCGGTTGGATGATCTCACTCGGCAAGCCCTGTCCGACCTGCGGCATGACGACCGCCTTCGCCCACGCGGCTGACGGAAACCTCTTCAAGTCCTTCGTGGTGCAGCCCTTCGGATCGGTGCTGGCGCTCCTCACCGCGGGCGGGTTCTGGGCGGCGGTCCACGTGGCGTTGACCGGGTCACGCGTCGGGGATCTGTGTGGTACGCTCCTGCGGCCCCGGGTTATGTGGGCGGTTGCCGGAGCCGCCGCCCTCGCCTGGGCGTACAAGCTCTGGACCGTCACCGCGCCCGCGAGCGGGGCCTAGCGTTCCCGCCCACCGCGCCGACCAGCGCCACCCCCGCCCCCCTCGAGTCCGAGGCATGACCATGGCCAGACAAACCCGCCGCCCATCGCCGCGTGTGGCATGTTTCCTTGCCGCGGCAGGACTTTGGGTGGCGGCCGCGGGCGGGTGCGAGCTTCTGGGGTTCCTCGCCGTCAACTACGAGGAAAACACGCCCAAGAAGATCGAGGCTCAGTACGACGGGCTCAAGGGCAAGTCGTTCGCCGTGTACATGATCGCCGACCGCGGGATCGACGCCAACTACCCCGGCCTCGTGCCGCTCATGAACACCCAGATCAACGAGCGGATCGCGCAGGAGGCCGGCGCGTCGGGGTGGATCCCGAGTCAGGACCTGCTCGCCGAGATCTACAACCACCCGCGCTGGGCCGCCATGCCGCGCAGCGAACTGGCCAAGCAGCTCGGGGTGGACCGGCTGATCGTCGTGGAACTGCAGGAGTTCCGCCTGAACGATTTCGGAAACCAGTACGTGTGGGACGGCCGGGCCACGGGGCTGGTCAGCGTGATCGAGGCGGACTCGGCCACGCCCGACCTCTACGCCTTTGAACGCCAGATCGACGTGCGCTTCCCCGACAAGGCGGGGTACAGCCCGCAGGACATGGCGGGCAACGTCGTCTCGGGCGCTCTGCGAAAGCGCTTCGTGGACCGCGCGTCCTGGCTCTTCTACAACCACGAGGAGATGAAGAACCAGGGCTACTGACGCCCGGTTCCGCGAGGGACGACCGCCATGGTGCCAAAGCCCGCCGTCATCGCCCTGACCTTTGCCGCCGCGTCGATCACGGCGTTTCTCGCCGGCTGCAACATCGTCGGGCCGGTCTTCGTCCTGATCCACGGGCCCGAGAAGCGTCCCGCGCTCTACACGCTCGACCCCAAGCGCTCGGTCGTGGTCTTCGTCGATGACCGCTCGAACGTCCTCCCCCGCCGGACGCTCCGCCAGGAGATCGGTGAGTCGGCGCAGAAGCACCTGCTCGCCTCGCGCGATGTGACCAACGTCATCGACTGCCGCGGGGCCCTGGCCGCCGCCTCGCGCGACAAGTTCGACCAGCCCATGAGCATCGTGGACATCGGCAAGGCGGTCGATGCCGAATTGGTCGTGTACGTCAGCATGGAGCAACTCACGCTCTCCGAGGACGGCCAGAGCATGTCCCCCGCCGCGAGCGCCTGGGTGAAGGTCCTCGACACCACGACGGACCAGCGCCTCTGGCCCGAGGACAAGTCCGGCCAGCGGATCGCGATCCGCCCACGCTTCGAGCAGGGCTTCGTCCCCCAGAGCCAGGCCGACATCGCCAAGGCCCAGAACGCCGTTGCCGATCGCATGGGCCTGGCCATCGCTCAGCTCTTCTACGAGCACGAGGTCGGCCAGACCGAGTTCCAGACCCAGTAGCGCGCCTTGCTCGGCGCCCCGCGAGCGCCAACCCTTCCGCCGCATGCGGGTGCTCCACATCGTCGAGTGCCTCGGATTCGAGCGCGGCGGGCGCGCCACCTCGGACGCCGAGGTCATGGCCTGCCGCGCCGCCGTTGAAGGCCTTCCCGGGCTCCGCCACGATGTCTTCCTGATCGCCGATAGCCCGGGCGAGCAGCGCGCCGCCGCACTCGGCCTCCGGACCCACGACCGCGTGACCGCCCCGCTCGGCCGCGCCGTGCTCGCGTGGCGGTCGTTGAAGGCCCTCGGCGCGGCACGCCCGGCGCCCGAAGTGATCCAGCCCTGGAGCCACTCTGCCGCTCGGGCGGCCCGCCTCGCGTTCGCGGGCACGCCCGTGCTCGGCGTTCCCCCCGTGCTCCCCGCCCCCGCGGCGCGCGGATGGCGCGAGCGCCGCCGGCTCCGCGATGCGCTGGCGCTCGACGAGCCGGACACGGCCATCCTGCTCCTCTCCGACCCCGCTCCCGACGGACACGCGGCGCCCTTCTCGTTTCTCATCGCGCTGCTCGACTTCGCGGGCCACCGGGTCGCCGGCGTCGTGCCGCAAGGGGCGTCCGCGGCAGGGCGGGCCCGGGCCTTCTACCGGCGCGCGGTGCTCGAGTGCCCCGTGAGGTTTTCTTCCCTCCCCGCCGCCGCGCTCGCAACCGCGTGCGATTTCGGCGTTCTCCACGCCCCGCCGGCGCGCGGCTCGTCGCCCCACGCGATCGAGCGGCGCGCCGCGCTCGTCCGCGCGGCACAGCGAGCCGGGCTCCGGGTGGTCGTTCCCTTCGATTCGGGCGTGGCCGACGCGGTCGATCAGGGCCTGTGCGCGGAGGCCCCGGGCTCGAAACCCGCGGACTTCGCCAAGGCGATCGCGGCCTGCCCGCCCTCGGACCCGGGCCGCGCACGATCGGAGTGGCCGGGCAACGATGCCGAAGTCCTGACACGCCTCGAAGCGTCCTGGCGCAGCGCCTCTCGCGCGGCGAACCCGGGGGCCGCCGCATGACCTCGCCGCAACCCCGCACGGGCGTGCTCTTCATCTGCCTCGGCAACATCTGCCGCTCGCCCCTGGCCGAGGGCATCTTCATCCACATGGCCCGAGCCCGCGGCGTGCTCGACCGCTTCGACATCGACTCATGCGGCACCGGCGCATGGCACGTCGGCGAGGGCGCGGACCCACGGTCGATCCAGGTCGCGCTGCGCCACGGCATCGAACTTGTCCACGAGGCGCGCCAGTTCGACCCGCGCACCGACTTCGACCGATTCCCCCACCTGATCGCGATGGACCGCTCGAACCTCCGCGCGATCGTCCACGCCTCGGAGACGCACCGCAAGAACGCTGCGGGCGTTCGTCTCATGCGGTCGTTCTCGGCTCAGGTTTCCGGGGATCGAGACCTCGACGTGCCCGACCCGTACTCGGGCGGTGATGAGGGGTTTCAGGTGGTGTACGACATGCTCACCGAGGCATGCGGGGGGTTGCTCGAACGCCTGCTCCGTGGAGCTCGATGAGGCCGAGGATCCTGCGGACGCACGCCGGCCGCCTCGCGGCGTCGCACAGCCCAGGCTCGCACCGCCGACACCTGGCCTGAGCGTTTTCGATGTCGCTGCCCGTACTCGCGTTCCCCCGCCACCACCGAGAATAGAGAACGCACGGAACGCCGGGAACGGGGCTATTTGGGCTCGGAGCTGGTCGCGGGCGCGGCGCTGGCCGCGGGCTCTTCCGGCGGCGGGGATGTGGCGGGCGCCGGAGCGGGCGCGGCAGCGGGGACCTCGGGCGGGGGAAGGGCGTCGAGCCTGGCCTTCCACTCCGCGGCCTTGGCGTCGTGGCCCTTGCCGGGGTCAGCCTTGTCCCAGGACTCGTACAGCTTCATGACGCGCCCGCCGGCCTCGCGTAGAAAATCGCGCGGCGCCCGCGGAGTGTCCTTGGCCGTGGCGAGACCCTCGAAGCCCTCGATCAACAGCGGCTCGGCGTCAATGAACTTGCCTTGGGCGAGCAGCGAGCCGCCCAGCGCGGATCGTGCGCTGGCACTGCGCCAGTCTCCTGCAGGGAGTGTTCTGGCTCGCAAGTCGAGCAACTCGCGCCACAGGGGCTCGGCGTCGGCTGCCTGGTTGAGTGTGTCGAGCAACTCGGCAAGGTGTGCAAGAGTCAACTGTGCATGCGGATGTTCCGCGGGCAAGACTCGTCGCTGCATCTCGATCGTCTCGCGGTATAAGAGCTCGGCCTCGGCCGCACGGCCCAGAGATCTGCGTACACCCGCCAGGTTGTACAGGCTGTTCGCCACGCTCGGGTGGTCGCCCGGGAAGAGCCGCCGGTTCATCTCCAGAGCCTGCTCTAAGAGCGGCTCGGCCTCGGCGGAACGCCCCAGGGAACCGCGCACGTGTGCCAGGTTGTTCAGGCTGTTCGCTACATATGGGTGGTCTCCCGGGAAGAGCCGTTGATACATCTCCAAGGCCTGCTCAAAGAGCGGCTCGGCCTCGGCCGCACGGCCCAGGGACCGGCGCACGCCCGCAAGGTTATTCATGCCGAGCGCCACGTACGGGTGATCGCCCGGGAAGAGCCGACGGAGCATCTCCAGGGCCTGGAGATAGAGCGGCTCGGCCTCAGCCGCGCGGCCCAAGGACTCTCGCGCGTGCGCCAGGTTATTCAGGCCGTTCGCCACGCTCGGGTGGTCGCCCGGAAAGAGTCGCCGGCGCATCGCCAAGGCCTGCTCCAAAAATGGCTCGGTCTCGGCAATGCGGCCCAGAGCCTGGCGCACATGCGCCAGGTTGTTCAGGCTGGTCGCCACGTCGGGGTGATCGCCCGGGAAGAGCCGCCGGTACATCTCCAGGGTCTGGAGATAGAGCGGCTCGGCCTCGGCCGCACGCCCTAGGGACACGCGCACGTTCGCCAAACTGCTCAGGCTGGCCGCCACGTCGGGGTGGTCGCCCGGGAAGAGCCGCCGGTGCATCACCAAGGCCTGCTCAAGGAGCGGCTCGGACTCCGCCGCGCGGCCGAGGGATTGGCGCGCGTTCGCCAAGTTGTTCAGGCTTTGCGCCACGCTCGGGTGGTCGCCAGGGAAGAGTCGCCTTCGCATCTCCAGGGCCTGCTCGTGGAGCGGCTCGGCCTCAGCCACGCGGCCGAGGGACTGGCGCACTACCGCCAGGTTGTTCAGGCTGGCCGCCACGTCCGGGTGATCGCTGGGGAAGAGTCGCCTTCGCATCTCCAGGGCCTGCTCGTGGAGCGGCTCGGCCTCAGCCACGCGGCCGAGGGACTCGCGCACGCGCGCCAGGTTGCTAAGGCTGATCGCTACCTCGATATGGTCGCCCGCGTGGAGGGATTTGGCCAATGCCCCGGACGGCTCGATCATGCGCAGCGCGTCGTCGAAGAGCGCCAGTTCGCGGTAGGTGTTGCCGATCGTTCCGCGCAGGCGCAGCTCGGCCTGGGGAGCGTCTTGCAGTTCGCCATTCTCGATCCGTGCCGCCGCGGCGTCCATCATCTCCTTGAGCATGGTGATGTCGCGGCTGCGGGCCGCGCGCGGGCCGGCGCCCTCCAGGATGTCGCTCATGTACTCGGCGACTCTTTCCGCCGTCACGCGCTGGGCCGCCTCGGCCTTCTCGGCTTTCTCGGCGGCATCGGCTCGCTCATTGGCACGGGACCGCTGCTCGGCCTCCGCGAGACGGGCCTTGGACTCGGCATCGCGGGCGGCCACGGCCTCCGAGCGGCTCACGAGCGCGAACGCCAGCCCCGCGGCAAGGAACACGAAGGCCAGGGCCACGCCCGCCACCAGGCCCTTGTTCCGTCGGCTGAACTTGCTGAGTTGGTACCACGTGCTCGCCGGGCGTGCGGCGATGGGCTCATCGCTCAAGTACCGCCTGATGTCCGCCGCCAGCGCGCTGGCCGCGCCGTACCTCCTCGCCTTGTCCTTCTCCAGCGTGTGCGCCACGATCGTCTCGACATCACCCCGCAGCGCGCGGTCGATCGACGACAGCCGCGTCGGCTCCTCCTCCCGAATGATCCGCGCCGCCTCGTGGATCATCTTGCGTTCGAGCGAGTAGGGCAGCCGCCCGACCAGGAGCTCGTACGCAATCACCCCCAGCGCGTACACATCGCTCCGCGTGTCCAGCTCCGCCGGATCACCACCGACCTGCTCGGGGCTCATGTAGGGAATCGTCCCGATGATCGCCCCGACATCGGTCTGCACCGTCGTCTGCTGGAGGTCCGAGTCCGTCGCCCGCGCCACGCCGAAGTCCAGGATCTTGGGCTGGGCGGCGGTGCTGGGTGCTGCGTGCT
>CAZCPB010000158.1:0-10271 GCA_964500365.1 uncultured Phycisphaeraceae bacterium
TCGCCCTCGGCGACCGAGACGGTGGTGATGTTGCGCGGGTCGTTGGGGAGCATGTGCGCCGGCGGGGGCTCGGAGGGCGGGTCGGGGCCCGGGAGCGCGGGTTTGATCGAACTCCACACCACCGGGTTGGCTTTGGCGTTCTCGGTCTTCCAGAGCTGGCGCGTGCAGGCGTGCATGCGGGATGGGTTGTTGGGGTCGAGGGCGAAGTAGGAGATGAAGTTGGTGTTGCTCGTGCCGGCCTCGGTGATGCCGGTCGTGATGTTCGCGAGGATCCCGCCCGAGGCGCCGGCCCGCCAGGCCTGGAGCCACTGGTACGAGCCGTAGAAAGTGTTGGGGTCGGTGGGGTCGGCGGCACAGTACGCGCCGTCGCCGCCGGCGAACTGGCTCCACGACGGCGAGCCGGTGAAGCGGATCGTGCCGTTGTCCTGGGCGCCGGCGATCATCACGCCGGTCGCCGGGTTCATCGCGGCGCCGTAGAACTGCGTGACGGCGAGCCCGGAGTTGATCGGGACGGGCGAGGAGCTGTCCACGTTGAGGGTGCGGTAGATCCCGCCGTCGTTGCCGAAGTAGACCGTGCGGTTGTTGACGCCGTCGAAGGCCGGGTGCTCGACGATGGCGTGGTGGTCGGGGTGGACCGAGCCGAACGTGCTCGTGATGTTGGTGCCCGAGTTGCTCGTGCGGTAGAGGTACACGCCGCCGATGAGCACCTTGGCCGGGTTCGTCGGGTCCACCCACAGGACGTTGTTGTACGCCTCGTAGGTGGACATGACCGTCGATG
Source organism: uncultured Phycisphaeraceae bacterium (assembly GCA_964500365.1). GTDB lineage: Bacteria > Planctomycetota > Phycisphaerae > Phycisphaerales > UBA1924 > CAZCPB01. The sequence goes on from CAZCPB010000158.1 coordinate 779, forward strand.
ACGCGGCGATGGTGTAATTCGCGCCGCCGTCGGTCGAGCGCCACAGCCGGATGCGGTCGGCGCTGCTGATCGTGGCGTAGACGATGCTCGGGTTGGAGCGCGCGTAGCGCACCTCGCCACGGTGGACCGAGGCCGGGCCGGTTGAGGAGAGCCAGGTCAGCCCGCCGTCGTTCGAGTAGCGGGGCCGGTCGTTGTGCATCCCCGCGATCGCCTTTTGCGGGTCGGTCGGATGGAACTGCACGTCGAAGGCGGTCCCGAAGTGCCGGAGCGACCACGTCGCGCCCGCGTCGGTCGAGCGGTAGATGCCCGTCTGCGTGGCGGCGAGCATGACCGTGCCCGAGCCGGGCGCGAAGGCGATGCGGTTGACGAAGTACCAGTCCGCGTTGGCCGTGCTCGGGAGCTGGGCCCAGGTCGCGCCCGCGTCGGTCGACTTGAAGATCCCCGCGCCGCGGATCGCGGCGGTGTTGCTCGAGCCCTCCTGCGTCTCGAAGAATCCCTCGCCGGTGCCGGCGTAGAGCACATCGCGGTCGGTCGGGTCCATCGCCAGGCAGCCGATCGAGAGGCTGGGGAGAAACTCGTCGAGCGGGAACCACGACGAGCCGCCGCTCGTGGTCTTCCACACGCCGCCGCCCGCGGTCGCGATGTAGATCACGTTGGGGTCGGAAGGGTCGATGACGATGGCGCGGAGGCGCCCGCCGATGTTGGCGGGGCCGAGGTTGGTCCACGCGGGGGCGCGCGAGCCGAAGCCGGCGTCGAGGCCTTGGGCGCTGATCATCGCGTCGCGCTGGGCCTTGGCGGCCATGAGGGCGTTGTCGGGGAGCTTGCCGTCGGCGTTCAGGCGCTGGGCGTAGCGGAACTGTGCCGCGGCGATGGGCTGGTCGGGCATACGGGCGGCGGGCTCGGTGTCGCGGTGCCCGGGCGGGGCGGCGCAGGAGGCCAGACCCAGCAGAACTCCGATGAGAATGCACAGCCGGGTCACCATGGCGGGCTCCTGGGCAGGCTCGCGCCATGGTACCTCCCCGCATCCCGGAGCCCGAATCAAATCAATCGGCGTCGATCCTGCAAGGGGTCTGACGCGGATGTGCGGCGTGGACTTCGAAGACCGACACGCCAATACTTTCGACCCCGCGCGGAGTACCGTTCGGGTTCGGGTGGGTGCTCACATTCGGGTGGAACCATGTCGAAGCCGAAGTCGGACACGCTGACGCCGGGCCAGAAGATCACCTGCACGCTGAACGCCGTGCCGCGAGCCGAGGGGGCGAAGAAGACGATCGCGCGGCTGATGCGGCGCGACCCCGAGGCCGCCAAGGGCCTGCGCCGTGCGCAGCGGGTGCGGCGGCAGACGACGATCGTCTACAACCGTGGCAACCGCGACTGGGTCAAGCGCCAGCGCTGCTCGAAGCACGTGCACGTCGCCAAGGGCGAGTCGTGGGCGATGACGTACACGCCCGACCTGGCGCCCGAGTTCGCGGCGGTGGGCAAGTACCTGACGGTCGCCACGGCGTGAACGCGCCGGGCGGGAAGGCAATGAACACGCGAAGAACGAGGGCCGGCGTCCCGGCGTGGAAGCGTGCGGGGACGGTTGTGCTGTGCGCGCTGGCGGCGACGGCGTTCGCGGGGTGCGAGAAGCCGCCGGCTCCCGAAGCGGCCGGGGCGAAGTCCCCCTCGCCGGTTCACCGCTACACCACGAAGGGACGCGTGGCGCAGCTGCCGGACCCCGCGGTGCGCGGCTCGATGTTCCAGGTGGCGCACGAGGCGATCCCGGACTTCGTCGATCGGGACGGGAAGGTCACGGGAATGAACGCGATGACCATGCCCTTCCCTCCAGCCCCCGGCGTTTCGCTGGAGGGGCTGAAGGTCGGGGACGCGGTCGAGATCACGTTCGAGGTGCGCTGGGACCGCATCCCGCCGCAGGAGGCGACGGTCGTGAAGAAGGCCGGGGCCGGCGGGTGAGTGGTGAGAAGCGCGGCGAGGCCGCGGGCGCGTAGAAAAACCCGGCACTCAGGACAACCCGAGCACCGGGTCTCGTGGGGGTCGGTTTTCAAGGCCGCTCGTCCGTCGCGGCCGGTTCCGTAAGGCTGTTCGCCGCCTTTTTCGCCGGGTTGCAGCAAGAGCAAAATTTTCCGGCCGGGTGAGGGCTCGTTCATTCCGCGGACGTGCCGGGTCCGCTGAGGTCGAGCCGCTCCATCACCAACTGAAGATCGGACCAGACCTTGCGGCGCTCCTCGGGCGTGTAGTTCCGCAGGAGGTAAGCGGGGTGGTAGGTGGGCATGACGGGGACGGCGCGTCCGGCGGGGTCCGTGAACGTGGCCCAGCGGCTGCGGAGACGGCCCATGGGTTCGGTCGTGTCGAGGAGCGTGCGGGTGGCCGGGAGCCCGAGGGAGACGATGGCGTCGGGCCGGATGATCGCGATCTGCTCGAAGAGGTACGGGGCGCAGAGGCGGGCCTCTGCGCTGGTGGGCGTGGCGTTGTTGGGGGGGCGGGTTTTCAGGACGTTGGCGATGTAGACCTGCTCGCGGGTCAGGCCCATGGCGACGATCATCTTGTTGAGGAGCTGCCCGGCGCGTCCGACGAACGGGCGGCCGGTGCGGTCTTCCTCCTCGCCGGGGGCTTCTCCGATGAACATGAGCCGGGCGCAGGGGTCGCCCTCGCCGAAGACGATCGAGGTGTGGGCGGTGACGAAGTGCCGGTGCGGCGCATCGGCCTCGTAACGGGCGCGGAGCTCGTCGAGCGCGCGCTGCGCCGCGGCGCGATCCCGCGCCGGGGCGGGCCCGGGGGCGGGGGCGGAGGGCGCCTTGACCTCGACGATCGCGCTCGCCGTCTCGGCCGGCCCATCGGCGGCGGGCAGTGCCGCGCCGGTCCGGAAGCGGGGCACGAAGTCCACGCCCATGAGGCGCGAGGTCTCGGCGTGCTGCGCGACGAGTCGGCGTGCGAGGTCGAGGTCCATTGGGGGCGCCGGCGGCTACTTGGCCAGGCGGCGGAGGAACTCGTCCTGTCGCTCGAACCAGTCCTCGCTGAGCCCCTGGAGGATGCGCAGGTTGGGCTGGTCGCCGGCGAGCTTGCGGAGGCGGTTGAGGGCGGTGCGGGCCTTGTTGATCCACGGGCCGCGCTCGAGCTTGTCGCCGATGCCCTGGGCGACCTGCACGTTGCGAACGTAGTCGTTGTAGTAGACGCCGAAGTTGATCTCGGCGTCGTCGGCCATGCGGCGCCACTTGAGCTGGAGTTCTTCGGCCTCGCTGACGGGGTACCCGTAGAAGTTGTTGGGCTTGCCGACCCACTCGATCTCGTTGTAGCCCATCTGGCGGGCGAGTTCGTCGGGGGTCTCGGCGATGCCGCGGGCGAACTTGAACTTCACCGCCTCGGGCGCGTTGAAAGTGAGGATCTTGAACTCGCCGGTCTTGGGGTTGAGGATGTGCTTGCCGGTGTGGTCCTGGTACCAGCGGACCTCGCCGGTGGTCTCGTCGATGTCGGCCGAGAGCTTGCCGGAGGGCCCGGAGATCTGGAGTTCCTGCAGGACGGAGTCTTCGCCGGAGATCTGCATGGCGCGCATGATCTCCTTGGGGTGCTTGCCGCGGGCGGAGATCTTCTCCATCATGAAGAGGGCCTCTTCGAGGGAGCGGCCCTTCATGGCGTCGAGCATGCCGCGGAACCCCGTGCAGGCGCCGTAGTTGCCGTTGGGCTTGAAGTAGATGTCCTCGACGGTGTGGGCGGTCATGGCGGCGGCGGAGATGGCCGACTCGATCCAGGCGACGGTCTGAAAGCGCGGCTTGTACTCGTTCTGGATCACGTCGCTGAGGCGCTGGATCTCCAGGAGGAGGCCGCCGCCTGAGTTGATCTTGAGGACCACGATGTCGACGCCGTCCTTTTCGAGGAGCGGGATGGCGTCCTTGAGTGGCTTGGCGCACATCTGGATCCCGACGGTGCCCTCGAGGGTGAGGATGGCGGCGCGGGGCGCCGAGCCGGGAGCGCGCGCGGCGGCGTCGCCCTCGCGCGGGGCCGGGCGGGCCTCTTCGGCGGGCTTGGCGGCGGCCGCGGAGCGCTCGACGCTGGCGATCGTCTTCGGGTCGATGGTGTCGGTCACCTCGACGCCGTTGACAGTGCGCTTGAGCCAGATCCAACCCTCGACCTCGCGGAGAATCTCGCCCTCGAGGACGCGCCCATCCTTGAGATGAATCTTGTCGCCGCCCGCGGCGAGCGTGATCGCGGGCGCCGCGGGAGCGGCGGCGTGAACGGCGGAAACCCCGCCGACGACGACCACCAGTGCCGCGCCGATCGCGCCGAGAATCCCCGTGAGCGTGCGGTTCTTCATTCCGGTCTCCTGACTTCGATGGGCGGGCTGCGCCGGGCGGGCGCGGCGCCGGTTACTTCTTGCGGTTCAACTGGTAGTCGCGCTGCTGCTCGGTGTCGATGGCGTTGATGCCGTCGCGGATCTGGGCACGGAACTGCTCAACCTCGCGCTTGCCGAAGGCCTCGCCGTAGCGGTTGAGGATGTTGGAGATGTCGTTGAGCTTCTTCTTCCGCAGGCCGCGGGCCTTGGTGCGCTCCTCGAAGGTGGCGCCGGGCTGGACCTCGCCGTACTCCTGCCAGAGCCGGCGGATGTCGCGCTCGGCGCGATCGACGGCCTCGCTCCAGCCCTTCATGATCTGCTTGGAGCGGGAGTCGATCACGGTGGCGGTGCGGGGGAGGTCCATGGCGAAGAGCAGGCCGGGGACGTCGTCGGCGGTGCCCCGCGACAGGCCGACGTCGCGGGCCAGCTTGGCGTTGAGGGTGAGCACGTCGTTGCCCTCGCCCGCGGCGATGGCGGCCTGGGTGTCCTGGTTCTCCCCCGCCGCGTCGTCGGTCAGGAGGATCTCGCCGGGGCTCTCGGGCATGCGTTCGAAGAACACGACGCGCCCGCCGTCGAAGCTGGCGCTGAGCACGTACTTCTTGATCGCCATGGCGCGGATGATCTCGAGGGGGTGCCCGCCGGTGCGGCACATGCCCTCGGCGCGGGCGAGCCGGAGCGAGCGCTGCTTCTCCTGCACGGCGTCATCGCCGACGCCCTTGAGCAGTTCGCCCAGGTTGCCGATGCCGCCCATGCGCCCTTCGCTGGAGAAGTAGACCTCCTTGCAGGCCAGGGGGAGGAAGGCGGCGCCGCCCATCGCCTTCTTGACCCAGAAGACCACGCGCGGGGGGTTGTCCCAGCGCGCCATTTCCTCGGAGTAGATCATGTCCATGTCCTCGGCGCGGGCGAAGCGGTCGAACTCCGCCTCGTCGTCGCCCTTCTCCGACTCGATCTCGGGGCTCCACGACCAGTCGTTCTCGATGGCGAAGACGACGACGTCGGCGCCGCGCTTCTGCGCGTCCTTCACCGCGTCGCGCATCGGTGTCTCGGAGATGTCGCGTCCGAACTCGCCCGTGAGCTCGATGATGGCGACCTTGGGACCGCCCGCGTCGGCCTCGCTCGCGCCCGGCGAGGGGCGGGGCTTTTCCTCCGCGACAGCCGGGGCCGCGGCGGGCTTCGCCGCGCCGGCGTCCTTGGGCTTCTCGGCGCGCCGGATCTCGAGGATGTTCGACTTCTCGTAGACGGTCTCGTACGCGATGCCCGCGACCTCGCCCCGGAAGCTCACCTGCGTCGAGGTCTCCGAGACGATCGTCCCGGCGATCACGCGCCCGTCCTTCATGATGAGCTTGTCCTGGCCCTCGCCCGAGACGCCGGGAAGGCCCGCCGCGGCTGCGACCGAGCACGGCCAGGTGGGCGTGCCGGGTGCGGCGAGTGCGAGCGCGGCGATCGCCGCCAGGCCTGAACTGCCGACCACGCGGCACACGGTGCGGAAAAGCGAGCGGGTTCCGAGCGGCATGGTCTCTGCTCCATTCGAGCGGGATCGTCCGACCTCCGCGGCGCCGACGCCGGGCCGCGTATCACTTTACCAGCGTTCGCCCCACCCCCGGTTCCGGATCCCGGGAGTCCGGGCAAGAATCGTGCGCCGGGGCCATCGGATTTAGACGCCCCGCGGCGCGGCGGGTTCCCAAACCCCCTCAGCCCGACCTACGGCGGCGGATCGCCCCCGGGCCGCGAAGCCGTGCGCCCCCCCACCACCCTGGACGCGGTTTCGCGGGCCAGCGCCAAGGCCTCCTCCTGCGACCGAACCCGGTCCTCCAACTGGCAATCGTAGACGTGATCGAGGATGGACTTGAACGCCGGCCCGGGGATGAACCCGGCGGCGATGAGGTCATCCCCGGTGAGCAGGGGGTCGGGCGCGATCCCGGAGGGGGTGCGGGAGAGAGCCCCCACGTCGGCCTCAAGGCTCCGGGCCCGCTGTGGAGAACGGGCGGCGGCGACCAGGAGGGCATCCCCGAACCATGCCGATGCCGCGGCACGCTTTCGGCCGGCGGTCGACAGCGAGGCCCACTGTCCTTCGAGCACTCCCACCCCGGCGATGATGTGCTTGAGGGCCTCGGTCTCCTCGTTGCTCAGGGACAGGGCGCTTCGCCAGCGGCGGGCAACGAACCCTCCGCCCGCGGCGTCCGTGGTCGCGCCCCGGTCGAGGGCCCAGGCCGCGAGTGCCGCGCCGATCGACGCGCCGGCGGGCAGAGCGGCGACCGCCGCGGGCTGGTACGGCCGGCTGGGTTCGTCGAGCACCGGCCCGTCGAGCCCGAGTTCGTGGAGGAGCAGCACCGCGCGAGCGCGGCTCGGGTGCAGGAGCATCTTGCGGAGTTCCTCGCCGATGCGTTCGCGGCTGATGCCCGCGAGTTCGCGGGCGTGGCGTGAGATGGCGGCGGCGGTCGCGGGGTCAAGGGCGAGTTCGAGGCGCGCGGTGAGTCGGACGGCGCGGAGGGCGCGGAGGTGGTCCTCGGCGAGGCGCTGCTCGGGGTCGCCGACGGCGCGGAGAATGCGCCGGGCGAGGTCTTCGGTGCCGCTGACGTGGTCGATGACGTGCCCGCCGCGGGGCGACTGAGGCGCCCGGGCGGTGTCGAGCGGGTCGAGAAAGAGGGCGTTGATGGTGAAGTCTCGGCGGCGAGCATCGGTCGGGGCATCGCTGAAGTGGACCGTGTCGGGGCGACGGCGGTCGGAGTACGGGCCTTCGCTGCGGAAGGTGGCGACCTCGACGGTGACGCCGTGGGCCTTGACCAGAACAACGCCGAATGAAGCCCCTACTTCGCTGGTGCGCTTGAAGAGCGAGGAAATGCGGACGGGCGGGGCGTCGGTGGCGACGTCGTAGTCCTGGGGGTCGAGGCCGAGCAGCTCATCGCGGACGCAGCCGCCCGCGAAGTAGGCCACGTGCCCGGCGACGCGAAGGGCGCGGACGATCTCCGCGGCGGCGTCGCGGTGGGATGAGTCGGCGGGGAGCATCTGGAGAGGTATTGGCAAGGACCGGAAGAGGAGCAGAGGAGAAGAGGAGAAGAGGAGAATCTGTAAGATCCGAAAGGTCGGCGGCCTTGCGAACGATTGTGGTCCTGTTCTCCTTCTCAGCCTTTCAGGGCCCGGGCCTCATCGAGGAACTCGACTCCTCTCCGCAGGTGCGGGATCACGATCGAGCCGCCGACGATGAGGGCCACGTCGAAGGCCTCCCAGAACTCCTCATCGGTGATGCCGGCCTTGACGCCCTGGTCGATGTGGTAGGCGATGCAGTCATCGCAGCGGAGGACCATGGAGGCGACAAGTCCCAGCAGTTCCTTGGTTTTTGCGGGGAGAGCACCGTCCTCGTAGGTCTTGCCGTCGAGCGAGAAAAACCGCTTGGTCACGAGGGTTCCGCCGGGGGGGACCGAGCCGTCGGGACGCGCGCCGCGCTCGGCGTCATCACCGAGGATGCGGCGGTTCATCTTCGTGCGGTAAGCCTGGAAATCGTGGTATCGCCCCATGCGCACAGGGTAGCGACGGACGGGCGGCGCTATCCTCCATGCCCTCGGACCGCCGCACCCCGCACCCAGCACGCTGCACCCCTCATGACCACCCCCCGCATCATCATCCTCGGCGCCGGCCCCACGGGGCTCGGCGCGGGCTACCGGCTCCGCGAGCTGGGGCACACGAACTTCATGATCTACGAGAAGCAGCCGTACCTCGGCGGGCTGGCGCACTCGTTCGTCGATCCCGCGGGGTTCACGTGGGACATCGGCGGGCACGTGATGTTCAGCCACTACTCGTACTACGACGCCGTCTTCGACCGGCTGATGGGGGACGAGTTCACGTGGAACGACCGCGAGAGCTGGGTTCGGACGCAGGGGCGGTGGGTCCCGTACCCCTTCCAGAACAACATCCGGCACCTCCCGCCCCAGGCCTGCTACGAGTGCCTCTCGGGGCTGATCAAGGCCCAGAACGGCAAGGGGACGGTCGCCCGACACCAGGACGCGGCGAACTTCGGTGAGTTCATCGACGCGGTCTTCGGCGAGGGGATCGCGCGCCACTTCATGCGCCCGTACAACTTCAAGGTCTGGGCCCACCCGCCGGAGATGATGAACAAGACGTGGATCGGCGAGCGCGTGGCGGTGATCGACGTCGAGCGGGCGCTGCGGAACGTCGTGCTCGGGCTCGACGACTTCGGGTGGGGGCCGAACAACCGCTTCAAGTTCCCGCTGCGCGGCGGGACGGGCGAGTTCTACAGGCGGTTCGGGCCGGTGCTGGAGGGGAACTACGAGCTGTCGCGGGCGGTGGTCGCGGTCGACGTCGACGCCAAAACGGTGACGCTCGATGACGGGTGCGTGGACCGGTACGACCACCTGATCACGGCGATGCCGCTGGACGTGCTCTGCGGCGACGTGCTGAAGGGGGGCGTGCCGGGGACCATCCGGGACCGGGCGCAGGGGCTCAGGCACTCGTCGGGGCACATGGTGGGGGTCGGGATCAGGCGGCCGTGCCCTTCGACCAAGTCGTGGATGTACTTCCCCGATGCCGACTCGCCCTTCTACCGGGTCACGTACCTCAGCAATTACTCGCCTCACATGACGCCGGAGCCGTACACGCAGGGCGCGGACGGGCGGCGGAACGGGCCGTACTACTCGCTCCTGTGCGAGACGAGCGCGAGCGCGCACAAGCCCGTGAACGGCGGGACGATCGTCGAAGAGACGGTGCGGGGGCTGATCAACTCCGGGCTGTTGACCGAGGACGAACGGCGCGACATCGTCTCAACGTGGCACCACTTCGCCGAGTACAGCTACCCCGTGCCGACGGTGGACCGCGACGAGATCCTCTCCGAGGTCATCCCGTGGCTGGAGTCCCGCTCGATCTACTCGCGCGGCAGGTTCGGCATGTGGAAGTACGAGGTCGCCAACACCGACCACACGCTGATGCAGGGGGTTGAAGTGGTCAACCGGCTCTTGCGGGGAGAGCCCGAGACGACAATCGGCGTGGTCTACAAGGTGACCGAGGACGGCAGGCAGGCCGCGGACCACGAGAGGCCGCCCACGGCCGGGTCGGGGGAGAAGCGGCTCGGGTCATTCAGCGAGCCCAAGTCGGTCAACGGGCGTGCGGGAGTGGCACGTCCGAGAACACCGAACTAAGCATGAACATACGCAA
>CAZCPB010000159.1:0-10248 GCA_964500365.1 uncultured Phycisphaeraceae bacterium
GTGTCGCGTACGCGGTCGTACCCCGGACGGTTGCCGCTCTGCTGCGGCGAGGCGATGATCGGCGCCGCGCCCAGCAGGCACACCGCGGCGCACGCCGCGGCGATGCCGATTGCTCTGCTCTTCATGATGATTCCTTCCTCGCAATGGAGTTCACGATCGATCCCGCGGCGCGCCGGCCCCCCGAAGGCCGCACGCGCCTACCAGTCGTACCACCCGTCGTTGTCGGAGCTGTCGTAGTACGAGTCGTCGTACCAGTCGTCGGTGTAGTACTCGTCGACGTCGTACTCGCCCATGTCCCAGAAGCCCGTGTCCCACTTGTCGTCGTAGACATCGCTCCCGACGCCGTACGGGTTGGGATCGTACTCATCGTTGGAGTAGTTGTTGTCGTTGTACGGCTGGTCGTAATAGTTATACGGGTAGTAATCCGTGTAGTACGACGAGTCGTACCAGTCGTAATACGGATCATAGTTGTCGTAGTATCCGGAGTTGCTGTTGTAGCGATCGTAATAGCGATCGGAGTAGTCCCGGTCGTAGTAGTCGTAGTTCCGGTTGTCGGTGTACGACCGGTCGTTCGGCCGGTTCCGCGTCGAGGTCTGCGCCAGCGCCGGCAGCGCCAGCGCCCCCGCGAGCGCGATCGCCGCGCCGCGGGCCCAGAACGGTGTGGTTCTCATGGGAGTCTCCCTGTGAAAGCGGTCACCCACGCGCCGGCCGGGCCGGCGCGTCGCACGCCGAAACGCTCGACGTACTCGGTATCCACGACTCTGTGGGCCGGCCCGTGCGCCGCCGGTGAAGACCGCATGAAAGTTCGCTCGCGCGGCAGAGTTATTCTCATTCGCCGCGCCCGGGTGCGCGCGCTGCGCGCTGAGCGCCGTTGCGCCGCCGACCGCGGGCTCTCCCGCTGTGAAACATGAGCGCCGCGCCGGACCATGCGCCGGGGCCGCTCGCGCCGGCGCGCGACTCACGCCCGCCCGTCGAGGAACCTCACCATGTGAACTTCATCACACTCTTCCCCGTCGATCCTCACCACCGCCGGCTCCACGCCCCACGCCCGGAACCCCAGCCGCTCGTACACCCGCCTGGCGCCCACGGCCCGCGCGCTCACCGACAGCCCCACGCTGTTGACGCCCGGCCACGACCGCGCCACCTCGACGGCTCGCTCCACCACCGCCGCCGCCACGCCCCGCCCCCGCGACCCCGGCGTCACGTACACCCCCCAGACCCGGGCCCGGTGCGCCATCTTCAGGTGGCGGTCCCTGAAGAGGCCCGCGCTCGCCACCAGCCGCGTCCCCTCGTCCTCGAACGCCCCCACGATCGCCTGGCCCGGTTCCAGCAGTTTCACTTCCATGAAGCCCGGCGACATCGCGACGTCGTCCTCGGGGCTGGACGCGAAGGACCAGGGCGAATCCGCCAGCATTTCCCGGCGCAGGGCGAGGAACGCGGCGCCGTCCGCGGGTGTCAAGGTTCTCACAAGCATGGACCCATTGTTGCCGCGGCACACCGGCCCGGTGGTACTGTTGCGTCCATGCAATCGCCCGCCGTCAGCGCGAAGCCCGGGCCCGCCGCGTGGACGCGCCGCGCGTGGTTCGCCGCGGTCGCGCTGCTCGCGCTGGCGGTGGTCGCGGCGTACTGGCCCTCTCTCCGCGGCGGGTTCATCTGGGACGACGACGCCCACGTGACCCGTCCCGAGCTGCGCTCGCTCGAAGGCCTCGGCCGCATCTGGGCGGAAGTCGGCGCCACCCAGCAGTACTACCCGCTCCTGCACTCGGCGTTCTGGCTCGAGCACCGTCTGTGGGGCGACCACGTGCTCGGCTACCACCTCGTCAACCTTGCGCAGCACTTCGCGGCGGCGGTCCTCGTCATGGCCATCGTGCGGCGGCTTCTTCTGGCGCGGAACGTCCCCTGGGCCGACGGGGCCGCGTGGCTCGCGGGCGCGCTCTTTGCGCTCCACCCCGTGCACGTCGAGTCCGTCGCGTGGATCACCGAGCAGAAGAACACGCTCTCGGCGCTCTTCTACCTCGCGGCGATGCTCGTCTACCTCTCCTTCGATTCCGCGCGGTCGCGCGGTGTCTACGCGCTGGCCACGTTCCTCTTCATCTGCGGCTTGCTCACCAAAACCGTGACCGCCACGCTCCCCGCCGCGCTCCTCGTCATCTTCTGGTGGCAAAGGGCCGGGCTCTCTTGGAAGAAGGATGTACTCCCCCTGCTCCCCTGGTGCGCGCTCGGCGCCGCGGGCGGCCTCTTCACCGCGTGGGTCGAGAGGAACCTGATCGGCGCCAAGGGCGAGGCCTTCGACCTCTCGCTGCTCGAACGCTTCCTTCTCGGCGGGCGCGTTGTCTGGTTCTACCTCGCCAAGCTCGCCTGGCCCGCCGAGCTCACCTTCATATACCCGCGCTGGACCGTCAGCGCCTCGGTCTGGTGGCAGTGGCTGTTCCCGCTCGGCGCGCTGGCGCTCGCCGGCGGGGCGTGGCTCTGGCGCGCCAAGTCACGCGCCCCGCTCGCCGGCCTGCTCTTCTTCGTCGGCACGCTCTTCCCCGTCCTCGGCATGTTCAACGTCTACCCCTTCCTCTTTTCCTACGTCGCGGACCACTTCCAGTACCTCGCAAGCCTCGGCGTTCTCACGCTCATCGCGGCGGCGGTCGCGATCGTGGCGTGGCGCGGCCCGGCGGGGTTCATACGCGGCGCGGTCCTCGCTGCACTCCCGCTGGCCCTCGGCGCGCTCACCTTCAACCAGGCCCGCCTCTACCGCGATGTCGAGACGCTCTACACGACGACGATCGCCCGCAACCCCGCCTGCTGGATGGCGCACAACAACCTCGGCGTCGTGCTCCGCGACCGAGCCCGGCCGGAGGAGGCGATGGAGCATTACCGCCGCGCCCTGGCCCTGCGTCCCGCGTTCCCCGAGGCGCACAACAACCTCGGCGCCGCCCTCTCGGCCGCGGACCGGCACGACGAGGCCCTCGCCCACTTCGACGAGGCGCTCCGCCTCCGCCCCGCCAACCCCGAGGCCCTCGCCGGAGCGGGCGCGGCGCTGAGCGCCCTCGGCCGTCACCGCGAGGCGCTCGAGAAGCTCGACCTCGCCCTTCGCTACGACCCGAAGAGCGCGGCGCTCCACGCCGCGTCGGGCGTCGCGCTGCGGGCCGCGGGTCGCGCTCCGGAAGCCGCCGAGGCCTTCCGCCGCGCCCTGGCGCTCAACCCGGACCAGCCCGGGGTGCGCGCCTCGCTCGAACTGCTCGAGGCCGGCGCGCTCCCGCCCGCGCAGGGCGCACCGATCCTCGAGCGCGCCGTCCGCGTCGACCCCGCGAACTTCGAGGCGCGCTTCGGCCTCGCCGTGGCGCTCGCGCAGCTCGGCCGCACCCATGAAGCGATCGCCCAGTACATCGAGGTGGTCCGGCTCCGCCCCGCCCACGCCGAGGCCCGCAGCAACCTCGGCGCGCTCCTCGCCCGCGCCGGGCGGGTGGCCGAGGCCGTCCCCCACTTTGAGGAGGCCGCCCGCCTCCGACCCGACCTCGCGCCCTTGAAAATGAACCTCGCCACCGCCCTCGCCTCGCTCGGCCGCTTCGACGAGGCGATCGCTGCCGCGGAAGCCGCCCGCGACACCGCCCAGCGCGCCGGCCAGCGCGACATGAGCGCGAAAATCGAAGAGTGGATCAAGGCCACCCGGGCGAGAGCCGGGCGGGGCTGACGGTTACCCCGTCACCGCCCGTCGAACCTCTTCACCTCCCGCCACCGCACCGGCTCGTTCTTCAACTCCCTCGTCCCCTCCTCGATCACGACCGGCTTCTCCGTCCGCGGCAACACCCAGATGCCGTACGGCGTCGTCGCCACGCCGCGGTCAGGGCCGTCGAAGCTTGCCGTCTGGAACGTGTCCGCGATGAACCGCACCCGGACCCGCTCGGCCGATTCGTCCACGCCGTGGACGACCTCGCCGTCGTGGTTGGTGGACCTGCCGCGGAAGTGCGCGACGACGACGCAGCGATCGAAGTTGACCTCGGGCGCCGCGTGCCGCCGCATCGCGCCGCCGGGAGTCGTGTCCGTGCCGGTGTGCGCGCCCCACAGCGCCCGCCACGCCGCGTCGTCGCGGACGATCTCGAAGCCCGGCTCGGTCCGCTTCGAGTCGGCGCCGATCCACTGCACATAGGGGAGAGTCTCGCCCCGTCGCACGCCCGCCGCCCACCCGGCCAGCGCCAGCACACACACTCCCGCCGCCACGGTCATCGCTCGCCGCGCCATTGTTCAGGCTCCTTTCAGATCCGCCCTTCTTCCGCGAGTCTACGGCCGCCCCGACGCAGCGCGTGTCTCGCGCGTGTAACAGGCCGCGGCGGGAAATACCATCCCGCCCCGGATGGACGCACCGAATCCACCACACTTCCGCCTCACCTCGGCGTGGCCCGCGTGGTTCCGCCTCGCCGCCGCGGGCGCGATCGTGCTCGCGGTGATCGCGGTCTACTCCCCGAGCCTCCCGGGCGGCTACCTGTGGGACGACAACGCGCACGTGCCGCGCGAGGAGCTGCGCTCGCTCCACGGCCTGTGGCGGATCTGCACCGAGATCGGCGCGACGCAGCAGTACTACCCGCTGCTGTTCTCCTGGTTCTGGGCGCAGTGCCGGCTGTGGGGCGACTGGACGCCGGGGTACCACGCGGTGACGATCGCCCTGCACGGCGGGGCCGCGCTCCTGGTCATGGCCGTCGCGCGCCGGCTGCTCGCCTCTCGCGGCGCCGCGTGGGCCGATCTGGGCGCGTGGCTCATCGCCGCCGTCTGGGCGCTGCACCCCGTCAACGTCGAGAGCGTCGCGTGGATCACGCAGCAGAAGAACACGCTCTCGGGCGTCCTGTACCTCTCGTCGATGCTGATGTACCTGAAGTTCGATGACTCGCGCCGGCGCGGCACCTACGCGTGGGCGACCGCGCTCTTCGCTCTCAGCTTGATCGCCAAGCCCGTCACCGTCACGCTGCCCCCGGCGCTCCTGGTCATTCTCTGGTGGCAGCGGGGCTCGCTCTCGTGGAGGCGCGACGCGGTCCCCCTGCTGCCGTGGTTCGGCCTGGCCTTCGCCTCTGGCCTGCTCGCGGCGTACGTCGAGCACAGCGTGACCGGCGCCAAGGGCGACGAGTTCGCGCTCACGGCCGCGGAGCGGCTCGTGCTGCCCGGGCGCATCGTTCTCTTTTACCTCGCCAAGGTCCTGTGGCCCTTCGACCTGCTCTTCATGTACCCACGCTGGACGGTGGACGCCGGCGCGTGGCGGCAGTGGCTCTTCACGGCGGGCGCCGTGGCTCTCGTCGCCGTCGCGTGGGCGCTGCGCGGGCGCTCGCGGGCGCCGCTGGCCGGGCTGCTCTTCTTCGCGGGCTCGCTCTTCCCCGTGCTCGGCCTCTTCAACGTCTACCTCTTCCGCTACACCTTCGTCGCCGACCACTTCGAGTACCTGCCCTGCCTCGGGATCGTCGCGGTGGTGTGCGGCGGGCTGGCGCTGGGGGCCGCGCGGGCCCGCCCCGGGGCGCTCCGGCGTGCCGCGCTCGGGGCGGCCGTTGCTCTTCCCGTCGGGCTCGGCGTGCTGAGCTTCCGCCAGTGCCGGATGTACTCCGACGCCGACACGATCTACGCCGAGACCCTGGCCCGCAACCCCGCGGCGTGGATGATGCACAACAACATCGGCATCGCGCTCAACGACGCGGGCCGGCACGCGGAGGCGATCGTGCGCTTCGAGCGCGCGATCGAGATCTACCCGGCGAACGCGGAGCTCCACAACAACCTCGGCGTTGCGCTTTACGGCGCGGGGAGGACGTCCGAGGGGATCGCGAAGTTCCGCGAGGCGATCGCCATGCGCGAGGGCTACCTCGAGCCCCTCGACAACCTGATCAACGCGCTCTCCGAGAGCGGGCAGCACGCCGAGGCGATCGGCTGGGCCGTGCGCGCGACCGCCATCGCCGATCACGAGCCGCGCTTCCACCTCGGCCTGGGCCTTGCGCTCGGCGCGGCGGGCCGGCACGCCGAGGCGATCGCGCCGTTCGAGAAGGCCGCGGGCCTGAACCCCGGCCTGCTCGAAGCGCACTGGGGATTGGCCGCGTCGCTCGACGCCCTGGGCCGCCGCGCCGAGGCCGTCGCGCCGGCCGAGCGCGCCCTCATGCTCGCCGAGTCGCGCCGCGACGCGCAGACCGCCGCGGTGATCCGCGACTGGCTGATCAACCGCCGCGACCCGGGTCCGCGCTGAGCGGGGCAGGGGACGTCTTGGCAAAACGAAACCGCCCACCCGTTCGGGTGGGCGATGGTCGGATGAGAGGACGGTGGCGCGGTGCTTACCTGGCGCCGGTGGGCTTGGGGGCCGGGGCCTTCGCGGGCGCGGCGCCGACGCGCTTGGAGGTCATCTCCATCGCCTTGTATTCCTTGCCGCCGTGCGGGTCGTTCATGTAGATCTCCATGACGCACTCGTCGTCGCCCTTGTAGGTCTCGACTTCACGCATGGTGACCGGGCCCTTCTTGACCGGGCAGTTGTACGTCATGACCCAGGTCATGGTCTTGCCGTCGGCCGAGAGCTTGCCCGTGCCGTTGGTCATGCCCGTGCCCATCGAGTCGATCCAGAAGCACTGGTACTCCTTGGCGACGTTGTCGTAGCCGTAGATGCCGATGCCGTTGAACGCGCCCATCGGCCCCATGTCGCCGTCGACCTTCATGCGGGTGAAGCGGCCCTCGAGCAGCGACACCGCCTCGCTCGTGCCCTTGCTCTCCATGGGCGTCGCGCCGGGCTCCATCCAGTGCTTCATCGTGTATTCCCATTTGCCGACGGACTTCTGCAGCCAGGCGTGCTCCTTGCCGGGGGTCGCCGCGGCAACGTACGCCTGCATGTCGGCCATCTGCTGGGGCGTCAACTGCGGCCCGCCCTGCGGCGGCTGCTCCTTGGCGGCCGGCTTCGGCGCGGGGGCCTTGGTCTTGGTGTCGGCCGGCGGCTGCGCCACGGCCCACGCGGCGGCAAGGCCCGTCACGGCGAGAACGGAGGTCAACGTCCAACATTTCTTCAGCATGACTCGACTCCCAGGGGTGTGATCTGCGTGCTCAGGCCCGCGGCCAGCAACGCTCCGATAAGTATACCAGAATCAGATCCGGCGCAGTGCCTCGCGCCCCGCCCGCGTGAGCACTCAGGCCGGCGCGTTCTCAGAAATGTAAACACGCGTGTTATGGGCGACTTTTCATTACCCATCTTGCCCGCTCCTCACACGTCGCCCCGGTTGAGCGGCGCTCCCTTGATCCGGGGCTGGCTTTTTCCCAAGGCGCGTTCATGTTTCGAGCGGCCGGCGCGCGGGATCGTGCGCGGCGCGACCGCACGCCGGTGAGCCGGCCGACACAGGAGCAGACAGGGATGCGTCACCTCACGTTCGTCCGTTGCCTCGCCGCCGCGCCCGCCGCGGCTCTTGCGTGCCTCGCCGGCGCTGCGCCGCCCAACTACCAGCTCCTGGGCGTGGTCCGCGACTTCTCGCCCAGCCACGCCGACTTCGCGCCCGGCGCCTGCGACTCCCTGCCCCTCTCGGCGGGCAACGTCGCCATGATGCTCGACGCCCGCGGCCTGCCGGTCTACAGCGGCGCGGGGACCGTGATCGTCAAGGACGCGCTCGACGCCAAGGGGAGGCCCATCGCGCCCTCGTCGGTCCGCGCGGGGCCGGTGAACAACTTCACGATCAACGGCGCCGAGGTCAGCTCGTCGGAGCCGATGGCGGCGAAGTTCTCCGTGATCGGCGCCGCGATCTCCTACAGCGGCAGCTACGACATGCCCGTGACGATGCAGGTCCGCGTCGGGTCCGGGCTCTCGCCCCCCTGCGGCCCCCTCGACGGCGCGCCCTCGGGCACCGTGAACGCCGCGCACAACCCGCGCTCGTACGTGATGCCCTCGATGATCCAGTCGGGCACGCGCATCTCGGTGGACGGGCGCGCGTGGGTCCGCAAGAGCACCACGAGCCCCGGGGCCCGCGACTCGGACTGGAAGTCGTACATGACCGTCAACTCGGCCTCGGGCGGGGCGCAGGTCCGGGCGCTCCGCGACGGCGACGACGCCCCGAACGTCGGGGGCTTCATGGGCCAGGTCTCGGCCAAGGCCATGCTCAGCGGCTTCATCGACCCGCTCACCAAGAAGATCACCCTCAAGCCCAACCAGGTCATCTACCTCTTCGAACTGGGCACCACGAGCACCTCTTCCGCGGCGTTCGACATGCAGGACCTCGTCGTGCTCGTGGACCTCGCCAGCGACCCCTCGTACTGGGACGACGAGTCCTCCGATGCGCCGGCCTGCGTCAGCATCAACGACTCGCCGGCCGAGCGCGGCGGCGGCGACGCGGGCGGCGTCTCGAGCGCCCCGGCCTTCTCGTGCTGGTTCGAGGACCGGCCGGGCTACAACGTCTCGACCATCCGCCCCGTCACGCTCGTGAAGGGCTCGGACGGCGTCTACACCTTCTCCACGCCCGACTTCCACCCGATCGACAACGCCCTCTACGGCAACGGCGGTGCCGCGCACAACCGCGGCTTCACGTGCGCCTTCGACGCGACGTTCACCTACAAGGAGTGCGGCGGACAGTTCTTCGAGCTCTCGGGCGACGGCGACGCGTGGCTCTTCGTGGACGGGAAGCTCGTCATGGACATCGGCGGCGCGAAGGTCGGGGCCCGCCAGCACGTGGACATGGACCGCCAGGGCCTCACCGACGGGCAGACCGTGAAGTTCCAGCTCTTCACGGCGCAGCGCTCGACGACCCACGCGGGGCTCGGGATCAGGACGAACATCGTGCTCAAGACCAACCCGGCGCTGCGGGTGCCGCCGGTGTCGGCGCTGCACGACTGAGACAGGGTTCGGCGCTCGTGACACGTTCATCGGCGCGGCACGGGTCTCATGGGTCCTGCGGGGTCCCTGGGACCCGTGCCATTTCCTCACAGCGAGTCGAAGCGGCGGAAGAGTGCCGTGTACCCGACCGACCACGCCCTTCCGCGGTCCACGCGGTCGGCCTCGGTGAAGGCGACGAAGCTCATGCCGCTCCACGCCCGGCCGTGATGATCAATGAGCGTCCCGGGCACGGGCGGGTGGAGTAGCTGGGCGGTCACCGCGTCGCGGAGCGCCCACAGGGCGCTCTCGCCCGGAGCCACCAGCCGGCCCTTGACGATGACGTCGAGCTCGAGGAGGCCCAGGGGCGCCGATGCCGCGTCGAAGACGCCGAGCGCCAGGTGCGAGACCACGAGCTGGCCGCGCTTGGCGGTCGAGAAGCGGTGCGGGCCCGAGCCGAAGAGGTCGAGGCCCTTGAACGAGCTGCTCATGGCGTGGTCTCCGCGTCGGCGATGGTGACGGGGTCGGCGACGCCATCGGCCGAGAGCGCGACGAGCTGGACCGTCCGCGTCGCGCCCCGGGCGTTCACCTCGTGACGGACGGCGACGACGACGCCGGTGAAGGACACGCGCTTGCGGCCCGCGTCGGTGGCGCGGGGCGAGGCGAAGAACGAGACGGGCGCGGCGTCGCCGGGGCGGGGCGCGTCGAGGTCGCCGCCCGTGACCGCGCGCACGATCTTCACGTCCACGCGCTGTTCCGGACAGTCGGCGAAGGCCGGGTGCGGGCCGAGGTCCGTCCACTCGGCGGCCAGGCGCACCGCGGCACGGTCGATCGCGATCAACGAAACGTCGGGCCAGTCCTGGTCGCCGAACTTCACGTGCGCGGGGTTGAGGGCGAGCATGAAGTGTTCCTCCGGACAACTCGACGGAGCTCGAGAGACGCGGAATCGAATCGGTGCTACGCCCGCAGGAGCTGGATCCAGCCGGGGCACCGCGACGCATCCGGCTCGCCGTCGCCGTCGAGGTCGAGCCTGACGACGACCCGCTCGCGCTCCCTGGCGAACGCGGCCCGGTAGTGCGCCGCCTGGGCCGCGGCGATCGCCGAAGCGCCCAGGCCGACCGACGCCCCGGCGTAGACCAGGTGCAGCGCGCCGAGGGCCTCGGCGTGGGCGAGGTCGGCGCCGTTCACGATCGCGCTCTCCGGGACCTCGCCGGGCCCGGCCTCGCCCGGCACGATCCCCGCGCGGCGGAGGAGCTGGCGGTGCACGATCTCGATCTGGGGCCGGAACGAGGTGATCACCGCCTCGGCGCTGGTCGCGGGCGTCGGCGGGACCGGGTCGTCGTCCGGGCTCGGGCGCAGGCGCGAGATCCCCAGGTCGGTGTCGCTGTAGCGCTCGACCCCTTCGTACGAGACGCCGCCGAGCACGACGACGTGCCCCGGCCCGACCGCCGCGGCGTCGA
>CAZCPB010000160.1:0-10162 GCA_964500365.1 uncultured Phycisphaeraceae bacterium
CAGGCCCGACCGCCCGCCCCCCCGCGCCGGGCCGTCTTGTCGTTACCGCGCGAAGAAAAACCCCCGGGGCGCGAGCCCCGGGGGTTGTCATGGAAGGTTCGGAACCTGAATCAGCAGCCGGCGATGAAGAAGTTCACGAACAGGTCGAAGTCGTCGCCGTTGACAAAGCAGTTGCGGTCGAAGTCGGCGGCGGGGTCGATGCCGGATTCGAACGCCGCGACGAACGCGTCGAAGTCGTCGCCGGACGGGAAGCCGTCGTTGTTGACGTCGGAGGGGCAGGTGTTGACGACGACGTACTGCAGACCGTCGATCAGGGAGAAGTCGACGGCGCTGGCCGTCGCCAGGTTGCCCGTGCCGACGGGCAGGCCGCCCAGGACCTGGTTCGACATGTAGTCGTGCGCGCCGTTGTTGATCCAGCCGGCGAGCTTGATCGGCGAGAAGCCGTCCCAGCCCAGTTCGGCCAGGTCGATCTCGAACTCGATGCCGGTGGTCACGTACGCGGCGGAGCACACGTCACCGTCCGGGTAGCCGCCGACGCCGTCGACGTTGCTGTTGTTGAGCGCGATCTGCAGGAGCCCGGCGATCGGGAACGGGTTGTCCGGGTCGGGATCGAGCGGGCTGGCGTCGTAGCAGCGGTCGCCGCCGATGCGCGGGGGGTAGTTGGAATAGAGCTCGGTCCGGGAGCCGTCCTGGCCCTCCATGAGCGGGCCGTCGAAGAGGACGTGCGGCGGCGAGACGGGCTTGGCGCCCCCGTCGTAGCAGCCGTAGTCGTAGGGGAACCCGCTGCCGTCGGCACGCTGGCCGTCGGGCCGGAGGATGCACGAGTTCCCGTACATGTTCGTGCCGTCGGTCGTTACGGTGATGTAGTACGCGGCGAAGAAGTCGTCATCGAACTTCAGCCCCGCGAGCTTGGGCGCCTGGAGGGCGTGGAAGTGGACGTCCGGGTTGGTCACCGCGGTCTGATCGGCCGGGTTCTCGCCGATCCTGTTCTGCCCGCCGATGCCCACGTCGAGGAACAGGTCCAGGGCGTTGTTGTTGCTCTGGAGGTTTCCGCCGATAAAGACGCGCAGGCGCGTCCCGTCGATCGTGGCGAACACGTTGTCGAGTTCCGAGCCGTTGGACTCGTCGACGTCGCCGGCCGGGATCGGGCACGCCAGGGGCACGCCGTCCACGTTCGAGTTGTCGAGGGCGATCTCGATGTTGTCGGGGTTGGACCCGCCGGTCAACGTGCCGCCGTTGCCGGGAGTGTTGCTGCCCAAGTACCCGCCGGTGAGGGCGTTGAGGTCGGCGGAACTCGGGTAGTAGGTGACGGGGTCGCCGCCGCAGCCGAACGTGATGTAGTAGTCGGCGGTGAACGCGTCGTCGAAGGCAAGGCCGTTGCCCGAGCCGTCGTCGGCGAGGCGTGCGAGGCGGTTAAAGTCGATGTCCGGGAGCCCGGTCGGAAGCTGGTTCCAGCCGTTGAGGTTGCCCGTGTCGATGAAGAACTCGAGCTTGGTGAAATCGGAGGACATGTTGCCTCCGATGAAAACGAACAGGCTGCCGTTGCGGATCACCGCGTGAATGTTGTCGAGCTCGCTGCCGTTGGCGGCGGCGACTTCGCCCAGATTGCTGTCGCCGAAGCTGGTTCGGCAGGTCTGCACGGCCAGCGCCGCCGGGTACACGCCGTCGCGCGTCCCGTCGATCGTCGGGTCGGTGCCCGCCACCGCCGTCGCCGTCACGTACTGGTTCCCCGCGATTCCCTGGAAATCGACGTTCCGGGGCTCACCGAGATTCTCGCGCTGCGCCGGGATGCCGCCCAGGACCTGGTTGGAGACGTTGTCGTGCCCGTCCGGGGTCAGGAACGCGCAGATGCGCACATCGCCCGTCGGGTTGCCGATCGCGGCGAGCGGGATCTTGATCTCGATCCCCGTCGTCACCGCACCGGGACTTCCGACTGCTCCGTTGTCGCACGAATTGTCGGCGACGTTGTCACCGAACTGCGTGGGGACCGACTGGGTCCAGCGGATCCACGGATATTCACCCTCGCTCAGCACTCCGTCCGTGGCCGGGGGGTCGGCCATTACCGTCCCGGCAATGGCAAGAAGCGAAAGCACGCTGACACATCGACGCACGTTCATCGATCGACCTCCATGACGAGAGCCCGCCGCCCCTTTGCGCAGTGGCGACGATGCCCGTGGTACTGGCACTGTGCCCGGGACCACCGCGGGCCCGGGCAAGCTCATTCTACTGGCCGCACGCACCGTGATTCGAGGGAAAAGTCGGGCCAATGTGAGAGGTGAAAACCCCATGCCGCCGGCGGCGCCGGCTCATCGGGCGACTGGGACGAACACGGGGGCCGTCTCCCGCGCGGCGAATCGACGCTCGCGGTGGAACTTGACGCCCGCCGCACAGTTACACTACGTTGGATTGGTGATATTCCGGCACCGTCGCCCTTGGATTCCCTTGCCTTCGCGAGGTGGCGGGGCGGCATGGAACTTTGTATGAACAGGCAGCCGGCCGGCCAACAACGCGGGTTCACCCTGATCGAACTGCTGGTCGTCATCGCGGTGATCGCGATTCTCATCGCGATCCTCCTGCCCGCGCTCGGCAAGGCCCGCGCCGTCGCCAAGAACGTCAAGTGCATGTCGAACGTGCGCCAGATGGGCCTCGCCCTGACCCTCTACGCGCCGGACAACCGCAGCTGGTACCCGGTCGTGCCGTTCTCGAGCAAGGCCGCCGCGGCGATGAAGTCCAACCCGCCCTACCTGACCGACCAATGGATCCGCGGCGGCGTGGCGGGTCTGTTCAGCCTGAACCAGGTCGGCGACGGCGCGCCCCAGAACGGCTTCGTCGGCGACTCGACCGACGAGGGCGATCCCAAGGAACTCTACCCCAACGGGGACGGCACGCCCCTCATGCGCAGGTACCTCGACGGGCGGGCCTCGCTGAACTGCCCGGCCGACAAGATGGACCTCTTCTACGGCCTGCCGTACGACGTCTCCAAGAACAACTACTCGACGGTGTCGCTGGATCCCAAGGCGTTGAAGACCCCGCGACCGCCGCGCAGCGACAACGACATCGTCAGCTACACGATCAGCTACATGTACATCGCGGGGCTCAAGACCGACGAGGCGGCGGTCATCACGCCGGCGCCCCTGTGGGGCGACGAGACCAACGGCAACGATCTCTCGACCAACTCGTTCTACGGCTCGGGCGTGGACGCCGCGGCCCAGGCCCGCGACGGCATCAAGCCGGGGTACTACGGGCGGCTCGACAACCACGGCAAGGACGGCGCGAACTGGGTCTTCAGCGACGGGCACGCCTCGTTCATCACGGGCGACACGAATATCCAGGACAAGTTCTTCAGCACGAGCAACATCAACGCGCAGTCCATCAACGTGATCGACAAGAAGCGCAGCCTGCGGGTGCAGACGCTGGATTGAGCGTCGGCACCTCGTTTTTCCATCGAATACGGTGTCGCGACGGGCGTTCCGCCCGCTGGTACACTCCCTCCCCCTGCAACAGCCGCCCGGAGAAACCGTGGGAGGAAACGTCGGACCAGCCCGGCCCGCGCACGATGCGCGATCGCGGAACGATTCGCCCGTCCGCCGCCTTCTCTTTGCGCAGGAGACCGGCCTTGTCGTGGTCATCCTGATCGCCGGGCTGCTTCTCACGCTCTTCGGGGGCACGAAACCCCGCATCGAACTCGTCCACGCGCCGCCCGGCGCCGCGATCGTGCAGACCGAATCGGGCCTGAGCGCCGTTCGCGACGGCGTCGAAGTCTCCGTCTACCCCGCGTCCGAAGGCTGGTCGCTCCGCGAAACGCCGGACGGCCCCGCCGCGACGCGGCGCGTCGAGGTCAACAAGTTCCTCGACCTCAGCAACCTCGTCCTTCTCGCCAAGGACGCGAGTTTCTTTGCAATCATGGCCGTGGGCATGACCGCGATCATCGTCATGGGCGGGATCGATCTCTCCGTGGGCTCGATGTACGCCCTGGCCGCCATCGTGGGGGCGATGGCCCTGCGCGCCGTCAACGCCGGCGGCGACCCGGCCCCGTGGTGGATCGCCCTTCCCGTCGGCCTCGGCGTCTGCTGCGGCGTCGGCGCCGCGTGCGGGCTGGCCAACGGCGCCATGGTCGTCGGCCTCCGCGTCCACCCCTTCATCATCACGCTGGGCACCATGGCCGTGCTTCGCGGCATCGTCTTCCTGCTGACGCGCGGCGACTCGATCATGGGCTTCCCGCCCTCGTTCACGTCCGGCTTCTTCAAGGCGACCATCGGCGGCGTCGAGCCGATCCCCGTGGTCGTGATGGCCGTCGCCGTCGCCGCGGGCGCCGTCGTGCTCGGGCACACGGTCATCGGGCGGCGCGTCTACGCGATCGGCGGCAACGAGACCGCGGCCGTCTATTCGGGCGTGCCGGTCGGCCGGGTCAAGATCATCATGTTCACCGCCTGCGGAGCCCTCGCCGGACTCTCTGCGGCGGTCTACCTCGGCTACCTCGGCGCCGCGTCGCCCGATGCCGGGAACGGCTACGAACTGCCCGTGATCGCGGCGACCGTCATCGGCGGGGCGTCGCTGTCGGGGGGCAAGGGATCGGCCCTGGGCGCCCTGCTCGGGGCCATCGTGATCCAGCTCATTTCCAACGCGATGATCATCCTCGACATCGACACGAGCTACACCCAGGTCGTGATGGGGGCGGCGATCATCGTCGCGGTGGTCTTGGACCAGGCCAAGGCGCGCCTGTCGCCTCGCGGCGGGCGCTGAGGCCGGCGATTCGGTACCATGTCGGCTCGAACCTCGGAGACTCGACCATGAACACTCGTGCATTCCTGCGGGCCGGCGCCGGCGTCCTGGCCCTGAGCCTCTCTGTTTCCCTCTTCGGGCTCGCCGGTTGCGAGCAGAAGGCTGCGGAGCCGACCAAGGCCGCTTCGACCGACGGCTCGGCCCCCAAGGGCGCCGCCAAGCCGGCCGACTCCGGGGCCGCGTCCGCCAAGGGCGGTGAGAAGGCGGCGGCCGGGGCGAAGAAGTCGATCGTCATCGGCGTGATCGCCAAGAGCCAGAGCAACCCTGTGTTCCAGGCCGCGCGCACCGGCGCCGAGGACCAGGCCCGCAAGATGTCCGAGGAACTCGGCCTGGACATCCGCGTCAACTGGCAGACGCCCGTCAACGAGGACGCCCAGCAACAGGCCAAGTACATCGAGCAGCTCGTCAGCCAGGGCGTGGACGGGATCGCCATCTCGTGTACGGACGGCAACGTGCTCAAGAGCCCGATCGACGACGCCGCGGGCAAGGGCGTGGTTGTCGTCACGTTCGATTCCGACTCGCCCGAGAGCAAGCGCATGGCGTACTACGGCATCGACGACGTCGAGGCCGGGCGCGAGGTGATGCGCCAGCTCGCCAAGGCCATGGGCGACAAGGGCGCTCCCATCGCCATCCTCGCCGGCAACCAGACCGCCCCCAACCTCCAGGCCCGCGTGAAGGGCGTCAAGGAGGAACTTGACAAGCTCAAGGACAAAGGCTTCACGCTCAAGCAGGTCTACTACCACAAGGAGACGCCCGCCGACGCCGCGGCGATGGTCCAGCAGGTGCAGACCGCCAACCCCGACATCGGCGGGTGGGCGATGGTGGGGGGGTGGCCGCTCTTCACCGAGAACGCCCTCCAGGGCGTGCACGACAAGGCCAAGGTCGTCAGTGTCGATCACCTCCAGACCGAGCTCGGCTACGTCCGCAGCGGCCAGGTTCAGGCCCTGATCGGCCAGGACTGCTACGGATGGGGCGCCGAGAGCGTCCGGATGATCGTCGACAAGGTCCACAACAACCAGACGCCCGCGAAGGTCATCAACACCTTCAAGCTCGCCATCGTCACCAAGGAAAACGTCGAGGAGTTCGACGGCCTGTGGAACAAGTGGCTCGGCAAGAAATAGCCCGCTGCGGCATGCCGTCGCGGTGCATTCACTGATGGCTGTTCACTGATCACTTTGCTTTCCCCATGCTCCACCCCGCCCCCGCGCTCCTGACCGCCACCGGCATCTCCAAGCGCTTCGGAATCACCCAGGCGCTCGACGATGTTTCGGTGTCGTTCGCCGCGGGCGAGGTACACGCCCTGATGGGCGAGAACGGCGCGGGCAAGAGCACGCTGGGCAAGGTCATCGCCGGGCTGCACCGCCAGGACTCGGGCGCCGTGACCATCGACGGGCGAGAGCTCAAGCCCGGTTCGATCGACGACGCGTTCGACGCGGGCGTGCGGATCGTGCACCAGGAACTGGCCCAGTGCCCGAACCTGACCGTCGCCGAGAACTTGTGCCTCCACGACATCCCGACGCGCCTGGGCTTTGTTGACCGGCGCGCGATGGCCGAGCGGGCCGCGCGCCTGGTTCACAGGCTCGACCCGGCTATCGACGTCGAGGCCCCGCTCGGCTCGCTCGCGCCCGGTCGCCGGCAGATCTGCCAGATCGCTTCGAGCCTCGACGACCGCGCCCCGTCCGGCGCAACGGCCGACACGCACCGCGCCCGCGTCATCGTCCTCGACGAACCGACGAGCTCGCTCTCGGTCGCCGAGGCCGACCGCCTGCTCGAGATCACCCGCCAGCTCGCCCGCGAAGGGCTCACGATCATCTACGTCAGCCACCGCATGGGCGAGATCTTCCAGGTCTGCGACCGCGTCACGGTGCTCCGCGACGGCAAGTTCGTCGCGACCTCGAACATCAAGGACATCGACGAGCCGACCTTGGTCGAGCAGATGATCGGCCGCCGGCTCCAGGCCCCGACCGCGCGCACCGGCCCGCGGGGCGCGCCGGCCGACGGCGACGCGGCCGAGGCCGCGGCTCTGCGCCAGATGATGGGCGGCGAGCACCACGCCGCCGTCGCCAATGCCCCGCTGCTCGAGGTCCGCTCCCTGTCCTCGCCGGGCCGGCTCCGCGACGTTTCCCTCTCGGTGCGCCCTGGCGAGATCGTCGGAGTCGGCGGGCTTGTCGGCGCGGGCCGCTCCGAGCTCCTCGACGCCGTCTTCGGCCTCGACAAGAAGGCCGAGGGCTCGGTCCGGGTCGCGGGCCGCCCGGTCTGCCCGGGAGATGCTCGCTCCGCGATCGCCGCCGGAGTCGGCTACGTCCCCGAGGACCGCCGCCTCCAGGGACTTTTCTTTCAACTCGGGATCGACGAGAACATCCTCGTGCCGTTCATGGCGCGCCTCGCCGCGGCGCTCGGCGTTCGTCGCCGCTCGGTCGAAAAGTCCGTCGTTTCCGAGAAGGTCAGGGAGTTCCAGGTCAAGGCCGCGTCCTTCTCCTCCCTCCCCGGCGAGCTCTCCGGCGGCAACCAGCAGAAGCTCCTGATCGCCCGCTGGATGGGGAAGGACACCCGCGTCCTGCTCCTCGACGAGCCGACCCGCGGCATTGACGTGGGCACCAAGAGCGAGGTCTATAAGCTCATCCGGCGCGCCGCGGAGGCCGGCACCGCCGTCGTGCTCGTGTCGAGCGAGATGCCCGAACTGCTCGCGCTCTCCGATCGGGTGCTCGTGATGTGCGGCGGGCGGATCACCGGCGAGCTTGCGGGCGACCAGATGACGCAGGCGAACATCCTGCGTCTGGCAACGGTGGATCACGCGGTGGCAAAGTCGGCGTAGTCGCACCGAGCCGCGAACGTCGGGGAGCCGAGGCGCGCACCCCCTGCTCCGGCCCGAGCCTCACCCCGCCGGAAACACCCCGCGCGTCGGCGCCGAGTTCCTGAGCTTCTCGATCAGCCCCTCCGCGTCGCGATCGAAGTGCACGTCCGTCCTGTGGTTCAGCCGCAGGAACGACTCGCGCTCCACGTGATCGAGAAACACCATCAGCGCCTCGTAGTACCCCGCCGTGTTCAGGAGCCCGACCGGCTTGGAGTGAATCCCGAGCTGCGCCCACGCCAGGATCTCGAACGTCTCGTCCAGCGTCCCCAGCCCGCCCGGCAGCGCGATGAACGCGTCGGCCAGCTCCGCCATCCGCGCCTTGCGCTCGTGCATCGTCTCGGCGACGACCAGTTCCGCGACGCCCGTGTGGCCGAGCTCCTTGTCCATGAGCAGGCGCGTGATCACGCCGATCACCTCGCCGCCGGACTCGAGCGCGCCGTCCGCGACACACCCCATGAGCCCGACCCGTCCGCCGCCGTAGACGACGCCGATGCCGCGCTCCGCGAGGACCCTCCCGAGCCTCCGCGCGGCCGCGGCGTACTCGTTGCCGCGCCCGGCGCTGGCGCCGCAGAAGACGCACACCCGGCGCAGCTGGCGCGCCGCGTCCGCCGGTCCCGCCCCGCCGACCGCGCTCACAGCGGCTTCGCCTCGGAAACTTTCACCGTCCGCGACTCCCCGTCCTTCATCCCGATCTGCAGGACTTTCCCGCCCAGGTGCACGCGGACGGCGACGGGCCGCGCGGGCCGGGCCATCTTCCCTTCGCTCCCCGAGACCGCGACCGTGACCTCGTCGCCGCGCTGCTCCACGGAGTAGGTCGTCAGCAGGAACTCTCCGTCCTTGAATCCGAACCCCTCCCCCGCGTCCTCGTACAGCGTGCCCACGGCCTTGCCGCTCTTGTCCAGCGCGGCGTAGAGCGTCAGCGAGTCGGGCACCTTTTCCGTCGCGTACTGGCGCACCGGCCCGACCGGCACGACCGTCCCCGCCCGCTGGTACATGTCCGGAAGGTCGGGGTTCTTCGTGTCGTTGGGCAGCGTGAACTTCACCCAGTCGCCCCTGGGCAGGACCGGCACGCGCGTGCGGTCCGGGACGCACTGCGCCACGACCATCAGCCGGTCCCCGAGCAGGAAGCCGTCATCCTCGCTCCGCAGCGCCGGGTCCTTCGGGTCGGCGAAGAAAAGCGGCCGCGCCACCGGCAGCCCGACCGTCGCGGACTCGCGGAACAGCGTGTAGAGATACGGCAGGAGCATGTACCGCCGCTCGATCGCCTCGCGGCAGGTCTTCTCGGTCTTTTCCCCGAACGCCCACGGCTCCTTGTCTATGTTCCCCTTGGCCGTGTGCCCGCGCGCGAACGGCAGCAGCGCCCCGATCCCCATCCACCGCGCGAACATCGTCGCCCCCGCTTCGCCCGCCGGCCCATCGCCCGCGAAGCCGCCGATGTCCGGACCCGTGAACGGCTGGCCCGACAGGCTCATGTTCAGCACCATCGGGATCGACGACTCGAGGTGATACCAGTCCGCCGAGTTGTCCCCCGTCCAGCTCGCGCCGAGCCGGTGCCCGCCCATATAGCTCGCGCGGCTGAGCACGAAGGGCCTTTTGTCCGGGTTGGCGTCGAGGATCCCGTCGCGCGTCGCCTCGATCATGAGCATGCCGTAGACGTTGTGGAACCGCGCGTGCGGGCCGGGGCCGCCGAACTTCGCATCGGCCCGGTGCACGTTGTCCTCGGGCATGGTCTTGGACTTGTCCGGCGTGTTGAACACCGCCGGCTCGTTCATGTCGTTCCACACGCCGTCCACGCCGGTGGCCATGAAGTCCTTGTAGAGCCCCGCCCACCACTCGCGCGTCTCGGCCCGCGTGTAGTCGGGGAAGACGCACATCCCCGGCCACACCTCGCCGTGGTAGTCTGTCTTTCCGTCGGCCTTCTTCACCCACACGTCGCGGGCCGTGCCCTGGTCAAAGACAAAGTACCCCTTCTCGGCCTTGATGCCGGGATCGATCATCCACACGGTCCGGAACCCCTTGGCGTGCAGGTCGCTGTTGAGCTTCGCCGGGTTCGGGAAGTGCTTCTTGTCCCACGTGAAGCAGCGGAACCCGTCCATGTAATCGATGTCGTGCCAGATCACATCGCAGGGGATCTTGCGGGCGCGGAACTCCGACGCGATCTCGCGCACCCGGGCCTCCGGGTAGTACGAGTACCGGCACTGGTGGTACCCCAGCGCCCAGAGCGGGGGCATCTCGAGCTTTCCCGTCAGGTCCGCCAGCGCGATCGTCAATTCCTCGGGCGTCTCCCGCTCGACCACGATCACGGGGAACGCCGGGCCGTCGGCACGGAAGACGATCTCGCCGCCCGACGCGCTCACCCCGCCCAGGTCGATCTCGCAGCGGTAGGTCGTGTCGGCCAGCACGCCGTAGCACGTCCCGTCCGCCCGCACGCAGAAAACCCACGGGTGAGACTTGTACAGCGACGGCGCATCGTCACCGTAGCCGAACGCGTCGGTGTTCCAGCACACGATCTTCCGGCCGTTGCGG
>CAZCPB010000161.1:0-10046 GCA_964500365.1 uncultured Phycisphaeraceae bacterium
AGTTGAACGACGCCCCGGACACGACGGGCGCGTTGTTCGCGAACTTGTACGTGCGGAACCACTCGCTGGTCGAGTCCAGCGTGCTGCCCAGGCGCTTCACGCTGACGAACGAGTCCGACCCGTAGGTCTCGGACTTGAAGACGATGCCCGAGTTGGCGTTGCCGTTGATGAGCTCGGCCTTCACGCCGGTGAGGATGGTCAGCTTGTTGACCGCGGTGACCACGGCCGCGAGGGACTGGCCCGAGGTGATCGTCACCTCCTGCACGCCGCGGTTGCCGGTCACCTGGAGCGTGACGGTGGACAGGGTCACGCCCGGCGGCGTGGAGGCGCCGTTGTAGTAGAGCGCGCCGGTCTGGGCCGAGGCGACCACGTCCACGTCGACCTGGAGGGACTGGGCGCCGATGAAGCTGGCGTTGGTCACCTGGGCGCGGCTGATGGCGCTGGTCGCCAGGCCGCTGAGGCGGTAGTCGAGGTTGCCGTTGAGCAGCTTGAGCCCGCCGAAGCTGGCGGTGTTTGAGATGCGGGTGATCGAGTCGATCGCCGAGTCGATCTGGAGCTGGTTGGCGTCGCGCTCGTCCTTGGAGTTGGCGCCGGTGTTGGCCGACTCGACGAGCAGGCTCTTGATCGAGTTCAGGAGGTCGTTGATCTCGCTCAGCGAGGCTTCGGCGGTCGCGATGACCGCCGAGGCGCGCTCGGAGTTCTTGATCCCCTGGCTCACGCCGTTGATGTCGGTGCGGAGCCGCTCGGAGATGATGAGCCCCGCGGGGTCGTCCGACCCGCGGTTGATGCGCAGGCCCGTCGAGAGCCGCTCCAGCCGGAGCTGCAGCTCCTTCTGCGTCTTGGACAGGTGCGACTGGGCGATCAGGCTCGGGACGTTGCTGTTGATCCGGGACATGGCAATCCTCCGTGATTGCGATGAGCGTCGTCGGTGGCTCGTCGTGCCGTGGTCGTGGGGGTGCTCAGGCGGTGCGCGGGGCCGGCTCGCCGGCGCGGCGGGGGGGGATGACGGGCTCGATCGCCCCGGGGGCCGTGCCCGCGGCGAGCCTCCCGGCCCGGGCCTGCGTCCGCAGGCGCGCCGGCCCGGGTGAGATCGCCGGGCCGAGCCGCCCCAGGTCGGCCTTGCCCAGGGTCGCCGCGTGCTCGGCGGCCTGCTGGTTCTCGCGCCGGATCGCCTCGTACACCTCCTTGCGGTGGACGGCGATCCGGGTCGGTGCGGTGATACCGAGGCGCACCTTGTCGCCCCGGATGTCGACGATCGTGATCTCGATCTCGTCGCCGATCATGATGGTCTCGTCGCGCTGGCGTGACAGGACGAGCATGTTCGAGTCTCCTTCCTCGGGCCGGGCGCGGAGGCGCTCTGCGTGCGCCTCGACACCCCCGGTCGCCCTGAGCGTCCGTGCGGGCAGGTGAGGGTCAAACGAAACGGGATGCGCCGCCGCGACCGGCGGCTCAGGCCGAGGCGGCCTGTCGGACCGTCGGCGCGACCTTGACGAGCGGGTGGCGGGTGTGCCACTTCTTCTCGGCCAGGACCATCTGCTCGCCCGTCCGCGTGAGCGTGTTGATGACCAGGGGGCCCTGCAGATTCCCCGTCAGGGTCTGGTCCACCTTGTTGACGACGACGAAGACCTGGGCGTCGTCGAGCTTGTTGAGCTTGAGCTCGACCATCTGCTCCGGCCGGACCGGCACGGAATAGTCGGGCACGAACATGCTGGGGTCCGTCACCACGAACGCCAGGCCCGGCTCGTCGACCGACTGAAGCCAGAAGAAGCACGCGTCCTCGCCCGGCTCCAGCAGGCAGAACCGCGTGTGGGTCGAGAAGCCCAGAAGCCCCTTCGGGAACGTGATCACGCGGTCCTCCGCGATGTCGATCACGCCGAAACGTGTGGTCCGCACTTCCATGGTGCGCTCCAGATTCCTCGGCCCCGCCACGGATCGACTCCCCGGGCTCCCTGCCCGGGCGACGTCCTGTCACCTTGCCGCCGGCGTGGCCGGGACGCCGGCGGCGATTCGATCCAAACCTTGCCGCGGGGCTTCCGCCCGGCGGCCGGTATCCGAGCCCCCCGCGCTACGCGAGGAAGTCCAGCAGCGACTGCGACAGCCTCGCCCCGACCTGCATGCCGGCCGTGAGCTGGTTCTGGAGCAGCGAGAACCGCGTGGCCGCTTCCGCGAAGTCAACGTCCTGGAGCTGGCTGCGCACCTGCTTGTCCACGATGGTCCGGTCCTGCTGGTGGGTGTCCGCGAAATCGACCCGCTGGGAGTACCCGCCGACCAGCGCCCGCGTCTGGGCGAGCAGATCGACGGTCGTCCCGAGACGCTCTTGAGCAACGCCGATGCCAAACGTGTCGTCGGCCTCGAGGGCGTCGCGCAGGTCGATCAGGTCGCTGAACAGGCCGTCCACGCGCACCTTTGCGCGGTCCTCGGCCACCAAAGCTGCGCCAGACGGGTAGTACGTTGCCTTCGTGAAGCCCAGGTGCTCGGCCGCCGGTGAGTTGTTCCGGGCCGTCACTGTGATCGGCTGCGCGAACGACGCGGTCTGGTTCAGCGTCAGCCCGTTCACCCCGTTGGCCAGGCCGGCGACCAGTGAGTTGGCGGGCAGCCCCGCCGCGGCGAGCTGCGTCGAGGCCTGGGCGTTGATCGCGTCGATGACGGTCTGAACCGAAACAGCGTCCTGGGGCTTGAGGTCGATCGAGATCTGCGTCTGGGCGGCGTTCCCGAGCGTGATCACAAAGTCGACGTTCCGGGCGGGGTCGGGGAGGCCGGTCACCGGGTCCTTTGCCCCGTCCACGATCCCCACGCCCCGTCCGAAGTTGAAATCCGCGAGCAGCGTTGCCGCGGAGAGGCTCCGGATGCCGAGGCGGGTAGCCGTAGAGTTCGACCCCGGGACCTCTTCGATGGAGAGGGCCCCTTTCTCCCCTGTCGCCAGTTCGCTGTACACGTCGATCCCGGTCCCCGCGCTGTTGACCCGCACGCGGACGCCCAGGCCGGTGCTCTCGATGGCGTTCTTGATGTCCTCGAGCGTCTGTGCCCCCGACAAGTCCACGGTCGCGGCACCCGAGCCATTCTTGACGACGATCGACCCCAGCGACCCGGACACGCCGGCGAGGGATGAGATCGGCGAGAGCCAGGAAAGTCGCGGTCGGGTGTCCAGGCCGGTGCCGGAACCGGGGACGAAGAGCATCGGAGCGGTGGGTGAGGCGAGCCCGAGGTCCTGGGCGGTTGTCCCCGTCCCGATGTCCCTGAACTCGAGCTGGTTCGGCCCCGCGGCAACATCGATGGTCAGGGCGCCGCCGGCGAACGAGACCCCTCCCGTCCCGAGGATCGTCACCGAGTTGTCGGTCTCGTAGGTGCGGATCGCGCTCGTCAGCGCGTTCACCACGTCCTGGACCGTGTCCGCGTGGGAGAGGTCGACGGTGGTCAGCGGCCCGCCGTTGAAGCTGAACTGGATCGACCCCTCGGCGATGCCGAGGGAGCGGGCCCCGGCGAGTTCGTCGAGGCGCGTGGACAGCGTGAGCGAAGGGTTCAGGTCCACGCTCCCGCGCACGCGGGCGCTGGTCCCGCCGAGGCCCGGCGTGTTGCCCAGTGTGATGGGCACGTTCTGGGCGAGGCCGAGCTCGGTGATCAGCCCGCCGCCCTGGCCGGCGTACCTGTAGCCTCCGAGAAGCTCCTCGTACGGCTGCTTCCCGGGCGTCTGACCGCCGAAGATGTAGCCCGCCACGCCGGTGCGGTTGCTCGAGTTGAAGAGACTGTTGATCAGCGACTGCACGACCACGGCCTGCCCGGCGCGTGTCGAGGCGTCGGCCGGGACGCCGACCTGCTCGCTGGCGATCGACCGGGCCTCCTGCCCTGTGTTGCCGATCTCCTCGAGCGCCTTGTCGATGATGTTGAGCGACGCGGTGGCGTGCTGGATGTTGCGCGCCAGCTGGTCGGAGCGGTCGATGCGGTTGTTGAGTTCGAGGATCGTCGCGGCCTTCACGGCGTCGTCCGAGACTTGGTTGACGGCTCGGCCCGTGGCGAGCTGGTTCTGGATCCGCAGCATCGCGATGTTGCTGCGGGTCAGGTTCGACAGCACGATCTGCGAGCTCAGCAGGTTCGGCACGCGCCCGAGGTTGGAGGGGATGAAGGTCATGGGGTCTGTGAGAGGTGTTTCTACACCAGGGCCATCAGCGTCTGCGTCATCTCCTGCGCGATCGAGATCAGCCTTGCCGCGCCCTGGTACTGCTGCTGGTAGCTGATCAGGTTGACGGCCTCTTCGTCGGTGCTCACGCCGCTGACGGCGGCGCGCTGGGCTTCGAGGCTGTCCTTGACGATGCCGGTCGAGACGGCGCGGTCCGACGCGGCCTGGGCCGTCAGGCCGACGACCTGGACCGCGTCGGACCACGCCGACCTGACGCTGCGCCCGGCCAGCGCCGCGAGCGGCACGTCCTGCAGCGAAACGACCTGCGACGCCGTCCCGTTCTCGACAAACGAGCCGCCCACCAACCGGCCGGTCAGCAGGAGCGATGGGTCCGCGAGCAGGTCCTGGCGCACCCCGATGTCCCGCGCGCCCGTGCCGGTGAAGTAGGCGTTCATGCCGAGCACGGCCAGCACGCCCGACGAGTCGTCGGCGAAGCTGAACTCGAAGCCGTCGTCGGCGCGGACGTCGAGCCGCCCCTCGGCGTCGAACGTCGCGGTCAGCCCCGGCACGGCGTCGAGCGCCGCCCGGATCTGCTCCGGCGTCGTGTCGTCCGCGGTGCCCGCGGCGCCGCTCGCGGTGATGCCGTCGAGATCGACGTTGATGCGGACCGTCTGCGTCGAGCCCGTCGCGGTCTGCTTCACCTGCACGAGGAACCCGCCGTTGACGGCCTGGAAGGGCAGGTCGGCGAACGTCGTGTTGGCGGGGTCGTTGATCGCGAGCGTGCGGTGGCCCGTGCCGATCGAGAGCGTGCCCGTCGAGGCCGTCGGGTTCTTCAGGTTCGCGCCCGTCGAGTGCAGCCGGTTCAGCTGGAAGATCAGCTGCGTGGCCACCGCGTCGAGTTGCTCGATCGTCGCGTCTACCGACGCCGCGCGCCCGTCGAGCGAGGCCCCGAGCTGCCCGGAGCGGATGTCCAGCCGCTCACCCGAGGCCTTCACGCCGATGTAGACCTCGGTCGAGCCGTCGTCGCCCGTCCGCCGCACGAGCTCGACGCCCCGCGACAGGCCGTTGAGCAGCACCGGCGTCGAGTGGACGAGGAGGTCCACCATCCCGCCCGGCTGCTCGACCGCCGTGACATCCATGAGCTCGCTGAGCCGGGTGATCAACTGGTCGCGCTGGTCCCGCAGACTGCTGGCGACGCCGCCCCCGCCCTCGGCGGCGCTCACCTGACTGTTCAGGTCCGCGATCCGGGCCAGGAGTTCGTCGGCCGCGACCGCCGCCTGCCCGAGCTGTCGGTCGATCTGAGTGCGCTGCTCGACCAGGTCCGACCGCAGCGTGCGGATGTACGAGGCCAGCGCCTCGCCCTGCTGCACCACGAGTCCCGAGGACAGAGACTGGTTCGATTTCTCCGACCACGCGTTGAAGAACGTCGTCAAGTTCGAGGCGAGGTTCTTGTCGCTCAGCCCCCCGACGGTGGTCTCGATCTGCGACGCGATGGACGCCTGCCACTGCGCCCCCGCGAAGTCCGAGGTCCCGGACCACAGGCGCGCCTGCAGGGCCGCGTCGATCTGGCGGCGCACCCCCGTGACGCTCACGCCCCGGCCGAGGTACGTGCTCGACGAGAGCCGCGAGCCCGCGGCGGGGGACAGATCCAGCAGTTGGCGCGTGTACCCGCGCGTGGCGACGTTGGCGAGGTTGTTGCCCGTCACCGCGATGCCGAGCTGGCCGGCGGTGAGTGCGGAGCGGCCGATGTCGAAGACGGAGGAAAGGCTCATGGTGATGGTTTCAGTGGACGAGATCGACCGCGCACGCCAGCCCCGGCGCCGGCTCGACGAAGCCGCGGCGCCCGTACGTCCCCGCGGCGCTCAGCCGGCGGGCCACGTGCCGCATCAGCCCTTCGGTGTGTGCCAGGAGCGAAGCGCTCGCTGCGTGCAGCGTGGAATTGGCCCGGCGCAGCTCGGCGATCAGCGACCGCAGGTGGGCCGCGCGCTCGACCAGCCCCTCGCGGAACTCCGCGGGCGCCGCCGCGGCGATCTCCCCCAGCGTGAGCGGGCCCGATCGCGGGCGTGCGGGTGACGGAGCCAGCTCGGGAAGGCGGGCGGCTCGCGCGACGATCTCGCGCCGGTTTTCCTCGAGGGCCGCCACCCGGGTGGCGCAGCGGTGCTGGGCGTTCAGGGCGTCCTGCATCCCGGGCACGTCCGCGCCCCGCACGCTCTGGCGGTGCGCCCCGACTGCCTTCAGCCATTCGTGGTGGGTCGCGATCAATTGATCGAGGAGCGCGCCCAGGTCCGGGGCCACCGAGGCGCGGATGCTCTCGAGAGTCTGATGCCGCGCGTCCGCCCCGCCGGGCTCGGTCCCGGGCGTTGGCGGTCGTCGTGTCGTGGGTGTCGCGGGCTTCCTGCTCACGCGATGCTCCGGGTCGGGCGGGTTCAAGCCCCGCGTCCGGCAGTCTCCAGCATCCGCCGTGCCAACCGCTCGACGAGCGGAAACCGCGCGGCGTGCGTGATCTGCCGCGCAACCTCGGCGTCCTGGAGCGCACGCATCTGCTTCTCCGCGCCGGTGGGCGCGAAGGGGGGCGCGGCGTTGCTCGTGGCGCGGAGCTGCGACAGGAGCGGCTGCACAAGGGCGACCGACACGAGCTGCTCCGCGGCGGCGGTCGCGCGCTGCTCGGGGCTCAGCCCCGCGTCCCCCGAGCCCGATTGGCGGCCGAGCAACTCCTGGAACGAGACCTGCCGGCCGGTCAGGGCCCGGCCGGAGGCCACGTTGTCGAAGCGCGGTGCGAGGGCCCGCGAAACCGAAACGAACGGATCTGTGTCAATCCGGTCCATGCGTCAATCGATGATCAGCTTTGCCCGCAGCCGCCCCGCCTTCGAGAGCATCTGCAGAATCGCGATCTGCTCCGGGACGGGGATGTCCAGTTGCTTGAACGCCGCCAGCAGGTCGTCGAGCTTCGCGTTGGCGGCGGGACTCGATCTGTCGGTGTTCACCGCCGCCCAGCGGGTCCTCTGGGTCAGCGGGTCGATCGGCGTCGGCACCGGCGGCGGGATGGTGGTCGTGATGACCAGTTCCCGGTGCGTGATGATGCCGGGGCTGATCTCGACGTCCCCCGTGACCACGATCGCCCCGGTCCGCTGGTTCACCACGACCTGCGCCGGCAGCCCCAGCAGCCCGACGTTGACCGGCAGGACGTCCGCGATGAACGCGGCACGCTTCGGCCGCTCGGCCGGCGGGATCGTCACCCGCACGGTGCGGTCGTCGAGCACGTTGGCGATCGACTCGTACTCGGCGTTGGGATCGGCCTGGTACTGCACGTCGATCGAACTGGCGATCTGCTGGGCCGCGCCCCACCCGGCGAAGTGCGGTTCGAGGATCAGGTCGAACGTCGGCCCGGAGATCAGCTCGCCTCGCGTGGATTCGACCATCCTCGCCCCCCCGCGGACCTTGCCCGTCGTGGGGACTTCGGAATCTTCGATATCGACCGCCCCCTCGGCGTAGGCGAAGATCGTCCGGCTGTCGGCGCGGGGGCCCAGCAGGGGGCAGAGGTACAGCCTGCCGCCCTTGAGGCTCGAAGCGCTGTTCACGGTCGAGACCGAGACGTCGATCCGGTCGTCCGGGAGCGCCCCGGCCGGCGGGATCGTGCAGGTCACGATGACCAGGGCCACGGACTTGGTGTTCGCCAGTTCCTTGAGCGTGCCGACCGCGTCCCCGTTGTTTCGGAGAACCTCCGAGAGCGGCCTGGCCATCGCCAGTTCCTTGCCCGAATCGCCCGTTCCCGGCAGACCCATGACGAGGCCGAGCCCGCGGATGACGGACTCTCCCTGCCCCTTGATCCGCGCGAGTTCCTGGATCGAGGTGCCGCCCCCGGGGGCAGGTGCTGCGCTCAGGAGCGCAAGAACGACAGCAATAGCGCGTGTGATCACGATCCGGGTGAACGCAACCGCCGTGCCACGCGAGATGCCCCGCGGGTCGGCGCGAGAGTCGGGACTTCAGTTGGCGGAGCAACTCCCTCGCTGTTTCCCGCACGGGCAGCACCCGCCCGAGACCGCACTCCCGCCCCCGGCCCCCGCGCCGCCTGCCGCCGCGCCCCTCGCCGCGAATGCCGAGAGCACACGCGAAAAGGTGCGGCCCTTCCCTTCAGGGTCTTCGACCGGCGCGTCCGCCTCGGACATCGGCCGCATGAGTTCGATCCGCGTTCCGTCGGGACTCTCGTACTCGTACAACGGCATCCGTGTGCTCCGCGTGAGTTCCGGGTATTCTTGGTACCATCCGGCGTGCCCAGCCAGTGATGGCCCGGAGTTGACCGGCGGCGTCCGATCGCGGACGCTATTCCTTGCCGGAGCGTTCGCACCGGACGGGAGAGCGGTACTCGAATGCCTCTGTGTCCTTCATGTCAGGCCCCAACGCCGGGCGAGGCCAAGTTCTGCCCAGCCTGCGGGTACCAGGTCGTCCCCGACGAGGCCCCGACCGCTACACACTGGTCGATCCCCCCGCCCCCCGACCACGCCAGCCGCGGCAGCAAATCCTCTGGAAGCGATGGGATCGAGACCGCGCCCACGCAGGAACAGGTCCCGATCGGCCAATCGTTTGCCGCCCCGGGCCCGGCGCCGACCGTTCCGGCGGGTGCACCCTCGGCGTCGAGGGCCTCGCTCCGCTCGATCGGCGGGCGCGGGATCGGCACCCTGGGGCAGGGGATCTTCAGCGCCGGCGCGGTCCCCGGCGCGCCGGCGGCGCCGCCGCCGAGCATGTCGATGTCGGGTTCGTCCATCTCGGGCTCTCGCTTCCAGCCCGGGATGATCCTGGGCGACCGCTACCGCGTGGTCGGCCAGCTCGGTCGCGGGGGGATGGGCGAGGTCTACCGCGCCGACGACCTGAAGCTCGCGCAGCCCGTGGCTCTCAAATTCCTGCCCGAGCACCTTTCCAACAACGCGACCAGCCTCGACCGGATGCTCAACGAGGTCCGGGTCGCCCGCGCGGTCTCGCACGCCAACGTCTGCCGCGTCCACGACATCGGCGAGTTCGACGGTCTGCACTACCTGTCCATGGAATACGTGGACGGCGAGGACCTCGCTTCCCTGCTGCGGCGCATCGGTCGCCTCCCATCCGACAAGGCGGTGCAGATCTCGCGCCAGATCTGCGCCGGCCTGGCCGCCGCCCATGACAAGGGTGTGCTCCACCGCGACCTCAAGCCCGCGAACGTGATGCTGGACGGGCGCGGGAGCGCCCGCATCACCGATTTCGGCCTCGCGGGACTGGCCGCGGAGCTGCGCGGCCAGCAGGGACGGGCCGGCACGCCCGCCTACATGGCGCCGGAGCAGTTCGCGGGCCAGGGCGTCACCGTCAAGAGCGACATTTACGCGCTGGGGCTTGTGCTTTACGAGATCTTCACGGGCAAGCCCGTCTACAGGCCCGAGTCGATGGAGCACCTGGCCAAGCTGCACACCCAGCCGCCGCCGAGCGCTTCCTCGGTCGTTCCCGACATCGATCCGAAGATAGAACGGGTCATCCTCAAGTGCCTTGAGAAGGACCCGATGCTGCGTCCGAGCTCGGCCCTGGCCGTGTCGGCGGCGCTTCCCGGTGGCGATCCGCTCGCCGAGGCGCTCGCGGCGGGCGAGACCCCGAGCCCGGAACTGGTCGCGGCGTCGGGCGGGCAGGGGAGCCTCCGGCCCGCGATCGCGCTCACCCTGCTCGTCGCGGTGGTCGCCGCCCTCGTGGCCCTGGCGGCCATCAACCGCAACACCAAGCTCTTCGCGATGGTTCTTTCCGATCGCTCGCGTGAACTCTTGACGCTCGGGGCGACCGAGGTGCTAAACGACGTGCTCGGTCCGTCGCGCGAAGTCGGCGACACGGCCCGCGGGTTTCATGAAGACGACCGGCTCGTCGCCGAGCTGGCCAAGCTCGGCCAGCCCGACGAGGGCGGGGGCGGCGCGGAAGGCCA
>CAZCPB010000162.1:0-10009 GCA_964500365.1 uncultured Phycisphaeraceae bacterium
GCCCTTCATGCGCTTGTAGCGGCTGACGATGTCGGTGGCGGTGTAGCCCTCGGGGTGGCCGACGTGCAGGCCGGCGCCGGAGGGGTAGGGGAACATGTCGAGGCAGTAGAACGCGGGCTTCGCGCCATCGAAGCCCGGCTGGCCCGGGTTCAGCGCGCGGAAGGCGCCCTCGGCCTCCCAGCGCGCCTGCCAGCGGCCCTCGATCTGCCCGGCGAGCCGGGCGTCGTAGCGGTGCGGCGGGTGGTCGGGCGCGCCGGCGCGGGCGCCCGCGGCACGATCGTGGTTGGACACGTCTGATCCGGGCATCGGAGCGTCAGTTTAGCGGACCCCCCCGGGCCCGGCATGCTACGCGCGGTCGCGCCGCGCGGGCTTGGGTTCGACGTGGACGGCGGGCGCGTCGCGCCGCGACCGGTCGAGCATCATCTTCTTGGCCTCACCCGCAAGGTAGAAGGACCCGGTCACGCAGATGAGGTCGTCCCGCGAGACGGCCCGCTGGGCGATCTCCATCGCCTCGCGCAGGTTCGGCGCCACCTGGGACATCTTGGAACTGACCTCGGAGAAACGGCGGTGAAGGTCCCGGGGGTCCATGGCTCTCGGGTTCCCCGAGGCGCGGGTGAAGATGACCTTGTCGGCCCCGCGGGCGATCTCGGCGAGCATGCCGGGGACGTTCTTGTCGGCGTTGCACCCGAAGACGAAGACCGTGGACTCCGCGCCGAGGTGGGGCCCGATGCCCCGGACCAGTTCGCGGACGCTCTCGGGGTTGTGCGCGCCGTCGGCCATGACGCGGGGCGAGTCGCACACCAGCTCCATGCGTCCGTTGGCGGGCGTGCGGGCGAGGCCGCGGACGACCGCGCGGTCCTCCATGGGCACAGCGCGCTCGCGGAGCGTGCCCAGGACGGCGAGCGCCAGCCCGCAGTTGAGGGCCTGGTGCTCGCCCTTGAGCGGCACGACCATGTGCTCGAACTCGCTGCGCCCGACGGTCACGCACACCTTGTGGTGGGCGGAGGACGCGGTGCCGGCGCAGTAGCGCGAGCTGAACTCGATCTCCCGGCCGAGGACCGAGAGCGGGGCGTCGGCGCCCGCCGCCGCGTCGCCGATGACCTTCAGCACGCCGTCGGTCTGGGGCACGGTCAGGACCGGCACGCGGGGCTTGATGATGCCGGCCTTCTCTCGGGCGATCTTCTCGAGCGTGTCGCCCAGGATCTGGGTGTGCTCGAGCTGGATGGACGTGATCGCGCTGACTTCGGGGGTGATGACGTTGGTCGAGTCCCAGCGGCCGCCGAGGCCGACCTCGATCACGGCGATGTCCACGGCCTCTTCCGCAAAGTGCGAGAGGGCCGCCGCGGTGAGGAGCTCGAAGTACGTGGCGGGCTCGGCCTTCTTGAGCGCGTCCTCGGCGGCGGCCGCGGCACGCCCCACGGCCTGCGCGAACGCCGCGTGCCCGATCATCTCGCCGTTGATGCGCACGCGCTCGCGGAGATCGACCATGTGCGGGCTGGTGTAGAGGCCGGTCGTGTAGCCGCAGGCGCTCAGGCACGAGGCGACCATCTCGCACACCGAGCCCTTGCCCTTGCTCCCGGCGACGTGGACGAACCGCACGCCCTTGTGCGGGTCGCCGAGCCGCGAGAGGATCCCCTCCATGCGGTCCAGGCGGAGGATCGAGGGATCCACCCGCTCGGGGCGCATCCGCTCGACGTTGACTCGCTCGGTGAGAAAGCGGACGGCGCCCTCGTATCCGTCGAAGTGGCGGGGCGCGATCGGGCGCTTGACCTTCGTGCTGCGGGCCGGCGTGGCCTTCGACGACTCTTTCCCGGGACGCGGAGCGGGGTCCGCGGCGTGTCGCTTGGACATGACGGGCCGATTGTAGCGGTCCGCGCCCGTCCGTCCGAGAGGATCTTGCTCGCTTCAGCCCGCGCCGTCCCCGCCCCCGGCCGCCGGACCCTTCACGAACATGGCCATGACGAGGTCGTCGCAGTACTCGCCGGGCGCGAACCGGATCTCGCGGACGCGCCGGCCCTCCTCGACGAACCCCAGCGAGCGGTACAGCGAGAGCGCCGGGGCGTTGTTCGAGAAGACCCAGAGGCACACGCGCTCGATGTCGGGGTGCTCGCGGCACCAGTCGATGAGCGCGGTCATCAGCGCCCTCCCCACGCCGCGGCGGTGCCACGCCGGCGCGACGCTGAGGCCGAGCAGGCCGTGGTGGTGGGTGCGCCGGCTGTGGCCCGCGCGGAACGAGGCCTCGCCGATCACCTCGCCGGCGCGCTCGGCGACGATGAGGTGGTCGCGCGGAGCTTTCAGGTACTTGCGAATCCTGCGGCGGCGGGCGTCAAGATCGTCGTCCACCTCGTCGGGCTCGTAGATGGTGCCGACCCCGGCCTCGACGACCCGCCGGTCGAGGGTGATGAGCGCCGCCGCGTCGTCCTCGGTGGCCGAGCGGATGACGATCGAGCCGTCCCTGATCCGAGCTTCCCGAGCCGCAAGCCGCGCCATCGCTCCGCACCCCCGCCCCCGTTCGGGACTGCCTCAGCGTCCCGCGCCGTCGATAAGCGACTTCATTTCGCGCACGGCGGCGCGCAGGCCGACGTAGATCGCGCGGCTGACGATCGCGTGCCCGATGTGGAGCTCCTGCACGCCGGGCAGCGCGGCGACCGGGCCGGTGTTGTGGTAGTTCAGCGCGTGGCCCGCGTTGAACCGCATGCCCGTGTCCACGATCCGCCGACCGCAGTCGCGGACCTTCTCGACCTCGCGGACGAGCTCGGGGTTCAGGAAGTCGCCCCCGCAGCGGGCGTAGACGTGCGCGTAAGGGCCGGTGTGAATCTCGCAGACGTGGAAGCCGCACCGGGCGGCGGCCTCGACCTGGCGGGGGTCGGGATCGATGAACGCCGAGACGAAGGTCCCGGCGGCGCGCAGCGTCTGGACCACTGCCTTCATGCGGTCGAGCTGACCCGCGACGTCGAGCCCGCCCTCGGTCGTGATCTCCTGCCGGCCCTCGGGCACGAGCATGGTCGTGTGGGGCCTGATCCGGCCGGCGAGTTCGATCATCGCGTCGGTCGCGGCCATCTCGAGGTTGAACTTGATCTTGACGAGCTGGCGCAGGAGGTGGACGTCGCGGTCCTGGATGTGCCGGCGGTCCTCGCGGAGATGGACGGTGATGCCGTCCGCGCCGCCCATCTCGGCCTCGTGCGCCGCGCGCACCGGATCGGGCTCATCGCCGCGGCGCGCCTGTCGGACTGTCGCGACGTGGTCGATGTTGACGGAGAGGAAGGGCATGGTGCTGGGTGCTGAGTGCTGGGTGCTGGGTGCTGAGTGCTGGGTGCTGGGTGCTGGGTGCTGGGTGCTGGGTGCTGGGTGCTGGGTGCTGAACGCCGATCGTGCAACGCGCGGCGCCGAGTCATGCGACGTGCGGTGGTGGGCTTCGACCGCACCTCGCAGCACTCAGCACGCAGCACCCAGCACATCCAATGCGGGCGACAGGGGTTGAACCTGCAAGGCCTTGCGGCCACGGGATCCTAAGTCCCGCGCGTCTGCCAATTCCGCCACGCCCGCGTCCGGCAAATGGTAAGGGCCGGCGAACTGTTCCGCTCCGCCCGCGTGTAACCCCTCGCGGCAGCCATTCCCCGTCGGCACTTGCCCACCAAGAGACTTGTCATGAAACCCCCCGGGCGCAAGCCGAACAAAGAGATGGTCCGAGTGGCGGTGCGCGCTCTCGGCGTTCGTCACCGGAGCGGCCCTTCGACAGGAGCGTCCCCATGGCATTGCGCGACAGGATGGCGATCTCCGCGGCACCGATCTTCCTGAGGATCGGGCTGGGCGTGACGTTTCTCTGGGCGGGGCTGGGCAAACTGCTGTCGGACATGCCCGTGCAGGGCCAGGACGCCGCCATCCTCGCCAACATGGGCGCGAACATCGGGCCGGGCACGCCCCCAGCGCCCATTCGCGTCGAACCGATCGAGCCCACGACCCCGCCGCCGCCGGCACCGGAACCGGAGTCCGAGAAGGGCGACGATGCTCCCGCCGCGACGCCGAGCCCAACTCCCGCGGAGGAATCCAAGGCCAAGGCAGAGAAGGGCGTCAAGAACCTCGACGGCAAGAAGAGCAACCGACCCCCGGCGCTCATGGCGCTCGCG
The DNA here is from genome assembly GCA_964500365.1 of uncultured Phycisphaeraceae bacterium. Taxonomy (GTDB): domain Bacteria; phylum Planctomycetota; class Phycisphaerae; order Phycisphaerales; family UBA1924; genus CAZCPB01. The sequence goes on from CAZCPB010000162.1 coordinate 4,128, forward strand.
GCACCCCAGGCCGAGGCGATCCCTCCGAAGTTCACCATGGCCGACTTCCCCGAGCCGAGGAACGTGAAGGCCGTCAACGGCGTCGCGATCTTTCTTTGGAAATCGACGCACCCGTCAGCGAGCACGGACGGGACCTCGAAAATGGCGCTCGCCCCCGCCTGGACCGGGGAGGGCTCGTGGCCGATCCGCCTTGCCTGGGTCGCGGCGGTCTGCGAGACTCTCGGCGGCACGCTCCTGCTCGTCGGATTGTTCACACGCCTGAGCGCCCTCACGCTGGCGTGGACGATGGGTGTGGCGATCTGGCTCACGGTCATCGGGCCGGCGATCCAGTCGGGTGAGACGATGCTCGGCTTCCTGCCGCGGCACGCCAGATTTGACACGAACGCCTGGAAAACCCCGCTGTGGCAGCTGTCCCTGTTCACGGGTGCCCTGGCCCTGTTTTTCGCGGGCCCGGGGGCGGCATCGCTGGACTCGGTGATCTTCGCCAGGGATTCCTCGCCGGAGCCGAAGCCCAAGTCGGCCGAATAGAAGTCCGGCGGGCATTCCTCGCCGCGCATGCGTCCGTACCCGTACAACCGCCGCGTCGTCGACCGCCGGGGCAAGTACCGCTGGCTGCAGCTGGCCGTGGTTGCGCCCGCCGTGATCTCCGTGGTGATCCACGCCGGGGCCGCCCTGTGGGTGCGCGGGTTTTCGCTGGTCGGGCGCGAGAACCCGCTCACCGACGCGCCGGTTGAAACGATCCTCACGCTCGATGTGCCGCGCCGAGCTGAGCCACCGCCGGTCCGCGTGCCCGAGCCCGAGCCGGAGCCGGAACCCCCACCTCCCGCGCCCGTTCCCGAGCGGAAGCCACCGCCGCCGCGCGTCGAGACGCGGCCGGCCCCGGCGCCCTCTCCGAATCCTGAGCCGACTCAGCCCAAGGCAGCGCCCGCCACGACCGGCGCATCCCCGGCGGCCGAAGAGCCGGCGCGACCGGCGCCGCCCCCTTCGCCCGAGCCGGCTCCTCCCCCCCGCCCCGCGTCTTTCGCGGGTGTGAAGGCCGACGTCGCGGCGCGGGTCGTGTATGTGGTGGATGCCTCGGGGGCGATGACCACGAGCCTGAGCTTCGTGATCGATGAACTGGCGCGCTCGATCGAGCGGCTCGATGAGTCGCAGCTCTTCCAGGTCATCCTTTTCAGAGAGCCACCGCCCGACGGCGGGTTCGAAGCCTCGGCGCAGGGCTACGAGATGTTCCGCTCGGGGCTGGTGCCGGCGACGCGTGCGAACAAGGACGCGGCACAGGCGTGGGCCTATTCCATCCGGCCGCTGGGCAAGTCCTCGCCGCTCCCCGGCCTGGCGGCGGCGCTCTCGCTCAACCCCGACCTGGTGTTCCTGCTGAGCCGCTCGATCCAGCGGACGGGGACCGAGCCGCGGGTCGCCAACATCTCGCTGCTCAACACGCTGGAGGAACTGAACCCGCCGAGCCCGATCTCTCGTGCGCGCCCGACGGTCATCAAGACGATCCAGTTCATCGAGGACGATCCGTCGGGGCTGCTGCAGGCGATCGCGGCGCGGCATGGGGACGGGGTCGGCTCCTACCGCCTTCTCTCACTCGATGAGCTTGCGGGCAAGTGACCGGACGAACGCGAACCGGCATGGTTCACCCGCTCAAGTCATCTTGTAGCCCAGTCCGGCGCGGGCGCCGGCTCCGGGCGCAGGTCATGGAGATCGTGCTCCATCACGACCGAACGGTCCGGCCAATCGCACGCCTCGATCCGCAGCGTGCCGTTCACCGAGGCGATCAGAAGTCTCCCGCGGTGATCCCAGTCGGCCCACTGGGCCTCGGGCAGTTCGGTTGACTCGGTGCCTCGACGCAGCGAGTAGCTCGGCTTCTTGCCGGTCATTCCGGGCTCGTACGGGCCGCCCGCGAGGCGCAGGACCTCTGTCCCGCCCGGTCGAGGCTTCTCGATGATCACGTTCCGAAATTCGTCCCACATGTCATCGGGCGCGCGCGGCGGACACTCCGCCGCCTCACTCCAGCCGCGCCGTCGCTCGTTGAGGAAAGCGTGGACTTCGTTCTTCGAGATGCGGACCCGGTCGCGGCCGATCGAGTAACTCTCCGCGTCTCGCGCGCCGAACGGGGCGTCTCCGAAGCAGGAGCCGCGCCCGTACGTGTCACCCAACTCCCAGCTCACAAGCGGAAAAAGCCACGGAACCCGCGCGACTCCGCTGAGCACGCGATACCGACCCTCGGAGGCGTCCCCGTAGCATTCGTCCTGGACGGCGTGTGCGGGCGGAAAACCTCCGCTCAGGTAGAAGAGCATGAGCGACCCGTCCGGCGACAGATCGCACCGTTCCGGGAACAGTTTCCTTTTGACCCAAACGCCGTGCTCGAGTGACCCGTCCACCAGGTTCCACTTGATCAGGTGGTACCAATCCGACGGCCCGCGGCGGAACACCAGCGCCACCGGCGCCTCGGTCGCCACGATCGCGTACAAGCGCGGCGGTGGAGCATGCGGCATCGATTCACCGTAGCGCGAATCCGCGGGACGCGCGCCCCCGTCCCCGGTACACTCCGCCCGTGCCTAGCGACCACGGATGGCTCACCCGCCTCAAGGGCAAATTCATCGTCTTCGAGGGGCCGGACGGCTCGGGGAAGACCACGCAGTTCCGGCGGTTCCTGGCAACCTGCGCAGAGCACTCGGTGGCCGTCTGCGAGGTGCGCGAGCCGGGCGGGACGGGCGTCGGGGAGAAGATCCGCCAGATCCTGCTCGACCACGCACACCAGGACATGGTGCTGCGGTGCGAGATGCTGCTCTACATGGCCAGCCGCGCCCAGCTCGTCGAGCAGCGGATCGTCCCGGCGCTGCGGTCGGGACATCTAGTGCTCGCCGACCGGTTCGTGTCCTCGACGCTGGCCTACCAGGGCGCCGCGGGCGGCCTGCCGCGCGATGAAATCCTCGCCGCGGCACGGATCGCGACGCACGGGACCGACCCCGACCTGGTCGTGATCTTCGACGTGGACGAGGTGACGGCCGCCGCACGGATCAACCCGCTCCTGCAGGGCGGCGCGCCGGGAAGCGGGGGCTCGACGCGCGAGAACGGCGGCCCCGACCGGATGGAGGCCAAGGGGCGCGAGTTCCACCGCAAGGTGCGGCAGGGGTACCTCGACCAGGCGCGCCACGAGCCGGCGCGGCACCTGGTGATCGACGCCTCGCGCGACCCCGCGCAGGTGTGGGCCGCGCTGATCGAAGGGATGCGTTCCCGCTTCGAGTAAGCGCGCCGCTACTTGGGCGATTCGGGCGCCTTCGGGTCGGGTGCCGCGCCGTCCTTGGGCTGCTCGAGGAGCTTCTTCACGTCCGCCGGGGGTGCGAAGCGGTCGTCGGCGATCTCGACGTTGTGCTCGACCTTGTCGGCGGTGATGCGCTGCTCGAAGCCCATGACCTTGGTGGACGAGAGCGTCGCGACCTTGATATCGCCGAAGGGACGGTACTCCGAGACCGTGGTCGTGCTCTTGACCTCGCCCATGGGAGTGGACTGGGTGACGTCCGTCCGCACGAGCAGGCCCGACTCCTTGTCGTAGAAGCGATGCTCGGGCTTGCCGCTCTTGGGTGTCAGCTCGATCTTGTACGCGGGTTTTCCGTCCACGTCCTCGACGCCCACGGTCTTGACCGACGAGTAGAACTCATCGAGCCGCAGGTCGGTGTTGCGGGCCGCCTGCCGGTTGAAGGCGTCCGCCTCAGGGCCGGTGAGCACGCGCGGGCCCTGCATCGGGTCGCTCGCCCACGCGGTCTTGCCGTCGGTCCCCATGTTCATCTGGCCGATCCCCGGCAGGTCGATCGTGACGCGCATCTTGTCCGCGGCCTGCTCGACCTTCAGCGCCCCCTTCATCGCCTGGGCGGGGACTTCGAACCAGCCCGTGGTGACCGTGGTCTTGATCTTCTCGAACGCCGCGCGCCCGCCGGTGGCCTCCACCGACCTGGCGATGATCTCCTTGGCGTCCGGGAGCGATTCGGCGGGCGCCGCCTTGCTCGGCGCCGCGGGCTGGGCCGCGGTGCCCTGGGCGAGCACGGACCCCGCGCCGACGACAAGCAGCGCCGCGCAGAGGCCGGTGCGGAAACGGGAACGAAGCATGCGATACTCCTTCGAAGAATTGCAGCAAAGCCGTCCAACACACACCGCGGCCGCGCGGCCGCCGGTCGAATCTTACTGCGGCCGCGACCTGATCCAGCGTACGGCCGCCTCGAGCGCCTCGTCGCGCCCGGCGAGCAGGGCCTCGCGGGTGACGGGCACGGGCTCGTCGGGGATCACGCCGCGCCCCTCGAGCGTCCCGCCGCCCGCGCTGATGTAGTCCGCGAAGGCGTACTGGAAGCCGTCGCCGCTGGGCAGCTTCTCGACGACGCTCGGGAGACAGGCCCCCGCCGTGGTGCTCCCGAAGATGCGCGCCCGCCCGATGTCCTGCAGCCCGCCGGAGAGGATCTCCGACGCCGAGACCGACGAGCCGTCGACGAGCACGGCGACGGGGCCGGCGAACCCGCCGAGGCGGGGGTTGACCACCAGGTTCAGGGTCGTGTCGCGGGTGACCATGCGGCCGAGCTTGGTGTCGGGCTGGCTCACGAAGAACCCGGCGATGCCCATGGTCATCGGGATCATGCCGCCGGCGTTGCCGCGGAGGTCGACGATCATCCCCGAGCAGCCCGAGCACGAGCCGACGAACTCCTGGATCTGGGGCATGAGCCACGCCGGGCCCAGGAACGGCGAGAACGTGAAGTAGCCGATGTCGCCGTCGATCCGCCGGGAGTCGAACGTCACGCGGGTGACCGGGAGGTTCCCGAGCTGCGTCCTTTCCCCCGGGGGCGTGTCGAGGACCAGGTCGAGCGCACGCTCGCGGTCGGCGCCGTCGAGGAACGTCACGCCGAGCGAGTCTCCCGGCGCGCCGCGGAGCCGCGACTGAACGACCATCGCCGACGCGAACTCGCGCGTGGTCGAGTCCGGCATGGCCTTGCGCACGGCCTCGATGGCGCGGTCCACGGGGCGGTCTCCCACTTTCGTGATGATCCACCCGGTGCCGACCCCCGCCGCCTCGGCCGGGGAGCCGGGCCGGATGCGCCACACCACGGCCCGCTCGCCCACGACCCGCACGCTGATGCCCGTGTCGCCGTCGCCGCTCCCCCCGCTCTCACGCTCCGCGGCGAGGTCTGAGTAACTGTCGGCCGAGATGATGCCGTAGTGGGACTTGCCGATGCGCTCGAGCATCTCGCGCAGGACGCGTCGCGCCTCGTCGGCGGTCGCGGCCGTTTCCACCTTCGGCCGGAGCTCGGCCTTGACGGCGTCCCAGTCCACGCCGCCCATGTCGGCGGACCAGTGCTTCTCTTTGACGGTGGTCCACACGTGATCGAAGGACCGGGCGTACGCGTCGCGCTGCTCGGCGGTGAGCGCGGGCGCGGATTCGCGGGCCGCGGGCCGCGCGCCGGCGTCGGTACCGGCACACCCCGGCACGCCGAGCACGCCCGCGAGCAATGCCGCCCCGGCGAGCATCCCCGCGACGAGGCACTTCCACGGCGACCCGGACCTTCGGACACAGCTGCGGCAGGACATCATGAGGCGAGCTCCAGGAGATCCGAGCGACGGCGGCGGCGTGACACGGCCGGCCCGCCGGCGCCGCGGTCGCGGGACACGGGGAACATGAACAGGGTAAGGCTGAAAAGCCTGCCGCGCCCGCGGGCCCTGGCTTTCTCGAGCGTGTGCTCGAGCTCGCGGAGGAGCGCGTTGACGCGGGCGAGTTCGCGGGGCGTCAGACGTGCCGACTCGACGCGCGACCAGAGCGTCTTGGCGGGGCCGGCGGTGCTCAGGCCGGCGCGCCGGACGGCCCGCTCGAAGGAGCGCTCGGCGGTCCGCAGGAGCGT
>CAZCPB010000163.1:0-9985 GCA_964500365.1 uncultured Phycisphaeraceae bacterium
CTCCGACGAGGAGCTCGACCACGACAACCTCTGGCGCTGCGTGCGCCACCTCCCCGAGCGCGGCCGCATCGGCATCTTCAACCGCTCCTACTACGAGGAGACCCTTGTCGTCCGCGTGCACGAGCACATCCTCCGCGCCCAGAAGATCCCCGACCGCCTCATGGACGGGCGCATCTGGAAGAACCGCTTCCGCGACATCCGCACCTTCGAGCGGTACCTCGCGGGCAACGGCGTGGTGATTCGCAAGTTCTTCCTGAACGTCTCGAAGAACGAGCAGCGCCGCCGCTTCCTCGAGCGCATCGAACGGCCCGAGAAGAACTGGAAGTTCTCCGTCGCCGACGTCCGCGAGCGTGCCCACTGGAACGACTACATGCGCGCCTACGAGGACGCGATCCGCCACACCGCGACCCCCGAGTCCCCGTGGTTCGTCGTCCCCGCCGACAACAAGTGGTTCACCCGCGTCGTGGTTGCCGCGGCGGTCATCGACGCCCTCGCCTCCCTCGAGCTGCACTACCCCAAGCTCGGGCGCGCCAAGCTCGCCGAGCTGGCCCGCGTGAAGAAAACGCTCCTGGCCGACAGGAGGTAGCCCCGCCCGCGACCGGGTCAGCCGCGCCGGACCATCAGCTTGTCCACCCGCGTCGCGTCCATGTCCACGACCTCGAACAGGAAGCCCTGCCACGACGCCGACTCGCCCTCACGCGGGATGTGACCCAGGAGCGTCGTCACGAGCCCCGCCGCGGTGCTCACGTCCGGGAGTTCGGCCTCGGCCTCGGGGGGCAGTTCGAGGCCGACGACCAGCTCGTGCAGGGGCAGGCGCCCGTCCACAAGCCACGACCCGTCGTCGCGGCGCCGCATCGCCGGCGGCGCCTCCTCGCCCCGCCGGCTGATGTCGCCCACGATGGCCGCCGTGATGTCGTTGAGCGTCAGCAGGCCCTGCGTGCCGCCGTACTCGTCCACCACGAACGCGATGTGCACCCTGGTGCTCTGGAACTGGTCGAGCAGGCGGAGCGCCGGCATCGTCTCGGGCACGAACAGGGGCTTCTGCGCCACCGCCGTCACCTTGAAGTCCGTCCCCGCCAGCAGGCCGTACGCGATCAGGTCCTTGATGTGAACGACCCCCACGAGCTTGTCGAGGCTCCCCTTGCAGACGGGGAAGTGCGAGTGCGGGCTGGTCCCCACGAGCACCCGCACCGCCTCGATCGACTCGTTCTCGTCGATCCACACGATGTCCGTCCGCGACACCATCAGGTCCCGGACCACGAGGTCCCCGGCCCGCATGGTCCGCTGGAACAGCTTGAGCTCCTGCGGCATGAAGATCCCGGTGCTCGCCGCCCGCGCCAGGAGCGACCGCACGTCGTCCTCCGACACGTCGTCGCGCCGGTGCGCTCCCACCCGGAAGACTCTCAGCAGCGCGTCGGTCGAGTACGACAGCAGCCGCACCGGCCATGCCGCCGCCACCGACAGCGCGTTCAGCGGGCGCGCGATCGCGGAGGCGACCACCTCCGGGTGCGCCAGCGCGATCCGCTTGGGCACCAGTTCGCCCACCACCAGCGAGAAGTAGGTGATGACCAGCACCACGATCGCCAGCGCCGCCGTGTCCGCGTGGGCCTCGAGCCCCGGGACCTTCGCCAGGACCGGCTCGAGCCTCCCCGACAGCGCGTTCTCACCGAACGCGCCCGCGAGGATCCCGATCAGCGTGATCCCGACCTGCACCGTCGAAAGGAACCGTGTCGGCTCGCGCGCCAGCGTCAGCGCCGTCGCCGCCCCCTTCGAGCCGGCCTTCGCGGCCTGCTGCAGCCGGCTCGGGCGGCTGGTCATCACCGCCAGCTCCGACATCGCCAGCACCCCGTTCACCACCAGGAGCAGGATCAGGATCAGTATGGCAATAAGCATCGCCCGATTATCGCCGCGCGCCGTCCGCGCACGCGAATCCGGCCCGTCGTCCGCCGGCCCCGCGGCCGGGCGTTACACTTGCGCTCCGCGGGCGGAAGCCCGCCACGGGCCCGGCTTCCCGGCCCCGTCACCGCCCAGCATGGCCGACACCTCCGCACAATCGATCGCCCTCTCGCTGGGCATCAGCGCCCTGGTCACCGTGGCGTGCCGGCGCGTCCGCGTGCCCGCCCTGCTCCCCCTCCTGCTCGTCGGGCTGGCGCTGGGCACCTCCGGCCTGCGCGTGATCGACGCGGCGTCCCTCGGGCCCGTGCTCAAGGGGTTTATCACCGTCGCGATCGGCCTGCTCGTCTTCGAGGGAGCGCTGCACCTGAACAAGGAGGAGCTGGCGCACGCGCCGCGCGCCGTGTGGGGACTGCTCACGGTCGGGGCGATCATCACGTGGGCCGCCGCCGCCGCCGCCGCGCACCTGCTCCTGGGCATCTCGCTCCCGATCTCGATCCTGCTGGGCGCCGCCCTCACGGTCACCGGGCCGACGGTCGTGCAGCCGATCCTCCGCCTCCTCCACGTCTCGCCGCGCCTGCAGACCGCGCTGGGCGCCGAGGCGGTGCTCATCGACCCCCTGGGCGTCGTGGCCACCATCACGACGCTCGAGGTGCTCCGGCTCCACCTCCTCTCGGGCGCTGACCTGCGCCTGGGCGGGGAGGCCGCGTGGCTCTTCGCGCGTCCCCTGGTCGGCGGCGCCGGCGTGGGCGTGGCCATGGGCTTCCTCGGCTACTGGCTCCTCCGCGCCTTCGGGCGCGCCGGCCGCCCCGAGACCCAGCTCCTCAACCTGATCGCCGTGGGCGTGTGCATGACCTGCGTCGGCGCGGGCGAGGCCCTCGCCGCGGAGGCGGGCCTGGCCGCCGTCACCATCTGCGGCGTGATCATGGCCCGCGCGCGGGTGCTGGGCGCGACCGAGCTCCGCGCGTTCAAGGAACTGCTCGCCGTCATGCTCGTCGGCACGCTTTTCGTGCTGCTCTCGTCGCGCTTCGACGTCGCGCGACTCGGCTCGCTCACCTGGCGCGAGGGTGTCTTCGTCCTCGCCCTGCTCTTTGCGATCCGGCCCGTCGCCGTCCTCGCCTCCACCCTCGGCTCCAAGCTCAGCGTGCAGGAGAAGATCTTCGCCGGTACCTTCGCGCCCCGCGGCATCGTCGCGCTGTCCGTCGCCGCCGTCGCGTCGGCCGAGCTCACCGCGCTGCTGGCCGAGATCCCCGCCGGCGATTCCGCCCGCGCGATGATCGCCGACGCCGCGCGGCTCGAACTCGTCATGTTCGTGGTCATCGCCGGCACCGTGCTCGCCGGCACCACGCTCTCGCCCATCCTCGCCTGGGCCCTGGGCGTCCGCGCCGGCAAGGGTACCGCCGTCGTCCTCGTCGGCGGCCACCCGCTCAGCGTCGAGCTCGCCGGCTGGCTGGCGCGCCACGAGATCGAGTGCCGCATCGTGGACAGCAACGAGGCCCGCGTCGCCGCCGCGGTCATGGCCGGCGTCAACGCCGTGGAGGGCGACGCCACCGACCCGCGGTGGATGGACGACGTCGGCTCACCCCACGGCGCCGGCTGGCTCCTGGCCTGGACCGGCAACCACGACGTGGACCAGATGGCCGCCCGCTGGGCGACCGAGCGCTTCGGAGAGGGACGCGCCGCCCTGTGGTCCGTCAAGCCCGCCCGCGGCCAGCAGGAGCAGGCCGACATCGGCCAGGGCGACCCGATCACCGCGTGGCTCGACCGCTTCGGCGACGGGCTCGTCCGACTTGTCGACGCCCCCGGCCCCGCCGAACTCGACCGCGTGCTCGGATGGGTCGTGGACAAGCGCTTCACGCTCAACGCACCCGGCACCAAGCCCCCCGACGCCGCGCGACAGCCGCTCTTCGTCGGTCTCGCCGAGTCCGCGCGGGCCCCGCGCACGAGACCTCCCGCCGCCGCCGTCGCGGGAATCCCCGCCGCGCCGCCCGCCTCATGAACTCCGCCGTCGTCCCAGCCCGGTCCGCGCCCCAACCCGGGAACCCGCCGGCGCGGCTCCTCGCCGGCGCGCGCCTGGGCACCTTCGCCGGCGTCTTCACGCCCAGCATCCTCACGATCCTGGGCATCATCCTCTTCCAGCGCCTCGGCTACGTCGTCGGCGCGGGCGGGCTGGTCCGAACTCTGGCCATCATCGCCATCGCCACGGCCATATCCGCCGTGACCAGCCTCTCCCTGGCCGCCATCGCCTCCAACATGCGCATCCGCGGCGGCGGTGACTATTACCTCATCTCGCGCACTCTCGGCGTGCAGTACGGCGGCGCCATCGGGCTGGTGCTCTTCCTCGCCCAGTCGGTCTCCGTCGCGTTCTACTGCTTCGGGTTCGGCGAAGCGGTGGGGGCTCTGCTCGGCTACGGCGGCGACGCCGTCGTCACCGCCGGGATCGCCGCCATCGCCACGCTCGCGATCGGCGTCATCGCGTACCTCGGATCCGACCTGGCCACGAAGTTCCAGTACGTCGTCATGGGCGCCCTGGCGGTCGCGCTGGTCTCGTTCTACTGGGGCGGTCTCTCGTCGATGACCACCTTCACGCTGCGCGAGTCTCTGCGCCCGGCCGCCGACGCGCCCACGCACGAGTTCTGGCTCCTCTTTGCCATCTTCTTCCCCGCGGTGACCGGATTCACCCAGGGCGTGAGCATGTCCGGCGACCTCCGCGACCCGGCCCGCAGCCTGCCGCGAGGCACCTTCTGGGCGGTCGGCATATCGACGCTCGTCTACGCGTCCGCCGCCGCGGTCCTGGCCGCTTGCCTCCCGCTGGACGACCTGGCGTCCGACTACGGCGCGATGCGCCGCGTCGCCCGCTGGCCGTGGCTCATTGAGGTCGGCGTCATCGCCGCCACGCTCTCCTCCGCGATGGCCTCGTTCCTCGGCGCCCCGCGCATCCTCCAGTCGCTCGCCGCCGACAACATCGTCCCGCCGCTCCGTGGCTTCGCCGCAGGGTCGGGCCCATCCAACAACCCGCGGCGCGCCGTGCTGCTGGCCGGCGCCGTCGCCCTGGCCACCATCGCGCTTGGGAGCCTCGACGCCGTCGCCGCCGTCGTCGGCATGTGCTTTCTTCTCTCCTACGGCCTGCTCAACTACGCCACCTTTTTCGAGGCCCGCGCCGACAGCCCCGCCTTCCGCCCGACCTTCCGCCTCTTCAACGCATGGCTGAGCCTCGCCGGCGCCGCCCTGTGCGTCTTCGCCGGCGCGATGATCAACCCCTTCGCCGCGGCCATCGCCGGTGCCATGCTCGTGGCCGACAGCCGCTACGCGTACCACTTCCGTCGCGTCCGAGATCACTTAACCGAGATGCGCGGGGGCTCCGACCGGCCGCGCGATTGGCGCCCTTTCGTCCTGGCTCTCTGCAACGATTCGATCGGCCGTGTCCGCCTCCTCACCTTCGCCTCGTGGATCGACGGCGAGAGCGGCTTCACCACCGCCGTACGCGTGCTCACGCCCGAGGAGGGCGAAAGCCGCGACCGCGTCGAGATCGCCGAGGACTCCCTCCGTGCCCAGATCCGCGAGGCCCGGCTGCAGACCTTCGCCCGCGTGGTCGCCGCGCCCGACGTGACCGAGGGCCTGGCCTCGCTCCTCCAGGCCCACGGCCTGGGCCCGCTCCGCGTCAACACGATCCTGATGAGCGCCGACGAGCAGTTCGGCGAGCCGGTCCGCGCCGGCGATGCGCCCCCGACTCGGACGCTCGCCGCGGCACTCGGCCAGCGCTGCAACATCATCCTCCTCGAAGTCTGCGAGCGCTCCTGGCAGCGCGCCCTTGCCACCCCCGAGCACGAGCGCCGCATCGACGTGTGGTGGAAGGGCGACGACACCAGCCGCCTCTGCCTGCTCACCGCCCACCTCATGACGCGCTCGGAGGGCTGGGAGGAAGCCTCGATCCGCGTCCGCGCGATCAGCACGGAGAAGTCCGATCGCGAGAGGGCGCTGGCGTCGATCCGCGAAATGCTCGCGGACGTCCGCATCCAGGCCCAGCCCGACATCGTCGAGTTCAAGGGTCCCCCGTCCCTCCTCGAGCACTCCGCCGACGCCACGGTGGTCTTCCTCCCTCTGCGCGTCCGCAACAACCGCCTCTCCGGCCCGCTCGGCCTTCCCCTGGCGGGAGTCATGGACGCCCTGCCCCTCACCGCGCTCGTCGTCGCCGGCGACGACATCAGCCTCCACACCGACGAGCAGGAGGCCGGGGCCGCGCCCGACGAGCCCCGCGCCGCGGACGCCGACGGCCCCGCGGTCACCCCGCCGTCAGCGCAACCAGCGTGAGCGTCAGCGCAAAGCCGCTCATGTCCGCCAGCGTCGTCGTGATCGGGCCCGACGCCAGCGCCGGGTCCACGCCCAGCCTCCGAAGCACCAGCGGGCACGACGCCCCGACGCCGATCGCCACCAGCGAGTTCAGCGCCATCGCCAGCGCCACCGCCGCGCCGATCGTCCACGACGCCCCCCACGCGCGGGCGAGCAGGCCCACCGCGATGCCGAGCGGCAGCGCCAGGAGCGACGCCAGCATCAGCTCGTGGAACAGGACCCGCTTCCACGCCCCGGGGTCGATGATGCCCAGCGTCAGCTCGCGGATGCTCACCCCCGACGCCTGCATTGCCGCGTTCCCGCTCGTCGCCGAGATCACCGGCAGAATCGCCGCCACCACCAGGGCCTTGGCCAGCGTGTCCTGATGGAGCGCCACCACAGCCGCGGCGCCGAGGCACAGCACCAGGTTCACCCCCAGCCACGCCGAGCGCCGCCGGAGCCGCGTCGTCACCGGCAGCGAGCGCAGCTCCTCGCCACCCACGATGCCGAGGCTCACGCGGAAGTCGTCCTCGGCCTCCTTGTGTTCGCTCTCGGTCGCGTCGGCACGCGTCACCACCCCCAGCATTACACCCGCCTCGTTCACCACCGGGAGCGCCATGAACGGGTGCTCGTCGAACGCCGCCGCGACCTCGCGGGTCGTCAGCGTGTCGCGCACCGTCGCGGGCTCGCGCCGGATCAGCGTCGAGAGCGCGGCCCGCTCGGGCGCGAGCATCAGGTCGCGGATCGGCGCCACTCCCACCAGCCGGCGCGACTCGTCCACGAGGTACACGTACTGCACCCCGATCGACGCGTACTTCTCCTGGTGCGAGCGGATGTCGCGGATCACCTCGCTCACCGACGAGCCGATCGGGTACGAGAGGAACTCCGTCTCCATCAGTCCGCCCGCGGTGTCCGGCGGGTACGTCAGCAGCCGCGCCGCGTCGGCCCGGGCCTCCGCCGGCAGCGCGCTCTGGATCTCGGCCCGACGCTCCTCGCTCAGCGCCGCGAGCTGGTCCGCCCGATCGTCGCTCGGGAGCCCCGCGAGAAGCTCCGCCGCCCGCGAGGGCTCGAGCCGCTCCAGGATCGGCCCCGACTGCTCGCGCGGCAGCCAGAGCAGCACCTCCCTCGCTTTCGCCGCGTCGCCGAGCGCCGCCACCAGCGCCGCCGCCTGCTCCCCCGACAGCCGGCCGAACAGCGCGCGCGTCGCGTCGGGATCCAGGTCCGCCCGGTCATACTCCTCGGCCGCGCGCGAGGCCTCGCCCGCGACGGCCAGCCCGGTGATTGCGTCGGGCTCCGAAATGGCGGGGGCCTCGCTGCTCATCGCCTGACGATAGGATTGCCACCCGGAGCGACCCGAACGCCGAGCCGGACGCATGAGCTACGACGCCGACAAGACCCCCTACGTCCTTGCCGAACTCAAGGACGCCGCCCGCGCCGGCGACATCAAGCGCGTCATGAAGCTCCTCCGGCATGCCGACGCCGGCGGCAGGCTCCGCGCCGGCTCGGGATTCACCGCCGCACTCAGGTCCGCCGTCGGAGAGTCCGCCGCGACGGCCATCGCCAGGGCGTTCGCGACCGATCCCTGCCCGTACTGCCGCAACGGACGCGAGCCGTGCGAGGACTGCGCCGGCACCGGCGCGATCGGCAACAAGGTCTGCCGGCCCTGCGCGGGCCTGGGCGTGCGCAGGTGCCCCTTCTGTAACGGCACGGCCTTCGCCGGCTACGACCTCGTGCCCCGCGGCCTGCGCCCGGCCGTGATGAAGCTCCGGCTGGAATTCGCGGAGAGCCAGATCGCCGGTGCCGCGCGGCACGCCGACGACCGTGAGCACGCCAGGCAAGTCGTCGGCCGAATCTTCGCCGTTGATCGCTGCCGCGGCGTGCTCGCCAACGCCGTCGAGCAGGTCAGCCTGGACGAGACGAGCACCGTGGGCGGGAGCGCCATGTTCTCCGAGGACGACGTGTCGCGGACGCGCCGGCGCGCCCTCGCGCTCAACGGCCGGGCCGAGGACGTCATCCGCGCCCTGCTCCGCCGGCTGGCCGAGGGCTTCGCCCGACGCGCCGAGCGGCCCGGCAGCAACGGCGAGGCGCGCCGCCTCGTCGCCCACCGCGCCCGTCACTTCGCGAGCATGAGCGAAGACGAGAGCCTCGGCGACTCGGCCCTGCGCACCCCCGCCGCCCTGCGCGGGGATTGACCGCGCGGTCGCGCCCTGTCCCGCGAACCCGCTCTTCCCTAAGGTTCCGCGAGGCTGATGCGCAACCACGTCCAGAGCCTGGCGTCCACGCCGCGCCTCCTCATGGCGACGGATTTCGACGGGACCCTTGCGCACATCGTGGACGATCCGTCGAAGGCCGCCGCGCCCCCCGCCGTGCTCGACCTCCTCAGGAAGGCCGCGGTCATGCCCCAGACCACGGTTGCCGTGATCTCGGGGCGCGGCCTCGCCGACCTGCGCGAGCGGCTCGGGCCGATCCCGGGAGCGTGGCTTGTCGGCGGGCACGGCGCCGAGATCGCCGCGCCGCACGTGCTCTACACGCCCGAGGACGTTGCCGTCAGGCTCGAGGCGATCGCCGAGCCTCTCCAAAGGGCCGCCCCGCCCGAGGCCGGCTTCCTGCACGAGCGCAAGGCCACCGGCATCGCCGTCCACTACCGCGCCGTCGAGAAAAACCTCGCGCAGCGCGCGATGAAGCACATCGCCGAGACCATCGCCGCGCCCGCGGGCATGACCGTGCGCCACGGCAAGATGGTGATGGACCTGCTGGCCCTCGACGCCGACAAGGGCCGCACGCTCCAGAAACTCCGGCACGAGACCGGCGCCACCGCCGTCATCTACATGGGGGACGACGTCACCGACGAGGACGCCTTCCGGACCCTCGGTCCCGGGGACCTGGCCATCAAGATCGGCGAGCCTCCCACCGACGCGGAGTACTGCCTCACGTGCGTCGAAGAGGCGCACGCTCTGCTCGAGCGCCTCGTCGCCCGGCGCGAGGCGTGGCTCCGCGACATCCGCGCCGAACCGGTCGAGCGGCACTCGATCCTCTCCGATCAGCGCACCATCGCCGTCGTCGGGCCCGACGCGCGCGTCTGCTGGCTCTGCGTGCCGCGCGTGGACAGCCCCGCGGCCTTCGCGTCGCTCCTCGGAGGGCCGAAGGCGGGGCACTGGTCGATCGCGCCCGCGGACGGCGCGCCGCCCCTCGGCCAGCGCTACGTCGGCGACACCTTCACGCTCGAGACCGCGTTCCCCAGCGTCCGCGTCACCGACTACCTCGACGGATCGGGCGGCAGGACCTTCCAGCGCGCCGGACGCACCGACCTGGTGCGCATCGTCGAGGGCGAGGGCGCCGTCCGGGTCCTCTTCGCCCCACGCCTGGATTTCGGGCGCGCCCGCACCACCCTCACCGTGGCCGAGAACGGCGTCGTCGTCGAGGGCACCGCTGACCCCATGGTGCTCTATGCCCCCGGGGCGAAGTGGACCATCCAGGAGCGCGACGGCGGGCACGTCGCCGCGGCCGAGGTCACGCTGGGGCCCTGCCCCTTCGTCATGGAGCTCCGCGTCGGCACCCGCTCCCTCGCTCCCTCGCGCATCGAAGAGGGCCAGCGCCGCGCCCAGACCGAGCGCGTGTGGAGCGGCTGGCTCTCGTCGCTGCGACTGCCCGACGTGGCGACCGATCTCTGCCGGCGCAGCGCCCTGGTCCTCCGCGCGCTCTCGTACGGGCCGACCGGCGCCATGCTCGCCGCGGCGACCACCAGCATGCCCGAGACCGCCGG
>CAZCPB010000164.1:0-9970 GCA_964500365.1 uncultured Phycisphaeraceae bacterium
ACCGCGTCTCGATGTGTGCCATCGCGCCTCCGTTCGTGATCGCCCGCGCGCATCGGCGCCGGCTTCAGAGTCTACGTCGCGCGCGTCCCTCGCGCGACGGGACTTGAGCGCGCTCCGGCGCTCTCCATGAAAAAAAAGACCTTTGACTTGACACACGCGCGGCAGTTTTCCGATAACATCTCCCGTCGAGCGGATCATCCCGATCGACGTGATCGTGGAATGGACTCCGCGGGACCGCTATAGGAGAACGTCAATGGCGAAGAAGGCGAAGAAGAAAGGCAAGAAGAAGGGCAAGAAGAAGTCACGCAAGTGACGAGCGCGGCGGGCGCCGATCTCGGCGCCTGCCCACTCCGCTCGGGTGCATCTCCCGGGCGTCAAGCCAATCAGAACGGGCCACGGGGTCGGTGACGGCCCCGTGGTCGTTTTTGGAGCGGCCCGCTCCGGCCCGCAAGAATGTGCCACGATGCCCGACGCACCCGCTCTGGCCAGCCGCGCGGTCCGATCGTTCACCCGCGGTCTGCTGCGGCTCGACGAGGTCTTCCATCCCTGCCGCTTCGTGCTCGACCCCGCAACCGGTCACCCCGTGCTGCCGATGCCCCGCGCGTGGGACCCGCGCTCGCCGGAGGGTTCGGACGACGCGGGCGTCGTGCTCTACCTGCCCGACGACTCCGACCCGGCGGCGCAGCTCGTCGTGACGCCGACACCCCTCGATCCGCGGTCGCACGGCGCCGCGGACCGCTGGCGGGCGTACCACGGAGAGGCCCGCGAGCCGGCGTGGGCGCTGCTGCGCGTCGAATCGGTGCGTTTCGGCGGCGAGGTGTTCGACGGCGACGAGGTGATCCGCGCCAGCGCGCTGCGGGCCGATGAGCCGCGACTGGTCCGCGAACTCAACGCCGACCGGGCCCGGCTCGCGGCGTTCTGCCGCGGGGCGACGGGCATCGACCCCGAATCGCCGCTCGCGGTCGGGGTCGACCCCGACGGCGTCGATGTCCGTGCCAGCCTCGGCGTGATCCGGGCCGAGTTCGAGCGCCCGTGCCCCGACGCCGACGCGGCGCGGCGAGAGATCGACGCGTTGATCGCGCGATCCCGGGGCTGATCGGCCGGCGTCACGGCCCCTTGCGGATCGGCACGCTCGCGCAGGTCTCGTCCTGCCAGACGAGCACGTCGAACAGGTCCTTCGCGACCACGGGGAAGAACTGCTGGTCCATCGCCATCGCCCCGATGCTCCGCATCGGGCGCGGCGTGCACGCCCACGCCCCGCCCGGTTCGTCGGGCGTCGCGCCGCGGAGATCGATCATGAGCCGCGGCATGCCGGCCGAGGCCAGGTGCGCCTCGACGCTTTCGGCGGGCGGGTCGAGGAGCGCGTGGTCGTGGTTCAGCCCCGATCTCCCGGCCCCGCCCATCGCGGTGTAGACGCCCCTGCCGGTCGCGAAGCCGAAGACCACCATCTGGTCGGGGAACTTTTTCTCGAGCGAGCGCCCCATCCACGTGGTGCCCCAGATCGTGCCGCGGCTGACGTGCGCGTTGTGCGCCCACAGCACGATCTTGTCCTCAGGGTTCTGCGCGAGGATCCACTCGACGTTGTCGGCCATGCACTCGTCGCGGACGTTCGACCCCTGGCGCATCTGCTCGACATCGAACATCCGGGCCCGCTGCCAGACGACGCGGGCGTTCTGGATCGCCCACTCGGCCTGTTCGGCGCCGGCGGCCGCGCCGAGCGCCCCGCGCCGCGCGATCATCGCGTTCAGCACGCCCTTGACGCCGGCCACCGCCGCCTTGGGATCGACCGCCTCTTCGGGCCTGGCCTCGGCCACCTTGCGGATCTGGAGGCACTTCTTCCCCGAGCGCGGCGCCGACTCAACGCGAGCCCCGGCGTACAGACCCTGCGGCAGGTTCAGGAAGTTCGCCGCGTCGTTCTCGAAGTCGAAGCTGAACCCGGGGTCCTCGAACTTCACGCCGTCGAGGGTCAGTTCCAGGTCGTCGAACCACGCCGTGCCGTCCCCGGCGAGCAGGCACCCGAAGTTGATGTTCACGGTGTCGGGGTCGCACTCGAGGGTGAACTCGTACCGGGCCCAGTCTTTCGTCCCGGTGATGTTGAGCCCCTGCATGTTGTTGAACGCCCCGGGCCCGTCGGGCGTGTCGCAACGCCACCAGATCCCGGCCCAGCCCTCGACGTCCTCGGTGCGGATCCAGCCCGAGAGCACGAGCTTCTTGCCCTTGGCCGCCGCCGCCGGGAACGTGCCCGTGGCGGAGGCGAAGCCCGCCGCCGTCGCGCCCATGTTGTAGTTGAGCTTCTCCGCGCTCGCGAACGCCTCGGTCGCCCCGTCCGCGAGGTCGGGCGCGTGCGCGCTCAGGAACTCCGCCGCGAGGCGCGCGGCCACCGTCGACGTCTGCATGTCGAACCCCGTGAACCGCAGCGGCCGCTCGCCGGGCCCCGGGGGATGCGCGGCGTTCCACGCCCGCATCCACTCGACCATGTCGAGCACTTCCATTGTGTTCCACGTCCAGAAGTACATGCCCGCGATCAGCTTCCGCGGGTCGCCCCTGCCCTCGACCACGTACTCGTTGAGGGCGAACGACTCGGGCATGTTCGCCTCGATCGAGAAGATCCGGAAGCCCTTCTTCTCGACGAGGTACTCCAGCAGCCGGTGCTTCATCTGGAACGCCTCGCGCGTGCCGTGCGTCGGCTCGCCCAGGCTCACGATCCGGGCGTCGCCGATCATCGCGTCCAGCGGCGCGAGGTCATCGAAGCCGTTCCCCGCCTCGCTGGTCGCGAAGGGGACCGCCCGGGCCCTGATCCACTCCGCCGCGCCGGGCGAAACGCCGTCGTCCGGGGCCGCCAAGATCGCCGCGGCGGCGATCACGCCGAGCAGAGCATCCACCATCGGTTTCTCCTTGCTGTCCACCCGGTGATACCGGCCATCGGATGGTAGAGTTGATGCGTCCGGAGCAGAATCCCGCCGGAATCCCCATGAGCCTTCCGCCGTCGACGCCCGCCCGTCCTCCGCTCCGCGAAGCGCACGCGCACATCGCCTCGCACGGCCGGTCGCTGTCCATGCTCAGCCTCGCCGCGTGCGCGAGCGTCGGCGAGTGTTTGGACCTGCTGGGGCGCGAGGCGGCCGGCCTCGAACCCGGCGCGTGGCTCCTCGCCCACGGGGCAAGGCCGGAGGGATGGGCGGAGGCGCGCTGGCCCGACCTGGCCGAACTTGACCGCGCCATCCCCGACCGTCCCGGAGCGGTGATGTCGTTCGACCACCACGCGCTCGCGTGCAACTCGCGAGCGTTCGTGGCGGCGGGGGTTCGCGCGCTATCCGCCGACCCGCCCGGGGGCGTCATCTGCCGCGACGCCCGCACCGGCGCGCCCACCGGACTTCTGCTCGAGAGCGCGGCACGTCTCGTGTGGCAGGCAGCGCCGGAGCCCGGACCCTCCCAGCGCCGCGAGCATGTCGCCGCGGCCCTCGCCGATCTTGCCGCCCACGGCTTCGTCGAGGTGCACGACATGCTCGCCCAGCCGTGGCTGGGCCCGCTCCTCGCCGAACTGTTCGACCGAGGAGGCCTCGCGCTCCGCGTTGACCTCTACGTCCCGCTCGAGGACTTTGACCGCGCCCTGCTCAGTGCCGAGGCGTGGCGGCGCTCGGGGCTGCGGCTGGCCGGGGCCAAGGTCTTCACCGACGGCACGCTCAACAGCCGCACCGCGTGGACGCTCGAACCGTTCCGCGACCCGATGCCGGGCATGGAACGCGGCAAGCCGCTGATGACCGTCGGAGAGATCGCCGCGGCGATCCGGCGCTGCCGCGATGCCGGCCTCCGCCTCGCCGCGCACGCGATCGGCGACGGCGCGGTCCGGGCGTGCCTGGACGCGGCGGCCATGGAGGGTGACGGCCGCGCTCGCGAGGATGTTCTTCGCATCGAGCACGCCGAGATCGTGGACGCCGCGGACGTGCCGCGCTTCGCCGAACTCGGCGTCACCGCCAGCGTCCAGCCCTGCCACCTGCTCTACGACGTCGAGGCCCTGCGGCGGTACCTTCCGCACCGGCTCGAGCGCGTGCTGCCCCTTCGCGACATGATCGACGCGGGCCTCGAGCCCGGTGCGTCGCTCCTGTTCGGCTCCGACGTGCCGATCGTGCGTCCGCATCCCGAAGACAGCATTGCTGCCGCGGTGAACCGGCGAAGGGAACAGAACAGCCCGCACGACGCGATCGCGCCCGGGCAGGCGGTCTCGAACGCTCAGGCCTGGACGGCGTTCACTTGCCCTGGTCCCGGGATCGATCCTTGAACCAGTGCCAAAGATTGGCCCAGATCCCCGGCTTCAACGTCGTGCGGATGCCCCCGCTGACGCCTTTGGGCATGGCGTCGCGCTCCTGCTTCACTTTGGCTTCCTTGGCGAGCGCCTGACCGAGGCGTGTCCGCGGATCGCCCTTGCGGCCGGAGTACTTCTCGTAGAGTTCAAGATCAATCGCCATCGTCGCCCCCTTCCCGCCGGGTGAGAGTGCATGAAAGAATCATCATACAAACTGGACGGGGTCGTGCAACCGCAAATTCAACCCGGGTTTCCGCCATTCGAGGCGACCGGCTCGATCACGACCGCGGTCCCGTAGCAGAGGACCTCCGTTGCTTTGGTCGAGCCACCGACGTCGGATGCGTCGTAATGGAAGCCGACGATCGCGTTGGCCCCGACCGCCCGCGCGTGATCGATCATCAGCTCGTACGCCTGCTGGCGGGCCTGCTCGCACATCTCGGTGTACGCCCCGATCCGCCCACCGACGATCGACTTGAGCCCGCCGAGGATGCCCTGCGAGATGGTCGGCGCCCGCACGATGATCCCCCGCACGATGCCGCGGTACTCCCTGATCGTGTGTCCTGCTATGGTGAACGTCGTGGTTACGGGCATGGTCATGGGACGGTTCTCTCGTGAAGCGGCGAGCGTACCACGCCGGGCCGGCCGCGCGCGGACGGGTCCGACGCGATGACGCCGGGCACGCCCGCAGTTCCGACCGAACCGACCGCCGCGCCCGGCGTGCTCCCGCCGAGGATTTACGCCTCCCCGGTCGACCTGCCGCCGCAGCCCGACGATGCGCTGACCCCCGAGTTCGTCCTGATGTTCGAAGGAGCCGAGGTCCCCTTCTGGCGGCCCGGGGTTCCCGACATCCTCAGGTCGATCGGCTGGAAGTGGCTCTTGCTGCTCCCGGCGGTCGGCTTCATGGTGGCGTACCCCGCGGCCTTGGCGTTCGCCGGGCGTGCCGCGGGCGCGGGCGGCTGGGTGCACGGGTTCAAGCTCTGGCTTTTCGCGGTCGGCGTGGCGGTGACGGTCGTGCTCGGCGCGATCCGTCGCGGCGTGAGCGCCCGCACCGACGACTTCTGCATCCACTGCGGCTACTCGCTCGAAGGCCTCGAAGGGTCCGGGCGCTGCCCGGAGTGCGGCCGTCGCTTCGTGAAGGCGATGTGCGCCGAGTTCCGCAAGGACCCGCACTTCTTCGAGCACCGCTACCGCAAGGCCCGCTCGCACCCGCCCGCCGTGGTCTTCCCCGGGGGAGCGCCCGTCGGCGGCGATGGCACGGAGTGAACGCCCGCGCACACCGCAATAGAATGCACGGGGCATCGGGAGGACAGCCATGCGCCAGGACATCCGCTACAACAACATCATCGATTCCGACGAGGCCCGCGCCGCGCAGGCCGCCGCCGACGCCGCCCCGGGGACGCCCGCCTCGCACATCGACGCCGACCGGTTCTACATCACGCAGCAGTACGAGAAGTACACCCCCGAGAACCACGATGTATGGCGGGAAATGTTCGATAGGCGCTGGGAAGTTCTGGAGCAGCAGGTCAGCCGCACGTTCATCGAGGGTCTCAGGATCCTGCGGCTGAGCCGCGACCGGATCCCCCTGCTCGACGACGTCACACTCGACGGCGACATCACGATCGCCGGGGGCGTGCCGGTGAAGAAGGGGACGCGCCTCGACGGCATCAACAAGTTCCTGCAGGCCCAGAGCGACTGGGCCAGCTACGGCGTGCCGGGGTACCTGCCGGCCAAGGCGTTCTTCGCGTGCCTGGCGCAGCGCGAGTTCCCGACCACGGTCCTCATCCGCCCGCGCGAGGTGATGGACTACCTCCCCGAGCCCGACATCTTCCACGACGTCTTCGGGCACGTGCCGCTCCACGCCCACCGCGTCT
Source organism: uncultured Phycisphaeraceae bacterium (assembly GCA_964500365.1). Taxonomy (GTDB): domain Bacteria; phylum Planctomycetota; class Phycisphaerae; order Phycisphaerales; family UBA1924; genus CAZCPB01. The sequence continues at coordinate 6,172 of CAZCPB010000164.1, forward strand.
TCGCCGACTTCCTCCAGACCTACGGGCGTGCCGCGCTGCTCTGCGAGGACGAGCACCACGTCAAGCGCCTCGGCCGGCTCTTCTGGTTCACGGTCGAGTTCGGGCTGATCAAGGAGGAAGGCCGCGTCAAGATCTACGGCAGCGGCCTGGTCTCCAGCCACGGCGAGAGCGAGTACTCGCTGAAGGGCCAGTGGGAAAAGAAAGGTCGCGAGACCCCCGACTGCACGCCCCGCGAGGTCGCCGAGTACCGCCCCTTCGACCTCGACCGCGTCTGCGAGACCGACTTCGAGATCGACCACTTCCAGCCGATCTACTACGTGCTCGAGAGCTTCGAGCAGCTCCGCGACGCCATGAACGAGTACGCCGATCGCGTGCTGGGCAAGGGGCGGCTGGCCGGGGTGGCGTAACCCCGATCCTTCGGCCGGATAGACTGGCGCGCATGAGCGATGCGCCGATCTCTCCCGGGTCGGGCGCGGCGGACGCGCCTCCGGCCGCCGGCGACCGCGTGCCCGGTGTGACCGTCGACCAGGACCGCTACTGCATCCGCTGCGGGTACTCGCTGCGAGGTCTGTTCGACCACGGCAAGTGCCCCGAGTGCGGCACCGACGTCGCCCTTTCGCTCCGCGAGCCGACGCTCGCCGCGGCGGCGCCGGAATACCTCGCGACGCTCCGGCGTGGTCTGTCGCTCGTGCTCAACGGAATCCTGCTGTTCATCATTCTCATGCTCGGGGCGCTCGCGCTGACCATCGCGACCGGGGGCGCGCCGGCGGTCGAGTGGTTGACGGGCATCGTCGCGATCCTCATCACCGCCATGATGCTCTGGGGTCTCTGGCTCTTCACCCAGCCGGATCCTGGTCAGGTGGCGGTCGAGGCTCAGAACGCGGCGCGACGGATCGTCCGGGGCTCGGTCGCCGTGCTCGCGGCAACCTCGATTGTCTCCCTGTTGCTTTCGGTGCTGGCCCCGGCCGCATCCGCTTCGCCCGGTGCGCCCGGCATCGCCGGCTTGATCGAACTTCTCAACAGCCTCGCGGGGCTCGCGGCGTGGGCCGTTCAGTTCTTCGCGACCATGCGGTACACCCGCTGGCTCGGCGGACGGGTCCCCGACCAGCACATCGTGCGGCGTACGAAAACGTACGCTTGGCTCCTCCCGGTTCTGACGTGCGTCGGGTGCTTCGCCGCGATGGTGGGCCCGCTCATCGCCCTCGTGCTCTACTGGAACCTCCTCGACCGGCTCCGAAAGCACGTCCGTGCTGTCATGGAGACCGGCGAGCCGGCCCGGCTCCCCAAGATGCTCGGGTGAGCGGCCCCCGGCACCGCGGAACTTCATTACTACTCTTCCGTCCAACCCCGGTCACCGCGGAGGGATCGTCATGACTACTCGGACCTGGGCCGGCGCGTTCCTCGCCGGCGTGCTGACACTCTCGAACGCGCTCGCCCAGGGCGGGCACGGCGCCATGACCCCGACCGCGCCAGCCGGCGGCGCGATCCTCTTCGACAACCTCGGGCGCTCCCACCGGCCGGTGACGACGACCAACCCGGCGGCCCGGCAGTTCTTCGACCAGGGTCTGCGCCTCCTATGGGCGTTCAACCTCGACGAGGCCCAGCGATCATTCGAGGAGGCCGCGAGGCTCGACCCCGGCTGCGCCATGGCCCACTGGGGCATCGCGATGTCCCTGGCCCCGAACATCAACGTCCCCGCGATGCCCGATCGCGCCCTGGCGGGGTATGCCGCGGCAAGGAAAGCAGGCGAACTCGCGGCCTCGGCCTCGCCCGTCGAGCAGGCGCTGATCCGGGCGGTGTCGAGGCGCTTCGCCCAGTCGCCCCCCGACACGACCGAGGGCCAAGCCGCGCTCGACCGGGCCTACGCCGAGGAAATGCGGACCGCGATGGAGCAGTTCCCGGATGATCCCGATGTGCGTGCGCTGTTCGCCGAGTCGCTCATGACCCTGCGGCCGTGGGACCTCTGGAAGCCGGACGGCACGCCCCAGCCCGGGACCGGCGAGATCGTCGCGATCCTCGAGTCCATCCTGGCCACGCACCCCGACCACCCCGGCGCCAACCACTACTACATCCACGCGGTTGAAGCGTCGCCCAACCCGGAGAAGGCCCTGGGCGCGGCGGAGCGGCTCCCGGGCCTCATGCCCGGTGCCGCGCACCTCGTCCACATGCCCTCCCACATCTACATGCGCCTCGGACGCTACGAGGACGCCTGCGAGGCCAACCGGCGGGCGATCGAGGTGGATAAGACGTACCTCGCGGCGGTGGGGGGGCCGCCGGGGTTCTACGCGATGTACGCGGCACATAACTATCACTTTCTGTCCGCCGCGGCGGCCATGCAGGGCCGCAGCGCCGAGGCCATCCGGACCGCACGCGAAATGCTCGCCGCGCTCCCCCCGGGGATGTTCGCGTCCATGCCCGAGATGGACGGCCTGCTGGCCCAGCCCGTCCTGATGCTCGCGCGGTTCGGCCGCTGGGACGAGGTGCTCGCCGAGCCGCCCGTCCCGCCGGGCATGCCCTTCCCCGCGGCGCTGCGCTCGTACGCCCGGGGGCTGGCGCTCCTGTCCAAGGGCGACATCGAGCTGGCCGAGGGCGAACTGGCCCAGGTCGTCGCCGCCCTGAACGCCACGCCCGCCGAGAGCAAGAAGTTCCTCAACAGCGGCCGCACGCTCCTGACCATCGCCCGGCACCTGCTCCAGGGCCGGATCGCCGCGTCGAAGTCGCGCTGGGCCGTCGCCGAGCAGAACTTCCGCACCGCGATCGAGCTCGAGGACGGCCTGCGCTACGACGAGCCCTCGAACTGGTACGCGCCCGTCCGCCAGGCCCTGGGCGCCATGCTCATGGAATCCGGCGACCACGCACGCGCGGCGGAGGTCTACCGCGAGGATCTGAAGCGCAACCCCGCCAACGGGTGGTCGCTCTACGGCATCGGCAGGTCGTTCCGCGCCCGCGAACTCGACGACGAAGCCCGCCCGTTCGAGGCCGAGTTCAAGGAGGCGTGGAAGAACGCCGACGTCAAACTCAGGTCGTCGTGGTACTGAACCGGCCCGCGCGATTGTGCGGGTTTGTGGCCCGGAGGGTTGTCCCGGGCGAAGAAATCGCTATCTTTTTTGTGGCCACGAGCCGGTCCCGCCGGCGTTCGACCCCAAACCGCACCCGCGGCGCACGCGAAGAGTATTTACCCGCCGCGCCGACCCGTTGGTTGAACCGAACACGATGGCGACCATCACACCTTCGAGCGTTTCGCTCGCCCCCGGCGCGCCGGGGAACCCCAACCGCCCCGCGACCGCGCGTCCCTGGACGTGCGAGGACGCGGCGAAGCTCTACGCCGTCCGCGACTGGGGCCTCGGGTACTTCGGCGTCAACGACGAGGGCCACCTGGTCGTCATGCCCGAGCGCGACCCCAAGCGCCAGATCGACCTGTACGAGGTGGTCGAGGGCCTCCGCGAGCGCGAGATCTCGACCCCCGTGATCATCCGCTTCCGCGACCTCCTCAAGCACCGCCTCACCGAGATCCGCCAGGCCTTCGACCAGGCCATCAAGGACCACGCCTACACCGGCTCCTACTGCTGCGTCTTCCCCATCAAGGTGAACCAGCAGCGGCCCCTGTGCGAGGAGGTCCGCGACTGCGGCAAGGAACTGGGCTTCGGGCTCGAGGCCGGCAGCAAGCCCGAACTGCTCGCGGTCCTCGGGCTGACCGAGAACCTTCCCCAGATGCCGATCGTGTGCAACGGCTTCAAGGACTCGGAGTTCATCGAGACCGTCATCCTCGCCACCAAGCTCGGCCGCCACATCATCCCCG
>CAZCPB010000165.1:0-9847 GCA_964500365.1 uncultured Phycisphaeraceae bacterium
AGGCCTCGGCCGCCTCGAGCGCAGGGCGGGTCGCGGCGGCGGCGTGGCGCAACAGCTCGATCAGCTCGCCCCTGGGCGCCTAGCTCCAACCCACCCGCAGCACGTAGGCCCCCTGCTCGTACCCGAGCAGCGCCACGCCCCCCGCCATGCACAGGTTCTTCTCGCCCGTCACCGCGTGCACGTGCCGCGCCATCCGCAGCATGATCTCCTCGGTCACCGCCTGCACGCTCGCCGCCAGGTCCATCTCGCGCTGCGTGATCGGCGTCTCGGGGGCACGCGCCGGGCCGCCGAACAGCCCCGCGAACCTCGCGTTGGTCATCGTCAGGCCCTGGCAGTAGTTGAAGTACCGCATGTCCATGCGGAACGAGCCGTCGGCCTTGAGGTCGATCAGCTTCTCGCGGATCAGGTCCGCGTACTTCGGCTCCCCGTACGGCGCCAGCCCCATCAGCTTGTACTCGCCGCTGTTGACCTTGAACCCGCAGAAGTACGTGAACGCCGAGTACAAGAGCCCCAGCGAGTGCGGGAACCGCAGCTCGTGCGTCAGCTCGATCCGGTTCCCGCGCCCCACCCCGAACGACGCCGTCGCCCACTCCCCCACCCCGTCCATCGTCAGCACCGCCGCGTGCTCGAACGGCGAAGGAAAAAACGCGCTCGCGGCGTGCGACTCGTGGTGCTCGGTGAACACGAACCGCTTCGTGTACCGGTCGCCCAGCTCCTTCCGCATCTCGCGCGTCAGCCGCAGCTTCTGGCGCATCCACATCGGCATCGCCTCGGCGAACGACCTGAACCCCGACGGCGCGAACGCCAAGTACGTGTCCAGCAGCCGGTCGAACTTCAGCAGCGGCTTGTCATAGAACCCGACGTAGTCCAGGTCCCCCGGCGTCAGCCCCGCGTACTCCAGGCAGAACCCCACCGCGTTCCGGGGGAACCGATGGTCGTGCTTCACCCGCGTGAACCGCTCCTCCTGCGCCGCGGCAACGATCTGCCCGTCCACGACCACCGCCGCCGCGGAGTCGTGGTAGTACGCCGAAATGCCGAGGATCGCCGTCATCGCAGGTATTCCCGGACCACCACAGTTCGAACGAGAACCCGTCAGGGTTTGATCAGGCCCTCCATCCGACGGTACATATCGGCATACTTCCCGCTGTTGTCGATGCCCGCCCGAACGACGGCCCGCGCAAGCTCTGGTTTCCCCGTCCGCACGTACGCCTCCACCAGCGCCTGGTCGTTGGCCACCTTGTCCGTCTCGAAGAGCTTTTCGGCGGCCATCCGCAGGAACGGGATCGCCCGCTCGTGGTCCCCCATGAGCTGGCAGAGCCGGCCCGCGAACCGCTCCGCCTGCCCGCTGGGCGAACGCCCCCGCTGCAGCAGCACCTCGCAGCGCGCGACCGCCGACGACGCAAGGCCCTTCTCCTCGCCGTCCAGCACCGCCGCGCCACCCGCGCGCGTCGCCAGCCGGCACGCCAGCATGTAGTACGTGAACTCGATGTTCCACGAGCTGTACGCCGGCACGCTCCCCGCCGCCGCCCGGAACAGGGGCTCGGCCTCCGCCGGCCTGCGCTCCGCGATGAGCTTGCGTCCCACCATCCCCGAGATCGGCCGCTGCTCGCCCCCGAGGTGGCTCTCGGGCTTCTGCCAGTCCCGCAGCGCCGCGCGCACCTCGTCCGACACGCGCGTCTCCAGTTCCTTGCACGCCGCGTCGAACCGCGCGAACGCCCCGGGATTCGTCTCCCTGAAGAACGGGATGTTGAAGAGCACGCGGAGCGTGTGCGCGACCCCGTACGTCTCGTACGCGTTCGAGCCCAGCCGCTCGGCGTAGAGGCGCCAGTCGGGCAGCGTCTCCGGCTCCCCGGGCTCGAGACCCTGCACCAGTTTCTCCGCCGCCAGCGTCCGCACGATCGACCGCGCCACCAGGTCCTGGCCCCGCAGGCTCGGGTGCACATGGTCGTCCATCAGGTCCCAGCCCACGGCCCCGCCCGGGCTCTCCGCGCGGAACGACTCGACGAGGTCGCACAGCACCGCGCCCCGTTCCTTCGCGGCGCCGCGGACCGCCTCGACCGACGCGGCCGGCGGGCGCCACGGCATCGTGTCGAGGTCCTGCGCCTTCCAGAACGCCCCCGCCGCGCCGGACTCGTCGCCCGACGCCGCCAGCGCCCGCCCCAGCAGGTACCACGCCGTCGCGTGCCGCGGCACGGCTTTCAGGACTTCTTCGATGCCCGCCCTGGCGCCCGGCGCATCGCCCGCGCCAAGCTTCGCCGCCGCGCCGTCAAGCCGCGTCTTGACCGACAGGATCTCGGCCGTGCCCAGCCCGCGCACGTCGGGCTCCCCCAACGGCGCCAGGTCCTTCTCGTTGAACGGCGGCGTGCACACGACGCAGGGCACGCCGCGCTCGCGGCAGCGTTCGATCATCTCGCCGACGAAAACGCCCAGATTCCTTGCCGCGGCGGCCCGCGCGGGGTCGTCGCTCGCGATGAACGACCGCCCCATCATCGTCTCCATCAGCGTCTTGTCGCCGCTCGCCGTCGCGGGCAGGATCTTGGCGTCGATGAGCTGCGCGACCGCCGTCCAGCGGAACGCCCGCAGCAGCCTGATCATCGCCGGAGACCGCCCCGCCGAGTGCAGCGACGCCACGCCGTAGCACCCGAAGAACTCGTTGTTGCCCACATAGATGACGACGAGGTCGGGCGCATACTCGAGCGACTCGGTCAGCATCCCGAGCACCGGGTACGCCGCGACGGCCGTCGTGCCGAGGTTGATCACCTCGATCGTCCGCTCGGGGACAAGGTCCTGGAGCATCGCCCGCAGGAACGAGGCCGAGCCGAGCACCTTGGGCTGCGGGAAGCCCTTGGCCGCCGACTCCCCCGCGATGACGATGCGGAAAACCCCCGCTGGCTTGGGCATGACAAAGCTGGACTGGCTGAGCGTCCCGGGACGCGAGCGGTTGGCGAAAAAGTACGAGGCGGGCCCGGGGTTGTCGGTGATGACCAGCGTCGAGCCGTCATCGAGCGTCCCCACGCGCTGGAACGTCGCCGGGTACCCGCCGAAGCCGAAGAGCCGCAGCGCGCCCTCGAGCGCCAGCAGCAGCGCCAGCGGCAGCGCAATGCTGATCGCGATGAAGAGCGGGCGGCGACGTGATCGGCGCAGTGCTTTGCCGGGCGGCATGGCCGGGGACTTTACGGCGCCGGACTCGTCCGAGGCCGACCCGCCATCGAGTGCCGACAAAAAACGGTTCCGTGCGGGCACGGAACCGTTCGACGATCGCGGATACTCCCGAACCCTCGGGCGGACTTACATCGGCAGTTCCTGCATAAGCACGATCCGCGGCTTCTGGCCTTTCTTCACGACCTCCGAGCGGTCGATCACCATGAAGAACCGGCGCTGGACGCTCGGGACCATCGGCTCGGTGGGGTCCAGCCCCTCGACGTCCGACCGCTGGTAGCCGTGCACCACGAACCAGACCCCGAAGAGGTCGCTGCGCGTGGTCACGGTGTTGAAGACGCCGTTGGCGATCGCCATCTGCTGGGCCAGCGTCCCCTGGGCGTCGGTGACGATGTCCTTGCCCGCCGAGTCCTTGTACGTCACGCTGTCGATGCCCAGGCCGTGGTTGGCGGTACGCTTGTTCCCGGCCTGCGCGTAGCGACCGAGGTCGTCGATGCTGGCCCGGTCGGGGGGCGTGGGCGGGTTGGCGTTGGGGTCCGAGTAGCGGGCCATGAGCAGTTCGCCCAGCGAGCGGAAGCCCGGCAATTCGCGGACGCCGGGAACCCCGCCCGAGGTGAACCGGCCGTCGAGCTTGTCGACTTCGTTGGGCTTGACGTTCGCGGTGTCTCGGAAGTCGCCGTTGAACGCCTGGCCGATCGGCCCGTTGCGCGGGCTGCCCGCGCGGTGGCGCACCAGAACCTTGTCGCGGTACGCCGCGACCGTCGCCGCGATGTCGCACCGGTCGGTGAGCGTCGTCGAGCCGAGGTCGGCCGTGCCCGAGCCCGTCCACCACCACGCGCCCGTCTCGGTCGTCGGCGCCAGCATCGGCAGCGCCCGCAGCACCGGCAGCGGCGCCGGGTTCACGTTCACCTGGCCCGGGATCGACTTGCTCACCGACCCGTACGCGGCAAGCTCGGGGGCGATGAACCCGTCCAGCACCGCCAGCGCCGCCGGGATCCCCAGGCCGATCCGATAGTCGCCCGGTTCGAAGTACGGCACGTTGGGCGGCGACACCGCGCTGACGTCGTCGTAGAAGGGCACGAACCGGTCGATCGCGACCTGCCCCTTGTCGGTGATGTACGGGGCGGGCACGCCCGCGAGCGAGGCGCCGCCGGCGGGCCCGATCAGGCGGTACGTGTACAGCCCGGCGAAATAGTTGCTCGGCGCCGGGGTGCTCTTGAGCACGCGGTCCTGGCCCGTGACCAGGGCGAGGATCTCACCCGTCGTCAGCCAGGTCTCATCGAGGTAGTTCGGATCGCTCGCGGCAGGCGAGCCGGGGTTGATCGTCTGGTCGAAGATGAACTGCATCGGCCCGAAGGCCAGCGGCAAGAGCGCATCTCCCAGGCGCACGCTGTCCTTCTCGAGCCTGCCCGGCAGGAGCGGCCTGTGGTTCTGGTACGGCCCCAGCCAGGAGAGCCCCGAGTGATTCAGCTTGGGGTCGCCCCAGTCGCCCGGCTCCTCCGTGAACGCCTCGTACGGCAGCAACGAGGGCCGGTTGAACGGCGCCGTCAGGCGATTGATGAGCGCGCCCATCGTCGTGCCGGCGCTGATGTTGTCCCCGGAAATCACGTCGGCGCCGCGGTTCTGGAAAAAGTCCCGGTCGAAGGCGTTGCCCGTGCTCTTCTTGTAGTCCGGGCTCAGCACGTTGAAGTTGCCGTTCGAGAAGTGCGCCTCGAGCATGTACGCGGGCACCCCGCCGATCGGGATCGAGCCCTGCTCGGGGTCGCCCGGCCTGCGGACCACGCCGTACGTGAAGAGCGAGAAGCCCGTGTTGTCGCCCGGGTCGTTGTCCGGGTCGTCCTCGCTGAACCCCTCGCTCCCCGACACGAACTGGTTCGACTCGGGAAGGCGGCAATCGAGCGCCGGGCGGAACGAGCTGTTCGTGCCGTCGCGGATCCGGTCCACGAGCATGTCGTTCTCGAGGAACTGCTCGGGGAGCGGGTCCGTCGGCTGGCGCGGCAACTCGCCCTTGCTGTTGACGATGGCGCTCACGGTGCTGCGCATCGCCCGCCACAGCCGCACGGTCTTCATCGAGATCTCGGCGTGCGGATCGCCGGACTTGTCGGCGGCCTCGAGCAGGTCGATGTACTGGTCGTCCTGGTACGGGTTCCGCTGGCCGCGCTTGATCGCGTTGAACGACGAAGCGCCCGCGCCCGCGGGCACAAGGCTGTCGGTGAAGGGCTCGATCCACACGGGCTCGTAGTCGGCGGGATTTGTGCCCGACAGCGAGCCCGGCGCGACGGCAAGCTGCAGGTCGATCAGGCGGTTCAACCGGCCCAGGGCGTCCTCGGGCGTCTCCCAGCCGGAGAGGTACGTCGCCGACCCCAGCTCGCGCATGACGTTGCGAAGGCGAAGCGCCGCCGTCCGCAGCGATGTATTGGTCGCGTAGAACACGCGGGTCGCACCCGGCGCGAGCGACACCGGCTGGACCACGTCGCCGGGGTTCTCGCGGTTGAGCTTGCCGATCCGGAACTGCCGCTGCCCGAACTCGATGTAGTAGTCGTACGGGGCGCTGGTCGCATCGTTGGCGGCGACGGTCGGCGTCAGGTTGATCGTCACGTCGTACGGGTTGGTGAGCTGGAACGCCACGATCTGCAGGATGTAGTCCGGGTTCGCCGGATCGCGGCTGCCGTTGATCGTCACCTCGTCGCCCGAGCCCGCGCTCGAGTCCTGCGTGCAGTCGGGATCGCCGCCCGAACCGAAGTCGGTCGCGTCCTCCGGCGCATCCGTATACAGCGTCATCGTCGCCACCGACGTCAGCACAGGCTCGGGGCCCACTCCGAAGACGTTGAACGCCGCGGCCGTGGTCGTCGTACCGCTCTTGGCCAGGTTCGAACCGGAGACATCGTCCTCGTTGCCATAGTCCAGCGCGCCCGTGGACGAGCCGTCCTCGACCCACCACGACTGCTTGAACTTGCGGCTCTTGATCTCCTTGCCCTTGCCCCCGCTCCCGCCGGGGCCCGTCCCCGCCGCGCGGTCCTGCTCGAGCTGGCTCCGGAACCCCTCGTGCACCAGCACCGTGTACGCCCGCGGCGTGGTGTTCCAGTTCAGCATCCGGTCGAGGTTCACCGACATGTTCGCCGCGACCTGCAGGCCCACCTCGGCCGACATCGCCCCGTAGTTCAGGGCCCGGTGCTTGTTGAAGTCCGAGGCGCTCGTCCCGCCCGACCAAGTCGCCGGCACGGCCGAGGCCGGGATCAGCGCCTGGGCGTAGACCGGGAACGTCTTGGCCGGCCCCGCGTCGATCGACACCTTGACCTCGGTCGTGGAGATCTGGTCGGCCAGCACGTCGCCGTCCCTGAAGATCGTCGAGCGCAGCGGCCGGTTCCCGCTGACCGTCGTCAGGTACTGGCGCGCGTTGGCGAACAGGGCCAGCATCGCCTTGTCGTCGGCCTCGCCGTCGTTGTCGAGGTCGATCGCGTCGCGCTCCACCGCGAAGGGCCGGTTGTCGCGCAGCACGCTGAACCTGCTCTCGTTCTTCCCCGCGGTTCCCGTGAGATCGCGCCCGCCGACGATCCGCTCGAGCGTCGAATCGATGCCCGGGTGGTTCCACCCGCGGAACGCGAAGAGGTCGATCAGGTCTTCCGATGAGAAGAGCGCGCCCACGCGGTACGCGCCGCCCTCCCTGACGACCGACGAGTCGTACGCGCTGTAGTCCAGGTACGAGTCCGCCCGGACCTCGGCGTCGGCGAAGTAGACCGGCAGCGTCTCCTCGGTCTTGGCGCTGACCCGCCCCGACTCGATCGCCTCGAGCAGCGCGGCGTACGCCTTCTCGCCGATCAGGCGCGGCGTCGCGGTGGGGTCATTGAGATCGGCGTAGTCGGTGTAGTCCGCCGAGTCCTTCGGATCGCCCGGCTGGACGAAATCGGCGTACGAGCCCGTCTGGGCGTCCTTCCAGAACCCCGGCCCGGTGCCGCTGGTCTGGAAGGTGAAGTCCTGGAGCGTGAAGATGCGGCGCGCGTCGACGTCGGCGGGCGTGAACCCCGCCGGGTACTCGGCCGTCGGCTTCTGGCGGTAGTCGCCCGCCGTCGAGACGTTCACCAGCCCGCTCAGGTCGACCGCCTTGGCCGCGATGAAGTAGCGGTACTTCGACGGCGCTTCGAGCAGGTTCGTGAAGCCCTCGATGTTGCCGCTCGTGTCGAAGCGCGGCTGGACCAGTTCGAACCAGCGCGAGTCGAACATGCCCGAGCCGCTGGCGCTCGCGTACTGGTAGGGCAGATAATCGGGAGAATCCGGCAGAGCGCCGACCTTCGTTGTCGGCTGGTGCATCCCGCGCTGGTGCGTCCAGTAGTACCAGGGAACGAGGTCCTCGAACGCGCCGCCGGTCGGGAGCGCAGTGCCGAAAGCCGTCTGCGTCGTGGAGTTGCCGTTGCCGTCGAGCAGCTTGAGATTGTTGCGAAGCTCGTTGGGCGTGGCCTCGAAGTTGTCGCGGAGGTTGTGCAGATTCACGGGCACGCCGCTGGGCGCCAGCGCCGAGATGTTCAGCCAGTCCGTGTACTGAAGGTACTCGTCCTCGGTGTTGTTGAGCGCCAGGCTCGTGGGCATCAGCGACGAGAGCGCGGGGTCCGTGCTCGTTCCCGCGGGGTCGAAGGTCGCGACGGTGTCACGCGGGTCAAGGCCCGCCATCGTCCATGCCTTGCGCAGGCGCTTGTTCTGCAGCTCGGAGGGAAGCGAGGTCGAGGTGTCCGACAGCGGCGCCATCGAGAAGAGGCTGTCGCTGAAGACCCGGCCCACGTAGTCGGCGAACTGCTGCGGCACGTTGTCGCGGACGGCGTTGCGCTGCACCCCCGCCGCGGCACCGGTGTCCGCGCGCCCGATCGCGATGTACACCACCGCGAAGACCGACATCAGCGCCAGCGTCCCCACCACCAGCACGAGGAACGAGCCGCGCCGCGTGGCCCGGTACCCGGCGGCCGTGCCGGCGACGGCGCGGAGCAGCCGCGCGATCACGCCGCGGCGGCGCGGGGCGGGCGGGGGCTGGGTGTTCGTACGCGCGTTCATGTCAGGCTCCTGCGTTCGGCCGGCCCTGGGGCGCTCCGCGCCCGCGAGGCATAAACCCTGTTCGTTCCCGGCCCTACGTGGGGTTCCCCGCCGTCGGGAAGACGAACTGGAACGTCTCCTCGACGGCCGGGTTGGCCGGGTCGGTAAGGCTCATCGTCACACGGATCAGCGTCGGCCACGCCCACGGGCGTCCCGCCGCGTCGCTCGCCGTCGCCGTCGGGTCCACATAACCGAAGTAGCTCGTGCGGATCAGGCCGCTGGCCGTGCCCCAGTGGATCAGCGAGGCCGGCACCGGATACGCCCCCCCGGCGCGGGGCTGCTTGGTGGTGTCGTCGGTGTGCCACCGGCCGTCCTGCGCCTGGTACTCCAGCCGCAACCACGTCCCGTTGAGCTGCGAGTTGGCACTGCTCCCGTCCGGCGCCACCGGGTAAGGCCGCACCACGTAGGTGTCGGCGGCGGTCACGGCGCCGTCGCCGTTGGTGTCGGCGCGGCGCTCCAGGCCGTGCCACAGCAGCCGGCCGGTCGCGGGGTCCGTCACGCCGAAGGAGTACTCGACGATGAACTCCGTGCACCCGGGGATGAAGTTCGAGGCCGAAAGCATCAGCTGGTCGGCGCGCCGGAAGGCCGCCTCGACCGCGTTCCCCGTGCCCGCGCTCGCGATGGTCGAGATGTAGTCCGTCGGGCCCGGCTCGCACCGCAGGCGCGTCCCCGCGTCGGGCGTCGTCGCCGACTGGTCCGACAGCGTCGGCCAGCACTCGTCCATCCATTGCTTGGCCAGCGCGTCGCCCGTGCCGCTCGGCATGAACGTCCAGCCCGTGAAGCTGGTCGAGCGCGGCGGGTAATCGCCGTACTTGGTGATCATGCTCGGCGCGACGGTCATCCCGTAGATCGTGCCGCGCACGTCGCTCAGGTCGCTGCACGCGATGTCGACGATCCCGGAGCTGAAGGCCGGCGTGCGCTGCTCGCTGGAACGCACGAAGTTGTTCACCTGCACCAGCGCCGGCTTGAGCCGCGCGACCGAACGGAAGAGGCTCGCCGCCGCCGGCTGGAGGGCGATCTGCCCCTCCTTGTCCTCGAGCACCTGCCGGCCCGCGGCGGAGTTGGGCTTCCAGCCAAAGACGGTGTTGCCCGGGAGCGACTGGCGCGAGGTCGGCGGCCGGACCAGGAGCGTCGCGTGCCGCAGCAGCGTCCAGTCCTTGGCGTAGCGGTTCACCCCGACCGCGCCGCCGGCCCCCGGCCGGCCGAAGCGCGGCGCCAGCAGGTTGCTGTGGTCGGTCTCGGGCCGGGCGTAGGCGTTCTGCGCCGCCGACGCGGGCAGGCGCAGGCCGTGCCCGAAGTACACCCGCGCGTGCTCCGAGCGGGCGATGTAGGACGGGTCCAAGGGCTCGCGGGCGGTGCTGTAGTCGCCCTTGGCGATGAACATGATCTCGTCGATCCGCCGCGCCCGCGGCGCCGGGTCGGTCGGCGACAGCGCCACCGCGTCGCTCGCGGGGTTCGCCGCGTCGAAGTTTCGGTCGCCGTTGACGTCGGCGTACTGGTTGCGGATCGCCAGGAACCCGTCGCGCGACATCCGCGCGAACTCCGTCCGCATCTGCTGCTCGATCATCGCCGCGTACCCGTTGAGCACGCTCAGCCGGCGCCCGCCCGA
>CAZCPB010000166.1:0-9798 GCA_964500365.1 uncultured Phycisphaeraceae bacterium
ATCCCTCTCCTCCCTCCCAGAGGGAGGGAGTGCGGGAGGGTGGGTTCTCCCCCTCACAGCGCTCTCCCCTTCACAGCGCTCTCCCCTCCACACGCCCTGCCAACCACACGGGTCTATTTCCTGAATCTGGGACCATCTGGGCGATCTGGGGCTCCGCGCTCGCTTCTCGGCATGACCCGCCCCTCCGCATTTGCGCTTTGCGTTTTGCGCTTTGCGTTTTCCCCCTACACTCCCATCTCACGGAGACCCCCCATGCCCACCGACATCCGTTCCGCCCTCGGCCCCGAGGCCGATGCCCTTCTCAAGCACGAATCCAGGACCATCTCGCGCAGCCAGCTCGCGCTCCCCGGCCCCGATTTCATCGACCGCGTCCTGGTCCACTCCGACCGCCCGATCGCCGTCCTCCGCAACTTCCAGACGATCCTGAACACCGGCCGCCTCGCCGGCACCGGCTACGTCTCGATCCTCCCCGTCGACCAGGGCGTCGAGCACTCCGCGGGCGCGTCCTTCGCCCCCGAGCCCGCCTACTTCGACCCCGAGAACATCGTCAAGCTCGCCTTGGAGGGCGGCTGCAACGCCGTCGCCTCGACGATGGGCGTCCTCGGCATCGTCGCCCGCAAGTACGCCCACAAGATCCCCTTCCTCGTGAAGTTCAACCACAACGAGATCCTGTCGTACCCCAACACCTTCGACCAGACCCTCTACGGCTCCGTGCGGCTGGCCTACGAGATGGGCGCCGTCGCCGTCGGCGCGACCATCTACTTCGGCTCCGAGGAGTCCCGCCGCCAGATCCAGGAAGTCTCCGCCATGTTCGAGGAGGCCCACTCCCTGGGCATGGTCACCGTCCTCTGGTGCTACGCCCGCAACAACGCCTTCAAGGTCAAGGGCGCCGACGGCAAGTCGATCGACTACCACTCGAGCGCCGACCTCACCGGCCAGGCCAACCACCTGGGCGCGACCATCCAGGCCGACATCATCAAGCAGAAGCTCCCCGTGAACAACGGCGGCTACGCCGCGCTGAACACCGGCAGTTCGTCCTACGGCAAGTGGGACAAGCGCGTGTACACCAGCCTCGCCGGCTCGGACGAGTCCGGCAAGGGCGGGCACCCCATCGACCTCTGCCGCTACCAGGTCATCAACAACTTCATGGGCCGCGTCCCCCTCATCAACTCCGGCGGCGAGAGCAAGGGCGCCGGCGACCTCAACGAAGCCGTGACCACCGCCGTCATCAACAAGCGCGCCGGCGGCATGGGGCTGATCTCGGGGCGCAAGGCGTTCCAGAAGCCGCTCGCCGAGGGCGTGAAGCTCCTCAACGCCGTGCAGGACGTGTACCTGGACAAGAGCGTGACGGTGGCGTGAAGCTCCCTCTCCCGGCCGGGAGAGGTCCGGCGCTTCGCCGGGGAGAGGGCTTCGTGTTCTACCGCTCTCTCCTTCTCGACGTCCTTCCGCGTCCTGACCTTCGCGCCGCGGCCATCATCCGCCCGAATTCTTTGCCGGCTCTGCTTCTCGCGCCCCCGCGTCCGGCTTGCCCACCGCTCCCGGCGAACTGATCGCGTCGAGCCTTGCCTTCCACTCCGCGGCCTTGGCGTCGTGGCCCTTGCCGGGCTCGGCCTTGTCCCAGGCCGTATAGAGATGAACGAAACGCTGCATGCAACCGAGCGTGCCCGGGGCGTTATCGCCGAGCAGGCGCTCACTCCGATGCATCGCCTCGCGGTAGCTCGATTCCGCCTCGGCGTATTTGCCCTGTTGAACATGCAACCACCCCAGAATGCCGATCGATTCGAGCGTTTCTGGATGATCCTCTCCCATCACGCGCCGGAACTTCTCCGTAGATTCGCGCAAGTAAGCCCCGGCCTCGTCAAGCACGCCCTCGTTCAGGAGCAGGACTCCAAGATTGTTGATCGCATGAAGCGTGTGGGGATGCTCTTCACCAAGCACCCTTCGGCTCCTCGCCAAGGCTTCTCGCACGAACGGCTCCGCGTCAGCATAGCGGCGCTGCATCTGCAGCAAATGACCCATGTTGTTGATGGAGGTCAGCGTGGCCGGGTGGTCCTCGCCCAGCACGCGCCGCGCTGCTTCCAAACCCGCGCGCCAATACTGCTCAGCCTCCGTGAACCGGCCCAAGGAACAAAGGAGCGCGCCCAGATTGCTGAGCGAAGTGAGCGTGCTTGGGTGCTCCGGCCCGAGCGCTCGGAGCCTCCCTTCCAGCGCGGCGCGTGCCAATGGCTCGGCGTCCGCAAATCGGCCCTGCTCTAACAGCAGCATGCTCATATTGTCCATCACCGTCAATGTCGAAGGATGCTCCTCCCCCAATACGCGTCGATGCTTTTCCAGTGCTTCCCGGTTGTACGGCTCGGCATCCGAGAAACGAGACATCGCGCTGAGCAACGTCCCGACGTTGTTGAGCGATGTAAGCGTGAGCGGGTGATGCTCTCCCAGAACACGCCGACGCTTGCTCAATGCCTCGCGCTCAAGAATCTCGGCATCCCGGAGATTGCCGCGGGTGTGTAGCAACGAACCCAAGTTGCCTATCGAGGTAATCGTGTCGGGATGCTCATCTCCGAGCACGCGCCGGCTCCTGTCCATCGCCTCGCGGCAGAGAGATTCGGCTTCGGCGAGCCTGCCCTGTGACCATTGAAGCGCCCCAAGGTTGCTGATGGCCGTGAGCGTGTCGGGATGATCTTCACCCAGCACTTCCCTCTTCTTTGCAAGGGCATCGCTCAGGTATCGTTCGGATTCACTCCAGTTGCCTTGCGCGAGGAGCAGGACCCCCATTTGGTTGATCGACGCGAGGGTGTCAGGGTGAGTGTCTCCGAGCACACGCCGCCGGGTGTCAAGTGCCTGCTTCTGGAGCGGGTGCGCCGCGTCGAACAGGCCCAACTCCTGATAGCGAGTGGCCAGCACCTGCCGCAGCTGCGCATCGACGAGCGGCTGGTCCTTGAACTGCTTGTCGATCGCGTCCACCGCGGGCTTCAGGATCGTGCGGTCGATCAGCTCCCGTGCCGCGTCGGTCAGGTTCACGCGGTGAAGGCCCGACCGGAAGGTGTCCGCCATCGCGCCCCGCTCGGCCTCGGGCACGTTCGCTTTCTCCAGCGCCGCCGCGAACTTCGCGTTCAGGTCCGCCTGGAGCCGGTACCCCGCCTCGGTCGGGTCGATCTGCGCCAGCATGCTCTCCTGGAAGTCCGAGACCTGCTTCAACTCGTCGGCCCGCTTCTTCTCCTCGGCCTCGGCCTTCTTCGCCCGCTCGGCCTCCGCCTCGGCCCGGGACTTCTCGTCGTTGGCGCGTTGCTCGTTGGCCTGGGCGAGCGTGCGTTGCTCATTCTCACGTTTCAGTGCGAACGCCGTCGCCGCGATCCCCGCGACCAGCACCACGAACGTCGCCGCGATGCCCCCGACCAGCGCCGTGTTGCGGCGGCTGAACTTGGCGAGTTGGTACCACGTCGAGGCCGGCCGCGCCGCGATCGGTTCATCGCTCAAGTACCGCCGGATATCCGCCGCCAGCGCGCTCGCCGCCCCGTACCTCCGCGCCTTGTCCTTCTCCAGCGCGTGCGCGACGATCGTCTCGACATCACCGCGCAGTGCCCGGTCGATGCTGGACAGCCGCGTCGGCTCCTCTTCCCGGATGATCCGCGCCGCCTCGTGGATCATCGTGCGTTCGAGCGAGTACGGAAGCCGGCCGACCAGCAACTCATACGCGATCACCCCCAGCGCGTACACATCGCTCCGCGTATCAAGTTCCGCCGGGTCGCCCCCCACCTGCTCCGGGCTCATGTAGGGAAGCGTCCCGATGATCGCCCCGACATCGGTCTCCATCGTCGTCTGCTGGATGTCACTGTCGGTGGCCCGCGCCACGCCGAAATCGAGCACCTTCGGCTGGCCCACGCGTCCCGAAATCCTTGCTCCTCCCCCTTCGTCGCTCCGTCGCTGCGTCGCTTCGTCGCTCTCCACCACCAGGATGTTCGCGGGCTTCAGATCCCGGTGAATCACGCCCTTCTGGTGCGCGTGCTGCACCGCATCGCAGATCTTGGCGACCAGTTCCAGGCGCTGCCGGGTCGAGAGACGCTGGTCGGTGGCGTACCTCGTGAGCGGCACGCCCTTGACCAGTTCCATGGCGAAGAACGGCTGCGGTCCCGCGCCGGCGTCGGCCGTCCCGGCCTCGTAGATCTGCGCGATGCCGGGGTGGAGCAGGCGCCCGAGGACCTCCGCCTCCATCTCGAACCGCCTCAGCATCCGCTCGGTCGCGTACCCCGGCCGGACCACCTTGAGCGCGACCTCTCGGGCGGGCTTCTCCTGCCGCGCGCGGTACACCGTGCCCATCCCGCCCTCTCCGAGCACCGACTCGACGCGGTAGCGGGAGACCACCGTGCCGGGCGCAAGGCGCGCGAGCGTCGGGCGCGGCGGCGGTGCGGCGGTTGGAACGGACGCCGTCCGGGCCTGAGAGGGCGGAATCGTCGGGTCGTTCGAGCCTGGCTCGGGCATGGGCACACCCCAACCGCAGTCTACCGTGCCGGCCGGGGAGTCCCGAGGGTCTCAACGTGTATGGGGTGCGCGCCCTTTGGAGAGGGGCGCAGCTCGGCGACGGACCGGCTACTTCGGCGCGACGGAAGTGGCAGGCGCGGGTTCCGTTGGCGTGGTCAGCGCGTCGAGCTTCGCTCTCCACTCCGCGGCCTTGGCGTCGTACCCCTTCCCCGGTTCAGCCTTGTCCCATGATTCGTACAGCGTCACCACGCGCTCGCACGCCTCGCGCAGGCGATCGGCGGGCGTGCGCGGCGTGTCCGTCGCCGCGGCAAGGCCCTCGAAGCCCTCGATGAGCAGCGGCTCGGCGGGCGCGAACTTGTTCTGAGCAAGCAGACATGCGCCGAGGCGTGACGTGGCGCTGGGGATGCGCCAATCTCCCGCCGAAAGGGTCGCGGTGCGGATTTCCAGCAGTTCGCGCCACAGGGGCTCGGCCTCCTCGTTCCTGGCGAGCGTCTCGAGCACTTGGGCGGTGTCGATCAGCGATCCCTGTGTGGCGGCGTGCCCGGGTGGCAGAACGCGCCGGCGTATCTCGAGCGCTTCACGAAAGAGCGGCTCGGCCTCAGCCGCGCGCCCCAGGGACCGGCGCACGAACGCCAGGTTTCTCAGGTTCTGTGCCACGTCCGGATGGTCGCCCGGGAAGAGTCGCCGGTACATGTCCAGAGCCTGTTCGTGGAGCGGCTCAGCCTCGGCCGCGCGGCCCAAGGACCAGGTCACGTATGCCAGGTTGTGCAGGCTTTGCGCCACACTTGGGTGGTCGCCGGGGAAGAGCCGCCGGCGCATCTCCAGCGCCTGCCTATAGAGCGGCTCGGCCTCGGCTACCCGGCCCAGGGACTGGCGCACGGTCGCCAGGTTGTTCAGGCTATTTGCCACCTCCGGGTGGTCGCCGGGGAAGAGCCGCTGGAGCATTTCCAGGGCCTGTTCATAGAGCAACTCGGCCTCGGACGCGCGGCCAAGTATCTGGCGCACTCCTGCCAGGTTGTTCAGGCTCGTCGCCACGAACGGGTTGTCGCCCGGGAAGAGCCGCCGACGCATCTCCAAGGCTTGTTCAAAGAGCGGCTCGGCCTCGGACGCACGGTCGTGTGACTGGCGCACGTATGCCAAGTTGTTCAGACTCTGCGTTACGTTCGGATGGTCGCCGGAGTAGAGTCGCCGGTACATCTCCAGCGCCTGCTGGAGCAGCAACTCGGCCTCGGCCGCGCGGCCCAGCGACCCGCGCACATACGCCAGGTTGTTCAGGCTCAGCGCCACTTCCGGGTGGTCGCCCGGGAAGAGCCGCCGGCGCATCTCCAGCGCCTGTTCAAAGAGCGGCTCGGCCTCGGGCGCGCGGCCCAGAGACTGGCGCACATACGCCAGGTTGTTCAGGATCTGCGCCACGTCCGGATGGTCGCCCGGGAAGAGCCGCCGGTACATCTCCAGCGCCTGTTCAAAGAGCGGCTCGGCCTCGGCCGCACGGCCCATGGATTGGCGCACGGTCGCCATGTTGCTCAGGCTCAGCGCCACGTCCGGGTGATCGCCCTCGTGGAGGGACCTGGCGAGGTCCAGCGCGGGCTCGATCAATCTCAGCGCACTGTCGAACAGCGCCAGTTCGCGGTAGGTGTTCCCGATCGTGCCGCGCAGCCGCAGTTCGGCCTCGGGCGCATCTTTCAGATCCCCCGTCTCGATCCGTGCCGCCGCGACGTCCATCATCTCCTTGAGCATGGTGGTGTCGCGCCCAAGGGCGACGCTGGGTCCCGCACCCTTGAGCGTGTCGGACATGAACTCGGCGATCTTCTCGGCCTTGTCGCGCTGGGCTTCAGCCGCCTTGCGCTGCGTCTCCTCGGCATTGCGCGCGGCGACCGCCGCTTCCTTCTGCGTGTCCGCGTCCCTGCGTGCCGCCGCCTCCCTGTCGCGCGCGACGACCGCGCGACCCAGTCCGATGCCCGTGCCGACCACACCCGCGACCAGCAGCACGAACGCCGTCGCCAGCCCCGCGACCAGCCCCCGGTTTCTCCGCGCGAACTTGCTGGCCTGGTACCACGTGCTCGCCGGCCGCGCCGCGATCGGCTCATCCTTGAGATACCGCCGGATGTCGCTCGCCAGCGACTCCGCGGACTGGTACCGCCGGACCTTGTCCTTCTCGAGCGCCTTGGCGATGATCGTCTCGACATCGCCCTTGAGGGTGCGGTTGATGGAACAGAGGCGCGTCGGTTCTTCTTCCTTGATGATCCGCGCCGCCTCGTGGATCATCTTGCGTTGCAGGTCGTAGGGGAGTCTTCCCGCGAGGATCTCGTACGCGATCACGCCCAGCGCGTAGACATCGCTCCTGGTATCCAGTTCGTTCGGATCACCCGAGACCTGCTCGGGACTCATGTATGGGATCGTGCCGATCAACTGGCCGATGTCGGTCTGGAGGGTGGTCTGCTGGATGTCCGAGTCGGTGGCCCGGGCGATGCCAAAGTCCAGGATCTTGGGCTGACCGCTCTCATCCACGAGGATGTTGCCGGGCTTGAGGTCGCGGTGAATCACGCCCTTCTGGTGGGCGTGGTACACCGCATCGCACACTTTGGCGATCAACTCCAGCCGCTCGCGCGTGCCCAGCCCCTTCTTGTTCACGTACTCCGTGAGCGGCACGCCCTTGATGAACTCCATGGCAAAGAACGGCCGTTCGTGCCCGCGCTCGTCCTTGGCCATGCCGGCTTCGTACACCTGCGCGATACCCGGGTGCTGGAGCCGGCCCAGCACCTGCGATTCCTGCGTGAAGCGCCGAAGCAGCTCAGGAGAGAGGTACCCCGCCCGGATCACCTTCAGCGCCACCGTGCGCTTCGGACTCTCCTGTCCCGCCTCGTACACCGTGCCCATGCCGCCCTCTCCCAGCACGCGGAGGATGGTGTAGCGGCCGATGCGCGCGGGCGCCGCACTCCCGGGCGCGGGGATCGGTCGCGCGTCCGTCACGCCGGGCTCACTGGCGCGGGTTACGTCCGTGGCCGTTGCAAGCGGTAGGCCCGACGTGGGCTCGGCACCCGCATCGAGCGGACCTGTACGTTCATCCCCCATGGCGAGAGCCTACCACGTGGTGACTTCCCTGCCGCCTAACTTTCTCATTTGGGGCGCCCCGGTGTGACCGCGTCGAGCCTGGTCTTCGGCTCCGAAACGAAGCCCGGGCTCGCTCTCGACGCCGTGGGCCAAGGAGGCCCCGGCGCCAGCCGGGGCTTCTCACTCGGACGGCGTCGCCAATCTCAGTATCCGCGAAACGAAGCCCGCGCTCGCGCCCAGGCCTCCTGAGGTGCATTTCCCCTCGCCGCTGAACGTCACTTCGCGCCCTGAGCCGAATCCGTGATCGCCTCGAGCCTGGCCTTCCACTCCGCCGCCTTGGCCCCATGCCCACCCGTCGGGTCGGCCTTGTCCCAGGACTTGTAGAGGTGCGCAGCCCCGCGGATCATCGCGGCCCGGACAGGGTGATGCTCCGGGAGTTTCTCGTCCGCGATCGCCGAGCCGGACAGAAAAATCTCCTCGGCCTCTTCAAACTTCCCCTGGGCCACGAGCAGGAGGCCGACGTTGTTGGCCGACGCGAGCGTGTGGGGGTGCTCGGCCCCGAGCACGCGACGCGCCGCCTCCAAAGCCTCGCGGCAGTACGGCTCGGCTTCGGCGAACCTGCCCTGGTACTGGAGGACGAGGCCGAGGTTGTTGATCGAGCTGAGCGTGCGCGGGTGTTGGTCCCCCAGGATCCGACGGGATTTCTCGAGTCCGTCTCGGTAGTACGCCTCGGCCGCGGCCAGCTTGCCCTGCTTCTCGAGCGCAACCCCCATGTTGTTGATGGACGTGATCGTGTCGGGATGCTCATCCCCGAGCACGCGCCGACGCTTCTCGAGCGCCTCGCGCCAGTACGGTTCGGCCTCGGCGGTTCGCTCCTGCGCATCGAGCAGGAGGCCCATGTTGTTGATGGAGGTGAGCGTGTCCGGGTGCTCTTCCCCCAACAGCCGCCGACGCTTCTCGAGCGCCTCCATGCACAGCGATTCCGCTTCGGCCAGTTGTCCCATCGAAAGAAGCAGGGCTCCCAGGTTGTCGAGCAACCCGATGGTTCTGCGATCGTCGTCGCCCGCCACGCGCCGCATCGCCACGAGCGCCTCCCGCACGAGCGGCTCGGCCTCGGACAGCCGGCCCTGCTTCTGGAGGACCGAACCCAGGTTGTTCATCGCGGTGATGGTGCTGGCGTGATCCGTGCCGTGCACGCGCCGGAACCGCTCCACCGCTTCGGCGTAGCAGCGCCCGGCCTCGTCGAACCTGCCCTGCGCGTCCAGCACACCCCCCACGTTGTTGATGGATTCGATCGTCTCCGGGGCGTCCTCACCCAGCGTGCGCCGCCGGCGCTCCAGCACATCGCGGTGGCGCGACTCCGCTTCGGCCAGCTCGCCCCGCGCCTGGAGCAGGGCGGCCATGTCATTCACGCACACGAGAGTGTCGGCGTTGTCGTCGCCGAAGAGGCGGCGGCACGTCTCAAGCGCGCTCACCTGCAGCGGCATCGCCGCGTCGTACAACCCCAGCTCGCGATACCGATCCGCCAGCACCTTCCGCAGCCGCACGGCCACCACCGGCTGGTCCCTGAAATGCCGGTCGATCTCGTCCGCCGCGGGTTTCAGGATTGTCCGGTCGATCAACTCGCGCGCCGTGTCGGTCGCGTTCACGCGCCGCCACTCCACGCGGAACGCGTCTACCCGCGCGTTCCCCTCTCCTCTCTCGAGGACCACGCCATCTTTCTGCAGCGCCGCCTCAAACTTCTTCATCACCAGCTCGGTCAGCCCCACCCCCGCCGTGGTGGGGTCGACCTGCGCGAGCATGCGCCCCTGGAAGCCCGACACCTGGTCGAGCTGCTCGGCCCGCTCCTTCTCGGCCGCCAACGCGACTCGTTCGGCATCGCGTGCCGCAACGGCGTCGTCGCGTTGACGATTCGCCTCGCGGAGCCCGTAGCCCGTCCCCGCCAACCCTCCCACCAGCGCCACGAACGTCGCCGCGACACCCCCGACCAGCGCCGTGTTACGGCGGCTGAACTTGGCCAGTTGGTACCACGTCGAGGCCGGCCGCGCCGCGATCGGCTCATCGCTCAAGTACCGCCTGATGTCCGCGGCCAGCGCGCTCGCCGCCCCGTACCGCCTCGCCTTTTCCTTCTCCAGCGCTTTGGCGACGATCGTTTCGATGTCGCCGCGCAGCGTCCGATCGATCGACGACAGTCGCGTCGGCTCCTCCTCCCGGATGATCCGCGCCGCCTCGTGGATCATCTTGCGTTCGAGGGAGTACGGCAGCCGC
>CAZCPB010000167.1:0-9788 GCA_964500365.1 uncultured Phycisphaeraceae bacterium
TCTTGACCTTGCGCAGGCGGCCCATCCAGTCGTACACATAATCGTAGTCCACCCCCCCCTTTGCCCTCGTCGGTCAGGTTCCCCACCGCGTCGTAGGCGAGCGTGTAGTCGTTCCCGCCGCCCCCCCACTGGTGTCGATGTCCCGGGCCCATGGCAAACGCATGATTAGCGCTCGGTTTCGGCCCGTTCGAGTTCAGATCGGCCCACGAATGCCTTCGCCCTGACCCGTGGGACTCCCCGAGTCCAGGTCCGCGGGCCGCTCGCTTCGCGCTCACGCATGTCCGCCTTACTGCGCACAAACCCGGACATGCGCGCAGAATCAGCCCCGATTCATCGCCCCGGAACGCCCGCTCACTTGTGCCCTCCCGGGAGGCGCCGTAGCCTTCCTGCGTCGAGACCTGCCCCGGGGGCCACGCCATGCCAACCCTCTCCGCGCATCGGAAAAAGTCGCCCCGCGCCAAGGCCGCAGCCCGCGGCCTGCCCGGCGCACGCACCGTCCGCGCGCCGCGCGGCATAGAACGCACGTGCGCCACGTGGCAGGCCGAAGCGGCGCTCCGCATGCTCATGAACAACCTCGACCCCGAGGTCGCCGAGCGCCCGGACGACCTCGTCGTCTACGGCGGGCGCGGCCAGGCCGCCCGCTCCTGGGGAGCCTTCGACGCGATCGTCGATGCGCTCCGCAGACTCAAGCCCGACGAGACGCTGCTCGTCCAGTCCGGAAAGCCCGTCGGCGTCGTCCGCACCCACGCCGACTCGCCCCGCGTCCTCATCGCCAACAGCAACCTCGTCCCCCACTGGGCCACGCAGAAGCACTTCGACGACCTGGCCGCCAAGGGCCTGATGATGTACGGCCAGATGACCGCCGGCTCCTGGATCTACATCGGCACGCAGGGAATCCTGCAGGGCACCTACGAAACCTTCGCCGAGTGCGCCCGCACCCACTTCGGCGGCACGCTCGAAGGTCGCCTCTGCGTCACCGCCGGCTGCGGCGGCATGGGCGGCGCCCAGCCGCTCGCGGTCACCATGAACGGCGGCACGTGCCTGATCGCCGATGTCGATCACACGCGGCTCGCGCGCCGCGTCGAGACCCGCTACCTCGACCGGGTCGTAGACGGCCTCGACGACGCCATCGATGAAGCCATCGCCGAGTGCAAGAAAAAGCACGCGATCTCGATCGGCGTCAACTGCAACGCCGTTGAACTCGTCGAGCGCCTCGTCGACCGCCGCATCACGCCCGATGCGCTCACCGACCAGACCAGCGCCCACGACGTCATGTCCTACGTCCCCGATGGCGTCACCTGCGAGGAGGCCGCCGTCCTGCGCCGCCGCTTCCCGAAGGTCTACGAGGACCAGAGCCTCGCCTCCATGGCCCGCCACGTCCGCGCCATGGTCGAACTGCAGCGCCGCGGCAGCGCCACCTTCGACTACGGCAACAACATCCGCCAGAGGGCGTTCGACCGCGGCGTCAAGAACGCCTTCGACTTCCCCGGCTTCGTTCCCGCCTACATCCGCCCGCAGTTCTGCATCGGGCGCGGCCCGTTCCGCTGGGTCGCCCTCTCGGGGGATGAGCAGGACATCTTCACCACCGACCGCGCCCTGATCGACGCCTTCCCCGACGACCTCGGCCTCAAACGCTGGCTCACCCTCGCGCGCGACCGTGTCGCCTTCCAGGGCCTCCCCGCCCGCATCTGCTGGCTCGGCCAGGGCCAGCGCGCCAGGGCCGGCCTCATCTTCAACGACCTCGTCAGGGCCGGCAAAGTCCGGGCGCCGATCGTCATCGGGCGCGATCACCTCGACTGCGGCAGCGTGGCAAGCCCGAACCGCGAGACCGAAGCCATGAAAGACGGCACCGACGCCGTCAGCGACTGGGCGCTCCTCAACGCGATGGTCAACATCGCCTCGGGCGCCTCCTGGGTCAGCTTCCACCACGGCGGCGGCGTCGGCATCGGCTTCAGCCAGCACGCCGGCCAGGTCATCGTCGCCGACGGCACGACCGAAGCCGCGAAGCGCCTCGAGCGCGTCCTCACCAACGACCCCGCGATGGGCGTCTTCCGCCACGCCGACGCGGGCTACGAAGAAGCCCGCCAGTGCGCCGACGAGCACAAGCTGAACGTGCCGATGCGCGAGTGGTGAAGGCTCAAACTGGAAGGAATGGAAGCCGACGCACGCGTACGCGAAAGTCGTCGAAGACGACCATCGCTCCGTGCTCAAGGTCTTCGGCAATACTCGGCAGATTCACGAGCAGCATCGCCAGCAACGACTCAACCGATTTGACGCGACATCGAAAGAGGATGACAGACGGCCTTGACGCGTTCCGCGTGGCCAGGATCGCGCCGAAATCGGCGTCCTGTGCGACAATCACTCGACCCTCGATCGCCGCCAGCGCGAACAGCTCGTCGTCCGTCGTGTCGTGAGACCTGGTGTCCCGGACGTGAACTGCATCGTGGGCGCGCGCCGAGAGCTCCTCGGCAAACCGCGGCGGCAGGTTGTTGTCGATCAAGAATCGCATCACCCCGCCTGAAGCGGCAGTTGCCGCTCGCGCACCGCTTCCGCGGCGTACGCCAGCGCCTGCGTGATGTCCTCATCCTCAAGATCGGGGTAGTCGGCAAGGATCTGCTCGCGCGTCTTGCGCTCGGCGATGAGCCCCACGATCGTCGCCACGGCGATGCGCAATCGACGGATGCAGGGCACGCCCCCGAGTTGGCGCGGGTCCACTGTGATGCGATCGAATCGATTCATCGGTGAAATGGTAGCGTCCGGAACCCCCGTTCGACTCCAAGCCGATCGACGGCCACGTGCGCGGCTACTTCGGGCAGCCGGCTCGCGCCGTACCCTTCGCGCACCATGGACCCCGCCGCCATGACCCCCGAACGCTGGCAGCGCACAGGCGAGTACATCGCCTTGCTCTTCGCCCGCGAGGGTGACCGCCAGCGCGGCCTCATGGACCGCGCCGCCGCCGCGGGAATGCCGCGCATCGACGCCGGGCCCGAGACCGGCCGCCTCCTCCAGCTCCTCGTCACGCTCACCGGCGGCACACTCGCCGTCGAGGTCGGCACGCTCGCCGGCGCTTCGACGATCTGGATGGCCCGCGGCCTCGCCCCCGGCGGGCGCATCATCACCGTCGAACTCTCCTCGAAGCACGCCGACTTCGCACGCGCCGAGATCGACGCCGCCGGCGTCGGCGACCGCGTCACCATCCGCCAGGGCCGCGGCAATGAAGTCCTGCCCGCCCTCATCCGCGAACTCGGCGCGGGCTCCGCCGACCTCGTCTTCCTCGATGCCGAGCGCGCCGAGTACCCCGCCCTCGCCGACCACGCCCACACCCTCCTCCACCAACGCGGCATCCTCGCCGTGGACAACGCCCTCGCCGCCAGGAAATGGACCGCCGACCTCGTTCCCCCCGGCGAAGCGCCCGACGAGATGGACCTCTTCAACCGCCGCATGAGCGGGGACCCCCGTTTCGCCTGCACGCTCCTGCCGGTCGGCAACGGCGTGCTGATGGGCCTGAAGAAGTAGGCCGACGACCGTCGGAACCCTCCCGCGCGCCTCCGAACCGCCCGCCGCCCGCGCCCGTAAGTGGCGCCCGCGGGACGGATTACGCACATGGTCCCGGTGAGACCTGCCGCGCGGCAGGCCCGCCCACGCGCGTCTGAATTCGATTTCGACCACCGCCCCCCGTCGGGTAGACTGGCACGACCGCACGCACAGCGCGCCGCGCGCACAAAGGGGCTCGATCATGACCGTCTTCGTGACCAGGGCAAGCGCGGTGCTGGCCGCCGTCATCGTCGCGTTCTGGACGCCGCGCACCGCGTGGGGACAGACGATCCTCCGCGTGGATCGCAGCGCGGGCATCAGCGACACCGGCGCATCATGGGCATCCCCCATCCGCTTCCTCCGCACCGCGATCGACAACGCAGTGATCCTCGGCGGCAACGTCCAGATCTGGGTCCGCGCCAACACCTACCGCCCCGACGAGTACGTCCTCTTCGCAAACGGCGACGGCGACACCGCCAAGTCGTTCGCCCTCAACAACAACATCACCATCTACGGCGGCTTCAACGGCACCGAGACGCTCCTCTCTCAGCGCAACGCCGCGGTGAACATCACCTATCTCTCGGGCGACCTCGACATCGACGACACCGCCAACTGGGGCGCCCGCGCCGACAACTCCTTGCACGTCGTCACCGCCTCGGGCGTGAACGCGACCGCCGTGCTCGACGGCTTCACCATCAAGGGCGGTCACGCCGGCAGCCCCGGCGGCGGCGCGCTCTACTGCAGCGCCGCGGCGAGCCCCGTGATCACGAACTGCATCTTCACGGACAACGAAACCAGCGCCGTCGGGGGCGGCGCGGTCCGCATCTCCGGCGGCAGTCCCTCCTTCAGCGCCTGCGCGTTCACCGCCAACCGCGCCACCTCGGGCGTCGGCGGCGCCGCGCACATCGATTCCTCCGCGACCGTAACGATGGCCGGGTGCGCGTTCACGTCCAACACCGCGCTCTCCGCCGGCGCTCTCAACGTCGCGTCGAGCTCCTCCCTCTCGGCGATCTCGTGCACCTTCACGACCAACACGGCCTCGACCGGCAACGGCGGCGCCGTCGCGACCGGCAGCGCCTCCACGTTCCGCTCGTGCACCTTCACGCAGAACGTCGCCGACGGCGACGGCGGCGGCGCCGGCGCAGGCTCCACCACCACCTTCGTCCTCTGCACCTTCGTCGGCAACGCCGCCGGAGACGAGGGCGGCGGGCTTCACGGCGGGCAATCCTGCCTGAGCTGCCGCTTCCTCGGCAACTCGGCCGCCGTCCGCGGCGGCGGCGTCCGCGACAACCCCTCGCTCACCAACTGCCTCTTCAGCGGCAACACCTCCGTGCGCGGCGGCGCCGTCCAGATCGGCTCGGGCAACGCCAGCGTCATCAACTGCACCTTCTCGTTCAACTCCTCGACCGAGGCCGATCCTCTGAACGGCAAGGGCGTCCTTCAGTACAACGGCAGCCAGACCCTTACCGTCACCAACTGCATCTTCTTCCGCAACACCTCCGCGGGCGCCGAGACCGAGGCCGCGCAGATCAAGCTTGGGGACAACGGCACGCTCGCCCTGAACTACTCCTTCGTCCAGGGCCTCACCGGCACGTTCGGGGGCATTGGAAACACCGGCGGCCTTGCTGGCGACGACCCGCGCTTCGTTTGGCCGGCGGGCCCCGACCAGGCTGTCGGCACGCTCGACGATGATTGCTCGCTTTTCCCGTTCTCGTCCTGCATCGATTCGGCCGACAACACGGCCCTCCCGACCGACTCCCTCGACGTGGACGGCGACTCCAACATCTTCGAGCAGCTCCCCCTTGACCTCGCGGGAAACACCCGCCGCGTCGATGACCCGCACGTGGTCAACTCCGGTGTCGGCGGCGCGCCCGGCCTGGACCGCGGCGCGTACGAGCAGCACTTCTCCATCCGCCGCTGGACCGGCGGCCCCGGCGGCACGTTCTCCAACTCCTCCAAGTGGCACCCCGGCGCGCCCGGCATCACCGACCCCGCCGCCTTCTCGAACTCCGCCACCGTGAGCTTCTCTCAGAACGCCACGATCGGCATGCTGACGATCGCGTCGGGCGAAGTCCGCTTGAACGTCGGCGCCTTCAACTTCGATACGACCAACGCCCCGACCGGGCACAACGTGCTCATCGGTCCCTTCAAGAACCAGCCCGCGGCCCTGATCTTCGCGCCCACCACAGGCCAGTTCATCACCGAGCTGGTCGACATCGATCAGTGGGGCACTCTCCGCGGCACGGGCGTGTTCGACTGCAACTACATCAACAACGGCGGCACGCTCGACCCCGGCGACCCCGCCGACGACTCCCCCGGCACCCTCACGCTCACCGGCAACTACTCCCAGTACCTCTACAAGAGCGACGCCCCCGGCGACAACTCGCGCGGCACGCTGGTCATCGGCGTCGCCGGCGACCAGCCCGGCGAGCACGACCTCCTCGACGTGCAGGGCTTTGCCAACCTCGCCGGCACCCTCCGCATCGTCACGTCCTCCGAGTTCAACCCGCCCGACGACCTGAACATCGAGATCCTCCACGCCGACGGCGGCTTCTCCGTCGGCGACCCGACCTTCGACATCGCCGTCATGCCCGGCCTCCCCGACGGCCGCTTCTACAAGGTCAGTTACGTCGAGTCCGGCGGCGTCTACCTCTCCGTGCTCGACCTGGGCGGCGACCTGGGCTTCGACGCCCGGAACAACACCGCCGGCACCTTCCTCACCGCCGTGGACGCCGGCGACCTCAACAACGACACCCTGCCCGACATCGCCGTCGCCACCTCCGACGGCTTCGTCATCCTCCTCTTCAACGGCGGCAACGATTTCAACGGCGACTGGCTCGGCTTCACCTCCTCGCTCCAACTCTCCTCCGGCGGCGCCTCGCCCGCCGGCCTGGTCATCGCCGACTTCGACCCCCTCAACGCCAACGGCCTCGACGTCGCCGTGACCAACTCCGGCAGCGACAACGTCGTCGTCCTCTCGCGCCCCGACACCGTCAACTGGACCCAGGCCGCGACCGTCAACCTCGTCGCCGGCGACGTGCCCCTGGGCATCTGCGCCGCCGACTTCGACGGCAACGGCTCGACCGACCTGTGCACGGCCGACTCGGGCTCGAACAACTTCTCGATGCTGAACAACACCAGCGGCGTGTCCATCTCCTTCGGCGCGGGCACCCGGACCAGCACCGAGGACGCCCCCGCCAGCGTCGACCCCTGGGACCCCGACAACCCCAAGAGCGCCGCCAGCGTCGTCGTCGCCAACTCCTCCTCGAACTCCGTCACCTTCCACCCCAACAACGGCAACGGCACCTTCTCCCCCTCCACCAGCTACAGCGTCGGCGCCGGCCCCGGCACCGTCGGCACCGGCGACTTCAACGGCGACGGCACCGAGGACATCGTCTCGGTCAACCGCGCCGACGGCACCCTCTCCTTCCTCCTCAACACCGGCGGCACCGTCTTCTCCCTCTCCAGCGCCGCCACCGTCGGCAGCGACCCGACCTCGCTGGTCATCGCCGACGTGAACAACGACGGCGCGATCGACATCGCCGTCACCGCCGTCAACGACCTCGCCGAGCGCGTCGTCCAGCTCCTCCAGAACAGCACCCAGCCCGGCGAATTCACCGTCACCTTCGTCGAGCCGGTCTCACTCACGACCGCCCAGCCCCCCTCGGCGATCACCAGCGCCGACGTCGACCAGGACGGCTTCGAGGACATCATCGCCGTCAGCGACTCGGGCACCGAGATCGCCGACAACATCACCGTCCGCCTCAACGTCTTCCGCGCCTGCACCGCCGACTACAACCGCGACGGCTTCGTCACCGGCGAGGACTTCGACGAGTACGTCCTCCTCTTCGAGCTCGGCGACCCCCAGGCCGACACCAACCACGACGGCTTCGTCACCGGCGAGGACTTCGACCTCTTCGTCCAGCACTTCGTGGACGGGTGCTGACGGCGCCACGCAGTGGCTAAAGCGGGTTCAGTCCTGTCGTAGCGGGTCCCGATCGGAACAGAGCCCCGGATGAACCCGGATGAACATCAAAGCCCCCTATCTGGGTCCATCTGGGTCAATCTGGGGCTGGGCCGCGCCGCTTGAATCGAATCTGCTCTACCCCCGCGCATCAAGCTCCGCCCACCGCGCGTAGAGCTCGGCGACCCGCGCCTGCGCTGTGCCGAGGCGCGTCGAGACTTCGTGCAGCTTCTTGTGATCCGCGAGCACAGAGGCGTCGTTCATCGCCGCTTCGAGCGCGCTCACTTCCTTCTCGTTCTTCTCGATCTCCGGCTCGATCTGCGCCAGTTCGCGCTGCTCGTTGTACGAGAGCTTCTTTTTCGCGGGCGCGGCGGGCGCGGCGGGCGGCACCGATTCCCGTGCCGCGGCTTTGGCTTCTTTCTCTGCCGCGCGGGCTTCTTCGATCGAGGCCCGCTCCCACTGGTCGTAGTCGGTGAAGTACCGCGCCGCTCCCTTGCCGTCGAGGGCGAGCACCCGGGTCGCCAGGCGCGCCAGCATCGCGCGGTCGTGCGTCACCAGCACGATCGACCCGGGGAACTCTTCCAGGTTCTCCTCGAGCACTTCGAGCGACGGGATGTCGAGGTCGTTGGTCGGTTCATCGAGGATCAGGATGTCCGCCGCGGCGAGCATGAGCCGCGCGATGTGCACGCGCGCCTGCTCGCCGCCCGAGAGCGCCCGCACCGGCGCCTTCAACTGCTCGCGGGTGAACAGGAAGCGCTGGGCCCACGAGTTCACGTGCAGCGGCCGCCCGCGGAAGATCACGTGGTCCGAGTGTCCCGACAGCGACTCGGCGAGCGACTCGCCGGGGTCCAGCTCGGTCCGGTGCTGCGAGAAGACCACTATCTTCAGGTTCTCCGCGCGACGGATCGTCCCGACTTCGGGCGCGCCGGGCGGCGCGGGGTTGGCCTTCGCGTGCGCGATCGCGGCCGGCGTCGGCGCATCGGGCTCGACCTCGCCGGTCAGCACCTTGATCAGCGTCGATTTCCCCGAGCCGTTCGGCCCCATCAGGCCGAGGATGTCGCCCGGCGAGAGCACGAGGTCCAGGTCCGTGAACAGCCGGCGCGCGCCGTACGCCTTGGTGATCGCCCGCGCGACCAGCAGCTTCAGCGTCCTGCGCTCGGTCGAGGTGAAATCGATCGCCGCGGCCTTCGCCGGCGCGTTGCGGGCCTTCAGCTCTTCCAGTTCTTCCATCCGCTCGAACGACGCGTCGATGCGGCTCTTGGACTTGGTGCGGCGCGCCTGGGCCCCGCGCGACAGCCACCGCAGGTCTTCCCGCACGGTGTTGGCCAGCGTCTGCTGCTGGCGCGCCTGCCCTTCGAGGAACTCCGACTTGCGGCGCAGGAACTCCGTGTAGTTCCCGTCCACGGAGAACGTCCCCTCCGGGTAGGCCCGCGACAACTCCACGATGCGCGTCGCGATGTTCTCGAGGAACTGCCGGTCGTGGGTCACGACGATCGATGCGAACGCCGAAGCGCGGATCAGGGACTCGAGCCAGCGGATCCCCTCGACGTCGAGGTGGTTCGTGGGCTCGTCGAGCAGGAGCACGTCCGGCTCCTTGGCCAGCTCGCGCGCGATCGACAGGCGCTTGCGCTGCCCGCCCGAGAGCGCGGCGGTCTTGAGGGACAGGTCCTCGAACCCGACGCGCCGCAGCGTCAGCTCCGCGGCAAGCTCCACCTCGTGATCATCGTGCAGGTGCGCCAGCCTGCCCGCGTGCCGCGCATCGTTCAGTGAGTTCTCGACCGCCGACAGGATCGTCGAGCCGTCGGGGAACACGTCCGCCTGCGCCACGTACGCGACCCGGAGCCCTTTGCGTGCGGCGGCGTCCCCGGTGTCCGGCGCCTCGAGGCCGGCCAGGATCTTGAGGAGCGTGGACTTCCCCGACCCGTTGGGCCCGATCAGCGCGAGCCGCTCACGATCTTCGAGCGCGAGAGCCACGCCCGTGAAGAGCGTGCGCGAGCCGTAGGTCTTGGAAAGGTCCCTGGCGGACAGGGCGAGGGGCATGGGAAGGGAAGGTAGGGGACGGAGGCGTGAAGTAGCGGAGGAGCGGAGTGGCAGAGTGCGAGGAACGCACCGGAGCGATCAAAGGCGGGAACTCAGAGGGATCAGAGAGAGCCGGAGGGACTCGGAGGGGGAGCGGTGATCGGGATGAAGAGCGCGGGCTTTCTCGGCTGGGCTGGGGCCGCGGCTGGGTCAGGGGGCGGGGCCGATGGTGGCGAGAGGGGTGAGCGGGGTGAGCGGGGCGGCGGGGGTG
>CAZCPB010000168.1:0-9748 GCA_964500365.1 uncultured Phycisphaeraceae bacterium
GGGGACAACCCGCAGCTCAACAAGATCACGAGCTGGATCCCGCACATCTTGTACACGCACCTTGTCGTGCAGGACTACCTCAACAGCCGCCTGCCCGAGAAGATGGTCGCCTGCCCCGAGGACAAGACGCGCCTGCGGTGGCAGGCCAACCCGCGCCCGCCGGAGTGGCCCGCGGCGTTCTCGCCGGCCGAACTCCCGGCGGGGTGGAACTCGCCCGCCGGTCGGCGCTGGCCCTTCAGCTCGACGTACCAGGTTGTGGTTGCCGCGTTCGACGCCTCGACCAATCCCGCCGAGCGCATCACCCAGGACGGGAACCTGTTCTGGCAGTACACGGTGCCCGGCTCGAAGCTCGGCGGCCTGCGCGTGCAGGACGCGATCTTCCCGAGCAACAAGGTGCTCTACTACGACTACCTCCAGCGCCATTACGGGAAGGCCGAGAGCTACTACGCCTACGACGATGTCCGCCTGCCGCTGGCGTTCTTCGACTCCTCCGTGCGCGTGGTGCTGAACAAGGACTCCAACCGCGGGTGGAAGCCGCAGAACCCCAAGGGCAAGAACCCTTCGTTCATCGAGTACAGCGGCCAGGACCCCTACGAGCCCCCGCCGCGAAAGACCGGCGGCGACATCACGGTCGGCGGCTTCGCGTGGACGCGCGGCGGGCTGGCGGGCAACGATTTCGGGGGCGGAGAGGTCAACACCGGGCAGCCGGCGAACTAGGCGCCGGCACGCAGCTTCTCGTAGAACGCACGCGGCGAAACAATCGTGATGCGCTCGATCGAACCGAGCGCGAGGAGGGCGCGGTCGCCGGTGATCAGCGCCGCAACCTTCCCCGCGATCGCCGTGCCGAGGACGGGCAGGTCGTCGGCGTCCTCGAACGTGACCGCGGGGACGGGCGCGGGCGTCACGAGTTCGGCGCGGGCGCGGAGCATCGCGACCGCGAGGTCCACGTCCTTGCGCGGCACGCGGAACTTGGCGGCGGCGTGGCGCGCGAACTCGGCGGTGATGTGCTCGCTCAGGACGAGCGTGAAGGGCGGGGCGATGCACGCGTCGAGCACCGCCTCGCACACGCCGCGCCCGAGCAGCCCCGGCATCAGCACGTTGGTGTCGAGAACGACCCGCACGCGCGCCTCACGAGATGGCGTCGAAGAAATCCTCGTCGGCGAGGAACCCGCGGGCCTCGGCGCGAGGGCGGAGCCGTTCGCGGAGCAGCCGGAGCTCCTCGGCGGCGACGTGGCGCCGCAGCGCCTCGCGCGCAACCTCGCTGGTGGGCCGGCGCTGGCGCCGGGCCAGGCGCTCAAGCTCCCGCCGCAGGGCCGCGGGGACGCGGATGGCGAGGATCTTTTCCATGTATGACATTGTATAACACGCTGCTGGGCCGTGCCACCCGCCTTCGAACCCCGGGCCGGCTCCCCGCCCTCGGCCCGGCGGTTATCCTTCGGCCCGCGGGCCCCGACCCGCGCTCCCGGAGGAACGCCGCGTGAAGATCCTCGTCGCCGACAAGTTCGAAAAATCCGGGCTCGACGGCCTCAGGGCCACGGGGGCCGAGGTCGCCTACGAGCCCGAATCGGGCGCGGGCCTGGCCGGCGCGGCGGCGAAGTCGGCCCCGGACATCCTGATCGTCCGCTCGACCAAGGTCCCCGCGCCCGTGATGGACGCGGCGCCGTCGCTCAAGGGCATCATCCGGGCCGGGGCGGGCGTGGACAACATTGACGTCGGGGCGGCGACCTCGCGCGGGATCAAGGTCTGCAACTGCCCGGGCATGAACGCCGTGGCCGTCGCCGAACTGACCATGGGGCTGCTGCTTGCCTGCGACCGGCGGATCTGCGAGCAGACGGCCGAGGCCCGCGCCGGGACGTGGAACAAGAAGGAGTTCGCGAAGACCGGGCCCGGCGGGGCCCGCGGCCTCAAGGGCTCGACCCTCGGCGTGGTGGGGGCCGGGGCGATCGGGCGGGCGGTGATCAGGCGTGCCCTGGCGTTCGAGATGCGCGTCCTTGTCTGGAGCCGCGGCATCACCCGCGACCACGCCCGCGACCTGGGCGCCGAGTGGGGCGGGTCGGACACGCCCGCGCTGCTCGAGCTGGCGGCCAGGAGCGACGCCGTGACGATCCACCTGCCCCTGGCGCCCGACACACGGGGCCTGATCGGCAAGAGCTTCTTCGACCGCATGAAGCCGGGGGCGTACATCGTGAACACCAGCCGCGGCGGGGTGATCGACGAGGCGGCGCTGCGCGACGCGATCCGGAGCAAGCACGTGCGCGCGGGGCTCGACGTCTTCGAGGATCAGCCGGCGGCGGCGCCGATCGCGTGGGTGAGCGAGACCGCGCGGACTCCGGGCGTCGTCTGCACGCACCACACCGGCGCGAGCACGGACCAGGCGCAGCAGGCGGTCGCGGAGGAGACGGTGCGGATCGTCCGGGTGTACGCGGAGACGGGGCGGTTTGAGAACTGCGTGAATCCGTGAGCGAGCGGTGACCGGTGAGCGATCACCGCTCACCGTTCTTCCCCCCGCGTAGTATTCCGGCGTCCCCCGGAGGTTCCCCGATGACGACCGCCGTCTCCCCGTCCAAGGCCGCTTCGCCGGGCGCGAAGGGCTCGGACCGCATCTTCAACTTCTCCGCCGGCCCCGGCTGCCTGCCCGAGGAGGTTCTCCGCCAGGTCCAGGAGGACGCGTGGAACATCGGCGGCTCGGGGATCGGGATCCTCGAGCACAGCCATCGCGGCAAGACGTTCGACAAGGTCCTGCTCGAGGCGATCGAGGACTTCCGCCGGATCAGCAACCTGCCGAAGAACTACCACGTGCTCTTCCTGACCGGCGGCGCGACCACGCAGAACTTCATGGTCCCGGCGAACCTCAAGCCCCAGGACCAGGTCGCCGACTACATCACGACCGGCTACTGGGCCGAGAAGTGCCTCGAGCACGCGAAGTTCTACGGCGCGGTGCACGAGGCCGCGACGAGCAAGGACAGGAACCACTCGTACATCCCCGGCGAGCCCGCGACGAAGTACACGCCCGACGCCGCGTACGTGCACTACTGCTCGAACAACACGATCTTCGGGACCGAGTGGCACGAGGTGGAGGGCGGGAAGAACACGTGGCGTCACCGCGTGCCTGCGGCGCCCGCCGGCGTGCCGGTCGTCTGCGACATGTCGAGCGACATCTACAGCCGCCCGATCGACTTCACGAAGTTCGGGCTGGTGTACGCCGGCGCGCAGAAGAACCTGGGCGCGGCGGGGTGCACGGTGCTGGTGGTGCGTGACGACCTGATCCAGAAGCCGGCGCGCGACCTGCCGCTGATGCTCCAGTACAGGACCCACGCCAAGGACGAGAGCCGCTACAACACGCCGCCGGTCTTTGCGATCTACATCTGCGGGCTGGTGTTCAAGTGGATCCTGCGCCAGGGCGCGGGGGGGCGTTCGCCGCTCGAAGTGCTCGCCGAGCGCAACCTGCGCAAGGCCAAGCACATCTACGACGTGCTCGATTCCTCGAAGTTCTACAAGGGGCACGCGGCGCCCGAGGCGCGGAGCCTGATGAACATCACCTTCAAGTGCCCGACGCCCGAACTCGACGACGCGTTCGTGAAGGAGGCCGCGGCGCTGGGCATGGACGGGTTGAAGGGCCACCGCTCGACCGGCGGGATGCGCGCGAGCACCTACAACGCCTTCCCGGAGGCCGGGTGCAAGGCCCTGGCCGAGTTCATGCGCGAGTTCGAACGCCGCCACGGGTGACGGGCCGCGCACGGAAGAACACGGATCGAGAGTCCGTGGCTATTCCGCGCTCGGTCCGCGGCATTGGCTCACCGCGGCCACCGCGCGCCCCAGCACCTCGTCCACGGTGATCCGGTCCATCAGGACCCGTCCGGCGTCGTCGTCCTTGTGGTCGAGCCGATCGCGGGGCGTGACGTGCTGGATCACGTCCCGCTCGCGCCCGTAGGGGCCGACCAGGTCCACCCGCGTCGGGCCGTAGAGCGCGACCAGGGGCCGGTCGAAGCCGACCGCCATGTGCAGCGCCGCCGAGTCGTTGGCGATGACCAGCGCGCTCCGCTCGATCAACGCCATGAGCCCCCCGACGGAGGTGGCGCCGATGCGGTCGATCACGCGCGGGTCGCGCGCGGCAAGGTCGACCAGCGTCTCGCACTGGCCCCGCTCGCCCGCGGCGCCGACCAGGATCACCGCGTCGAGGCCGACCCGCGCATCGAGAATGAAACCGATCAGGTCCGCGAAACGAGATTCGGCCCATCGCTTACCCGGCCAGCGGCTCGTCGGCGCGATGACGGCAAAGCGGCGCCCGGCCAGCCCGCCGTCGGCCGCGAGGGCGTCGCGCTCCCCGGGCGGGGCGTAGAGCCTCATGTCGCGCACCGGCTCGATCCCGGCGCTCCGCACGAGTTCGAGCATCCGGTCCACGGTGTGCCGGGCGCGTCCCGGGGCGTGGCGTTCGTTCACGCCCAGCCAGCCCAGTTCGCGTGCGTCGGCAAACCCGACCCGGCGCGGGGCCCGCGTCGCCCACGCGAAGAGCCCGCTCCGCGCCAGGCCCTGCACGTCAAGGACGAGGTCGTAACGGGCGCGGCGAAGGCTCCGAAGAAACTCCAGGGAAGCCCCCAGCCTGCCGCGCGACGCCGATGCGCCCAGCGCCCGGCGCGCGAAGGGCACGATGCCCGTCAGGTCCGGGTGGTGTTCGACCGCCGGGGCGAAGGAGTCCTGCACCAGCCAGTCGATTCTCGCCCCCGGAAACGCCCGGCGCAGGCTCACCAGCACGGGCACGGATCGGCAAACGTCGCCGAGGGCGCTGGGGCGGATGATGAGGATGCGTTCGGCCACGGGCAGGGATGGTACTGAAGGGTCGCCCGGAGCGCGCTCTCCCGGCCGCTCGGTGCCCGGGCGCCCGAAATCGCAGCGAGCGGATTCCGAAGGGGTAGCATGAGAGGATGCCCCGCGCACGGGGCGATCGTCGGTCGCGAACCCAGGAGGCCGCCATGAACGGGGCAGCGTGTCGGATCGAGCGCGGGGGACGTGGGTGGGGTATGGGCATGTTCGCCGCGGCGGCACTTACCGCGTGGGCCGGCACGGCCGTGGGGCAGGAAAGCGCGAAAGACGCCCGCCTGCAGACGCTGCTCGTCCTCGAGAAGGCCGACCTCGCGGAGTGCCTGAACGACCCGCGTGATGCGGGCCTCAAGCGGGCGATGTCGATGATCCCGGCGCGCCTGCGTGAACTTCCCGACGAGACGGGCGCGGAACGCGAACCGGTCGAGGCCGTCGCGATGCTTCTGGGCGCGATCTCCCGCCCCGGCCGCCTGGCGATCACTGCCAGCACCGCCGAGCACCCCGCGGGCAACCCGGCCGACGGGATGTTCGGGTACGGGATGGCGTTCAGCTCGTCCATGCCCGATCAGCAGAGCGCCGAGCAGTACCACGCGCGGATCAAGGGGATGCTCGCCCAGGCCGACCTGCCCCCGCCGCCCGCCGGCCCGAAGCGCTTCGAGACGATGGACGACCTGATCGCCGGACCCCTCGGCCGGCTGAGCTACGGACCGCGGAATACCGCCGAAGGGTGGCGCTACGAGGTGGTGCTCGGCACGCTCGACAACCCCGACCTTGCGTGGAAGAACCTTCGCAAGCCGATGGTCAAGGAGATGAAGCCCCTGGTCCGCGGCGTCGTGGACCTGTCGGCGCTGACCCCGGCGGTGAACCTGTTCGCCTCGCTCGCGGGCCCGCAGAACCCGCAGGTGTCGCAGATGGTCCGCGAGGCGGGCGCCGCCGGTCTCTACGGGCCCGACGCGATGAAGGTCGCCTTCGAGATGGGCAGCACGCCGACCGAGTCGCGCGGGCGGGCCGTGGTCGAGGGCGCCGGCAGATACCGCGAGCAGCTGGGCATGGCGATGGGCGAGCTTGAGCCTTCGGACTTCGCCGCGGTGCCCGCCGACGCGGTGATGGCCTCGATTTCCAAGGGCGACCTCGCGATGTTCGACCGCATGATCGACAAGGCGGCCGAGCAGGGCGCACCGGTGCAGGAGCACCTCGACGAGTTCGAGCGCCGCACCGGCGTCGATCTCCGCGCCGACGTGCTGGCGACGCTCGGTGGCACCTTCATCTACTACATGTCCGACGCGACCGGCGGCGGCAACGCAGGGTCGATGGTGGGCATGGTCTCGTTCAAGGACCGCGCGAAGTTCATGGCCGCGCACGAGAAGCTCGTGGCGTTCGCCAACGGGATGCTCGAGAACGCTCCGGAGGTCGGGCGCTACGCGCGCCTGTCGGCGTGGTCCGAGTCGGGCGTGGACCTGATGAGCCTGCGCTTCAGCGGGCTGCCCATGCCGCTCGAGATCACGTACGCCGCGACCGAGCGGTGGCTCATCGCGGGCGTCACGCCCCAGGCGACGATCGCGGCGGCGCACCAGGTCGCGGGCAAGGGCGACAAGGGCCTGACCAGCAACGAGAGCGTGTCGTCGCTGGCCCGGGCGCGCAAGGTCACGTCCTTCTCGTTCATCGACACCGCCCGCATGATGCGCACGGGCTACCCGATCCTCAGCATGGTCGGCTCGGCGGTCGCGAGCGGCGTCCGCTCGCCCGCGTTCGCCGGCGGCGCGGCCCGCGACCCCGGGATGATCGTGCCCACCTACCGCGAACTGGCCCGGGACGCCAGGCCAAGTGTCGCCGTCTCGTACTGGGAGGGCGACAACTACATCGTCGACAGCCACGGCGATCGCTCGGCGCTGGTGAGCATCGCGGGCGGGCTCGGCACCGTCGTGCACCTGGTCCCGGCGATCGCGGTTCCCGCCGCGGCGATCGGCGCGGCGGTGGAGCAGCAGCAGCAGCGCCTCCACGACGACGACGGCATGCACGGCGATGAAGAGGACCTTTCCGCCCGGTTCGGCGACGTGCTGGTCCCGCTGTGGAGCACGCCCGAGATGATCGGCTGGGCCGCGAGGTCTCACCCGAGCGTCGCCGCCGCGGCGGTGTACGCCTCGGGCGCGGACGAGTGGGTCGCGTCCCTGGTCCGCTCGGCAAGGTAGCGGTGGCGGAAGCGTCAGGCCTTGAGCGCCCGGAGCACTTCGGCGAGCGTGGTGATGCCGGCGCGGGCCTTGGCGTAGCCGTCGTCGCGGAGGGCGTGGAGCGCGTGCTCCCGCCCTGCCTGGGCGGCGAGCGACGACGCCGTCGTGCGCTGCATCACCGACTCGCGGAGCGGCTCGGTAAGCGTGAGCAGTTCGTAGATGCCCACGCGCCCTGAGTAGCCGGTCGAGCGGCAGTGCCGGCAGCCGCGCCCACGCACCAGCGTCGCGCCGGGAGACAGGTCGAACGAATCGGGCACCTCGGAGCGTTCCGGCGTGTAAGGCTCGGCGCAGTGCGTGCACACGCGGCGCACGAGGCGCTGGGCCATGACGCCCTCGAGCGAACTGGCGACCAGGAAAGGCTCGACGCCCATGTCGAGGAGGCGCGTGGGCGCGCCGGCGGCGTCGTTGGTGTGCAGCGTCGAAAAGACCAGGTGACCCGTGAGAGACGCCTGGATCGCCGTCTCGGCCGTCTCCTTGTCGCGGATCTCGCCGATCATGACGACGTCGGGGTCGTGCCGCAGGATCGCGCGGAGGCCCGCGGCGAAGTCCAGGCCGACCTTGTGGTTCACCTGGATCTGGTTCACCCGCGGCACGTGGTACTCGACGGGGTCCTCGACCGTGATCGCCTTGATTTCGTCGGAGACGATGCGGTTCAGCGAGGCGTAGAGCGTGGTGGACTTGCCGCTGCCGGTCGGGCCGGTCACCAGCAGGATGCCGTGGGGCCGGTTGATGAGTTCGTCCCACCGCTTGAGGACGTTGGCGGGCATTCCCAGGCGGTCCAGCGGCGCCACCGCCCCGGTCTTGCTCAGGACCCGAAGGACGATGCCCTCGCCGTTGAGCATCGGGATCACGCTGACACGCAGGTCGAACTCCTCGCTCGCCCGGCCCGGCGTGCGGTCGCGGAAGGTGATGCGGCCGTCCTGCGGTCGCCGCTTCTCGGCGATGTTGAGGCTCGCCATGATCTTCAGGCGGCTGATGATCGCCGCGGCGAAGCGGTTGATCGTCGAGGGCACGTTGGCGCGCTCCAGCACGCCGTCGATGCGGTAGCGGACCGTCAGTTCCTGCTCGTAGGGCTCGAAGTGCACGTCGGTGGCGCGCAGCGAGATCGCCTCGGACAGGATGTCGTTGACGAGCTTGACAACCGAGGCTTCCTGGGCGGCTTCGACTTCCTCGGCGCCGGCCTTGAGACCCGCCGCGGCGTCTTTCAGGTCGGCCCCGGCCGCCATGGCGTCGAGGGTGTCACCCCCAACTCCGTAATGCGTGCGGATGAAGCGCTGGAGGTCGTCATCGTCGGCGAGAACGAGTTCGATAGAGCAGCCGGTGAGCAGCTTCAACTCGTCGAGGCCCGCCAGGTCGTGGGGGTCGCTCGTGGCGACCGTCAGGGCGACCCCGTCCCGCGCGATGGGCACGCACGACTGCTTGTAGACGAGCTTGGCGGGGAGCGTGCTCAGCACGGCCGGATCCACGGAGAGGCTCTGAAGATCCACCACGGGCAGGTGGAACTGCTCGGCGACGGCTTCCGTCACCTGCCGGCGCGAGAGCACGCCCTGGCGGGACAGCACGCGGTCGAGGCGGTCCCCCGATCGCTGCTGCTCGGCCACCGCGGCGTCAAGCTGATCGCGCGTGATCAGCCCCCGTTCGAGCAGGATTGTGGCGATGCCCATGAGAAGAGATTGTAAGCGTGGACGACCACGGATCGGAGCGGGGGGTACGGAACCCCTAAACCCGGCTCCCCGCCGTCACACTGGGTACGTGCAACTCGTCCGGTCCGTTTCCCACACAGTCACCGTCTGCAGCAACACACCCGCGGCCCTGATGTGAGGGGCAAGAAGGTCATAGAAGACCCTCGCGATGTTCTCAACCGTCGGGTTCACCCCGCCCACCGCAGAAAACTCCGGGCAGTCGAGGTTGAGGTGCTTGTGATCAAACCGCTCGATGAGGACTCGTCCGGTAATCTCCTCGAGTTGGGGCAGCCCGAAGCGTTCCCCGGCTTTGATGGCGACGCACGGCTCGACCTGGTAGTTGTGCCCGTGGCCCGAAGGGAGATTGCACTTGCCGAAGAGATCGCGGTTTTCGCGGTCGCTCAGCGCCGGGTTGTGAAGCCGGTGGGCCGCGGCAAAGTCGAATCTCTGCCTCAGAAGTACGGTGCCCGGATCGCTGACGGTCATCGCGAGGGAATAGTACGGCGAGAGCTTCCACGCCGCGCCGTGCAGGATCTCGGGCAGTCCTTTACGCAGCGCAAGAAAGATCTCGGGCATGACGTCGGCGGGATCGATTGCATGATCCGACGCAAAGAAGCCAGAGATTATCGGACAAACGTTCGATCGAACGGCGTTGTCGAGGGTCTTGATGTCGGCGAGGTACCCGGTTTGGGTTCCTATCTCGCCTCGGCAGATGACCTCGACTTCGTGATGAGCTCCGAGCCTGCTCATCGGAGGATTCCCGCCGTAGCCGTTTGGCTGAGTGGGCGGCCGGGCGACATCCTCCCCGGCAGCAAAGCGGACGATTCGGCGGAGTTCGTACACGGGGATAAACTGTAGGGGACCTGACAGGGGGTTCGGCGCTAGCGGGGACATGTTGTGCCTCGCCACCGGGCCATTCAAGGAGACGGGTCATGTCCAGGACCGTTGTGGTTCGAGGTGTGCTTGCGGCCGGTTGCGTGGCGGCGTTCGGGCTCGCGGCGTGCGAGAGCAAGACGCCCC
>CAZCPB010000169.1:0-9706 GCA_964500365.1 uncultured Phycisphaeraceae bacterium
CGGGGGCCGACCCTGGCGGCAGGGGGACGGTCGCGGCCTGGGTCCAGATGCCCGCGGTGGGACGGGAGAGAATCACGACGTTGTCGCTTCCGGTGTTGGTCACCGCGACGTCGTTGCCGTTGGCGTTGAGGGGGTCGAAGTCGGCGATGACAAGCCCTACGGGGTCGGAGCCGCCCGAGGAGAGCTGGAGCGAGGACGTGAAGCCGAGCCAGTTGCCGCCGAAGTCGTTGCCGCCGTTGAAGAGCAGCACGACGAAGCCGTCCGCGGTGGCGACGGCGACGTCGATCAGCCCGTCGTTGTTGAGCTCTCCCGACGCGGCGCCCGTGATCTGGTGGTTCACGGTGCTGTTCTGGGCGCCGAAGCCCACGTCGCCGCCGAGATCGAGGACGACGAGGTTGACGGTCCCGCTCTCGGGGTAGTCGATCTTGTAGAACCGGCCGCCGCCGAGTCCCGGGAGGTAGGCCACGTCGAACGAGCGGCCCTCGACCTTGGTGCCGTAGTCGATCAGCGGCAGATTCATGGAAGGAGTGGGTTCGAACCCGGGGGGCGTGCGGACGACCAGGCCGCCGGCGACCTGCATCTGTCCCTGCACGGCGAGCGTGTCGTACTCGCCGGGGGACTCGCCTTCGACGTCGAGCACGACGGTGCCCGCCGCGGCGCGCTTGTTGGTCAATCCGGCGTCGTAGTCGCCGGTGATGGTGAGGGATCCCGGCGCCGTGCCGCCAGGATCGACGAAACCGAGGTTGAGCACGAGATCGCTGTCGATCGTGCCCGAGCCGCCGAGCGTGCCCTGGGACTTCACGACGACGAACTCGGCGGCAAGGGAACCAGCGCCGCTGGAATCGACGTTGAGGCGGGCGGGCTGACCGCTCCAGGGCCCGACGGTGACGCCCGGGCTGTCGCCGACCCGGTGAACGGTGAGCGTGTTGGCCGCGAGAGAGAGGGTCACCTCGCCGCGGCTGATGGTGAGCGCCTCGCATTCGGGGGCGCCGGAGGCGGTGACGGTGTAGGCGCCGGTGTCGTTGAAGTCGGCCGACTGGGCCGCGCCCGGTACGCCGCCGAACCAGTTCGAGCCCGTGCCCCAGGCGCCGGCGGTCGTGATCCACGAACGGAACTTCGAGGTTTCGTACTCCTGGGCGCCCATGTCCACGACGGGCGCGCCGCCGGTGCCGGTGTCGGCGGTGTTGCCGTCGTCGGCTCTTCGCGGGCCGTTCTCCAGGTCGCGCGGGAGCAGCTCGGCGGTGTTGCTGTCCCCGTCAACGTCGAGCGTGTCCGGGGGAATGAGCGCGTTGTCGCCCGCGTCGATGCACG
Organism: uncultured Phycisphaeraceae bacterium; assembly: GCA_964500365.1. Classification (GTDB taxonomy): domain Bacteria; phylum Planctomycetota; class Phycisphaerae; order Phycisphaerales; family UBA1924; genus CAZCPB01. The sequence goes on from CAZCPB010000169.1 coordinate 1,312, forward strand.
GCGAGCCGGGGAAGAGATTGAAATCGTCGTCGTCCGTCCCCAGGTTTCCGTCGGGCCCGGCGGCGTCCACGAAGCGCGGGTCGGCGTCGGGCGCTCCGCCGATGTTCCCCGTCCCGCCCAGCGAGCCGGTCAGTCCCTGCACGAAGCAGCGATCGACGCTCAGCGTCCCACCGGTCGCGCGGAGCTGGGTGCTTTCGTACGTCCCGCCCTGCAGGGCGTTCTTCCAGAAGATGCTGTTGCGGACCTGGAGCGTGCCGCCCGCGCACACCGCCGCGGCGGCCATGCCCGCGGTGTCCTGGTTCTCGAACGAGTTCGCGAAGAACGAACTCTGGCTCACGGTGCAGGTGCCGCTCGGGAGGAACAGCGCGAAGCCCCGCGGCGAGGTGTTGTTCGAGAAGGTGCAGCCGGTGACGGAGGCCGGCCCGGCCAGCGCGCCGCCGCGAAACGCGGAATAGTTCGAACGGAACACGCACGACGCGAACGACGCCGGCCCGCTCACGGCGCCGCCCTGGCCGTTGGTGGGGCAGTTGTTCCCCGCGAACGTGCAGCGCAGGAACGTGGTCAGCGCGTTGGCCTTGACCGCGCCGCCGTCCCCGATCGCGGAGCAGCTCTCGAACTCACAGTCGCGGAAGGTCACCGCGAGCGCGCCGGTGGCGACCGCGCCGCCCTGGCCCTGCGCAGAGCCGGCCGTGAACGTGCACGACGTGATGGTGGCCGTACCCTGGATGTACGCGAAGCCGCCGTGCCCGCCGGGCGCGCCGCTCTGGGCCGTGAGGAAGTCGCAGCCGGTGAGCACGATCGACGAGTCCGACGAGGTCATCAGCGCGCCGCCGTGACCGCCGAACGCGCTGACGGTGTTGTAATAAAAGGAACACCCGCTGAAGACGGGCGATCCGCCGTCGATGTTGACCGCGCCCCCGTCCGCGGTAGCCACCGCCTGGTTCAGGGTAAACACGCACCCCTGGACAACCGGGCTGGAGGAGGTGGCGCGAAGCCCGCCGCCGCCGTCGAACGTCGCTCGCCCGCCGCTCACCGTCAGCCCGTCCAGCCGCGCGGTCGGCCCGACGCTTGCCGCGGTGACGACGTGCCTGCAGTTGTCCAGAGTCTGCTGGAAGAATGGGATGTCGTTGCCGAGAAGGTCGCCGGAGAGCGTGGTGATGTTCACGGCGGGGTTGCGCTGCGACAGGGAAAACTCGGAGCCCGCGAACCCGCCGTAGATCGCCACCTTGTCGGCCATGAAGAAGGAAGCGCCGGCGTTCCCGGTCCCGCCGGGATTTGCGGCGCTGCGGTCGGGCGTGTACGTCCCGGCCCGGACCCACACCTGGACGTCGATGCCGTCGCCGGCGAGCGATGCCGCCTCCGCGAGCGCATCCTGCAGGTACTTGTACGCGGTCGCTCCCCACGCCGCGCCCGTCCCGCCCGGGCTCCCGTCGGTCCCGTCCACGCGAAGGATGGTCTGAGCGCTCGCGTGAGCGCCCGAGCACGCCAGCGCGGCAAGGACGCACGCCGAGCGCACCACGCGGTCAGATACGGAACAGCGCATGCCTTCCCCCATCGCCGACGGGCCCACATCGCTCGGAACAGAATCCACTGTGTTCTATAGCGGAATCGGCGCCCGAGTATGGCAGAAAACCGGGCGGGAATCACGCCCGAATTCGCTCGCGGGGTCTACCCGAACGGAAGCCCACTCGCTCCTTTGCGACGGGTCAAGCCGGGTGCGCCGCGGTGCGGCGCCGAGGAGGACGGCGTCCGGCTGAACCCTTCGGCATGCGAGCGTTGTGCGGCTCCGGACGCGTTCACGGCGAGAACGCCAGGCGCTGCTGCGCCCACTCTCTCCACGATGCGGATTCGCCGCGCATCGCGATCTCGCGCAGGTACTCACGCGTCGAGTCGCCGGCCTTGCCCGTGCGGATCTCCAGGCGCGCGATCGCCTGCATCGTCTGTATGTGCCCCGGATAGACCTCGAGCGCGGTCCGGTACGTCTCGAGCGCCTCGTCGGTGCGCCCCGCGCGCTCGAGCGTCAGCGCCAGGTTCAGGCGCGGCTCGGGAAGCCCCGGGAGTAACCTTCGGGCCCATTCGTATTCCCCGGCTGCCTGGTAGAAAAGCCCTTGCCTCAGGTACAGCACGCCGAGGTTGTTATGCGCAGGGCCGTGGTAAAGATCGCAGGTCAGCGCCTGAAGGAGAATCTTCTCCGCCTCTTTCGGGTCGCTGTCCATCAGTTCCGCCGCGCGGAGCGTGAGGCGCTGGGCCTCGGCCGGGTCTCGCTCTGCCGCGCCGCTGGGCGCGTAGGGGCCGGTCGAGGGCACCGAGCACGCGGCAAGCGTTACGGCCAGAACGGCCAGCGCCGCGGCGGTCATCGCGCGGAACGGGTGGAGGTACATGCAACTTATCACGACGGCGCTCCCGGGTCTTCGACGGACACCGACTCGAAAATCATGCTCGCCCTCAGGGGAAGATCAGCCCCAGGCGCCGCGCCGGCCGGTGCGCTCTCGGGCGAAACCTCGATGCTCGAAATCGTCCACCCCGGCTCGGCCGCGCGCCACGCCGCCAGGAACGATCCGAGGCGCGGCAGCGTGATCGGTGCCAGCACCACCGCCGCGCTGTGCCGCGACAGCACCCCTCCCGGTGCGTGCGAGACCGGCTGGCTCTGCGGGGAGAACGACGCGAGCGCCGAGGCGGGCACACCCGCGCTCGCGAGAGCGCGCGACACCCTCGCCGCCAGAGCCCCCCGACCCGCGGCGCCCGCCGTCGGCCCCGAGTGCGCTGCGCGCAGCGCGCGCAGTTCGCCGGCCTTATCCCTGATCGAGCCCAGCCGGCGAAGCTCGGCATCGGCCGACGTCTGCGCCGCGCCCAGCGCCCGCCACGCCACAGCCGGCCCCGCGAGGGCCGCCATTACCACGACCGCCCACGCGATGTATCCCCGGGCACTCACGGCGTCACACCTTTCACGATGTCCGCCGCGGGCGCAAAGCGCAGGCTCACGCGCGTGATCCCCGACGCCGAGTTCATGCGCGGCTCCTCGAGCGTCCACCCCGGCGGCGGCTTCAGGGCCCGCAGAAACTCCGCCGGATCGCCCTCCAGCGACACCGACGCCATCACGGCCCCGGGCGTCACCGAGAGCGACTGCGGCCGCGAAGGGACCGACGGCCACGCGCGGAGGAGGCCCGCCAGCCGCAGCGCGGCATCGGGCGGCGCCCCCGTCAACGCCGAGGCCCCCGCGCGAGCGCGCAGTCCGGCCAGTTCGTCTTCCAGCATCCGCTCGGCCCACGCCGGGTCATGCCCCGGCAGCATCTCCGCCGCGATCACATCGGCCTGCGCCCGGGCGGCGCGACCGACCTCGGCCGCGTGCGCGGCACGCCGCCCAAGGCCGATGCTCACGAGCACGCCCGCCGCCACGAGCACGCCGATGCCCATCGCCCGCCATCGCCGCCGCCGCGCGCGAAGCGGACGCGGCTCGAACTCGCCGACCATGAAGTTCAGCGCACCGGGCTCGGCCTCGACCCCGAGAACGCCCGGGATCGAGTCCGGCGTGACCGACAGCACGTGGGCCGCAACGCCGGCCAGCTCGTCCCGCCCCGCCGCGCACACCACCGTCCGCCCGCACGCGGTCGGCGCGGCAACCGCAAACAGGCCCTCCGCGGGCACCGGTACGTCCTCGGCGAACTCCTCAAGGAGCGCCCCGGGCAAAGGCCCGCCCCGCCCTGCCGCGGGAAGGTCGATCACAGACCAGTACAGTCGCTCGGCCGGCCACTCCAGCCGCGCGGCGTTCGGCGCGGTCATGGCTTCCCCCCCGCGGCGCGCAAGGCCCGCTCCAAGGGCGTGCCCGCCGGCTGATGCTCGGCCAGCGCCAGCGTCCGCACGTACGCGCCATCGCGGATCTCGACCGCGTCCGCGGTGACCCTTTCGATCCTGCGTGCCCCCAGCGCCTGTCCGGCGGAGACCCAGACCGGCCGGTCGGCATCGGGGTCGTACAGCAACGCCCGCCCGCCACCCTCATCCCCCTCGCCGCGCACGATGGCCAGGATCTGAAGCCTCATCGGCGGTGGCGGCGGCTCCGGCCTGGGCTCGACTCGCGCGGGGGGCGGTGGGGCAGGCGCCGGGGGTGCGATCCACAGCGGCGCGCGGAACGCGCTCTCGTCCAACGCGAAAGGCGACGACCCGGAAGACTTGCCCGCGATCTCAGGTGCCGGCGCGGCAACTCCGAGGTCAACCTCGGGCAGCGGCCGCAGCGCCCACCACGCCAGGAGCGCGAACGCCGCGCTGAAGCACACCCCCGCGAGGATCATCGCGCCACGCCCCCGGCCCGCGCTGCCGGGCACCGGCTCGCCGGACGTGAGTTCGCCGGGCGCTGGATCGATGAGCCTCACTCGGGCACCTCGTCGGTCGCGTCGATCACCCGCGCGATCTCCTCCATCGTGGTGATGCCCCGCGCCGCCAGCTCTGCCCCGGCGCGGTGCAGGCTGGTCATGCCGCGCTTCTGGGCCGCGATTTTGATCTCGACCGCCGAGGCCCTCCGGACCACCATGTCCCGCAGGGCGTGGTCAAGGACCAGCAGCTCGAACACGCCCGTGCGCCCCTTGAACCCCGAGTTCAGGCACTCGGGGCACCCCTCGCCGGAGCACGAGCGGTGGAGCGTCCGCACCAGCCGCTGCGCCAGCACCGCCGAGAGCGAGCTGGCGACCAGGAACGGCTCGACCCCGAGGTCCAGCAGCCTCGCTACGGCGCTCGGCGCATCGTTGGTGTGGAGCGTCGAGAGCACGAGGTGCCCCGTGAGCGAGGCCTGCACCGCCATGCGGGCCGTCTCCTCGTCGCGGATCTCGCCGACCATGATGACATCGGGGTCCTGCCTCAGGATGTGCCGCAGCCCGCTCGCGAATGTCACATTTTTCTTCGGATCGACCTGGGTCTGGCTGATCGAGAGCCCCGGCCCCGACAGGTCGTACTCGACCGGGTCCTCGACGGTCAGGATGTTCAGTTCGCACGCGCGGGCGTTCCCTCCGGCGCTCTCCCCGGCGTTGGCCGAACAGATCCACGCCAGCGTCGTGTACAGCGTCGTGGTCTTGCCGCTGCCCGTCGGGCCCGTCGAAAGGACGATCCCGCTGGCGCGGCCGGCCAGCCCCTTGTAGTTCGCTTCGAGCGCCGCCGGCATCCCCAGCGCCGAGAAGTTGAGCAGGTGCGGCGAGCGCGCCGGGTCCAGCAGCCGCAGCACCACGCGCTCCCCCGAAGCGCTCGGCAGCGTGCTCACCCGTAGATCGATGCGACGCCCCGACCCCGCCCCGCCCGCGCTCCCGCCCACCGTCACCGACGCCCGCCCGTCCTGCGGCGCCCGCCGCTCGGCGACATCGAGGTCAACCGCTGCTCGTGGGCGGTCGGCAACGGCCCGCCGCCCGGCGCCCCGCCGGGTGGGGGTGGCGGGAGTGGGGGGCCGCAGGGCGAAGATGAAAGTGCCCTCGAGGGCAACGCGGGCACCTGGGGCCTGCTGCACTTCGGCCCCCTGGTCAAGCACCACTACTACGACGGCCTCGGGCGGCTGGTCAAGACCCAGTCGCCCTTCCCCGAGCCCGACTCGCTCGAGCACCCCGGCCTGGTCCGCTCCGAGCGCTTCTACTACGACGGGATCCGCCGCATCCAGGAACTGGTTACCGACCCGGTCCTGAACCAGGGCGCGGCGGGCCAGTCCGGCGATCCCGAGCTCGAGAACCTCGCCGGCCAGGGCGAGGGCGACCCCGAGGGCGCGCCCGGCCCGTTGGAAGAGGGCCAGCTCGAAGGCGAGGGCGACCCGCCGCCGCTTGAAGGCGGGCAGATCGGGTGGACGCCCAACGCCTACCTCGCCCGCGAGTACATCTGGGGCCCGGGGGACTCGCACGCCGGGGTCGATGAACTCCTGGTGCAGTTCGACCAGGGCCGCGTGCCGTGGTGGGTGATCCAGGACGGGGGCGGGGACGTCGTCGCGGTGGTCGAGACGCCGGGGACGAGCCCCTCCTCGACCGACCCGTCGCGGGTGGCGGGGCAGTGGACGTTCGATGCGTACGGGGCCGTGCAGTCGTTCGACTTGCTGCACGACCACCCGCCGGTACACTGCGGGCACAAGGGGCTGTTCTTTGACAGGCTGGACGTGGGGGTGGTCGCGGTCGGCACGGGCGGCGCGATCACCGAGAACGATCGCCTGACTCCCGGCGCCGAGCTGTCGGGCTACGCGCGGAACCGGCACTACTCGCCCAGGCACGGGCGGTGGGTGCAGATGGATCCGAATGCGACGGCGATGGTGCTGATTGAGAGCAGCGGCGAACATGGGCGAGCATCGCGTTCCCCAGAGATTACAAAGCTCGATCTTCGTCAGCACTTCGGCGATGGGATGAACTCGTTCCAGTACCTGGGGAGCGGGCCGTGGGATCGGCACGATGAGACCGGGCTGAGTTTCGGGTTCGACGGCGGGATGATCGCAAAGGACATTCTTGAGGCGCTCGTCACGCAGTACGGCGAGAACATGGAGTACGACCTCGACTGGACCATGGACTGGGGCCAGTCGGACTCTTCCCACTCGCGGCTCGACAACCGCTGGGTCACGCTGACGATCGCTGAGGTTGCGTACCGCAACGCGTTGAGTTACGCAACGTTCGGGATTTCCGACCTGTACGGGCTGCTTGAAGACGGTGCGGATGCATTCGCAGACTGGGTCTACGACGACGGTACCGGAGACACGGCGGATGTCGGGCCCGCGATGGCCGGGGTTCTGGACGACGCGTCGCGCGCATTCACGAGCCCCATGCGGTCGATCTTGAAGCACGGTAAGGAGGTTCACCAGCGGCTGATCGTGCGCCTCATCAAGAAGGCCAAGATTCACGGCGCCGACTGGTGGTCGACCCGCGTCAACAAGGAGTTGATCGATCCAAGGACAGGGAAGACGATCTCGAAGTTGAGGCCGGATTATTTCTCGTACGTCAAGCAGACGAACACTGTAATCTTGGGTGAGGCGGCGGCGACAACATCGGTTTCGGCGGCAAATACAAAGCTTAGTCACATGGAGGGGATTTACCGGAAGCTCGGCTACTCCGTGAAGCGAATGCCGGTGCAGGTGCCATGAAGCATGTCCAAGATCAATAATAGCGAGTTTATGTACCCGTGGATCGAGTATCTGCATTTCGCGGCGTGGTACCGTAACCCCTTGCCCAGCCCGCTTAGCGCCGCCGGAAGCGTCGTTGACGTCATCGAACGGATATTAGGACCGGAAGAAATCCGCGAAAACCGAACAGTATGTAGTATCATGGTGCCGAAGGAAATGTCGGTTCCGACGGAGACCTGGGATTGCCGAGAGGTGTACAATTCATTAGAAACGACGCGTGTGCCGGTGCGAGAGTTCATTTCTCGTTCGGATGTTCTTGATGTTGGCCACGATATTTCGAGATTGTTGATTGCACGCGAAGCTGGCGTCTTCCCCAAGCTTCGAATCTTCGATCAGCGATGGATCCTCAGGTACTCGGTCGAGCAAGAATACCCCGCTGAGCAAAACGACACCACGCTCCTCGTCAGCTTCCGCACAGACCTACTCCGCCAGGAGCGAACCGAGGTGAAGGCCGAGGAACTGTGTGACGGCATGGTCGAGGCCTTGCTCGCGGCCGGAGACACGTACCACATGATCGTGACTTGTAACCATTTCCGCCAGGACGCAGCGGGAGCGAGGTACCAGTGCGGCGCGGACATTTGTACGGTCTTCTCATGTCTGCCTCATCAACTCGAAGACGAACTCTGGACGCGTGCCGGCCGCGCCAGGCGTGACAAAGTGCGCGGCATCCACTGGGGCAACTACCTCTGTCCGGACCATGTCCGTCGTCTGCGCGACCCGGAAGGCCTCATCAAGGAGTTCACGCGGCTCGTCACGAACCGGCCAGGCAACTCACGGTATATCAAACACTATCCGGACGGCGGCATGTTCATCAAGTTGAGCCAGAGTCCGATGGCCCAGAGCCGCTGGGGTCCGGACGCAGCGCTGGGCGACCTTGCAGCACTGCTGCACCGGCATTTTCGAGCGGCGGATTTGCTGTTCTGATTTGGCGCGTGGCAGCACGTTGACTTTGGCCCCCTGGTCAAGCACCACTACTACGACGGCCTCGGGCGGCTGGTCAAGACCCAGTCGCCCTTGCCCGAGCCGGAGTCGCTTGAGCACCCCGGCCTGGTATGTAAAGGACTTGGAAAGAATGTTGCCGGGAGCTTCTGGCAAATGGAAATCTAGGCTAGATGTGTACTGAGGACACAAATATTGGACCGGCGCGAGATAGTTCGTGTGCTGCGAGAGGTGTCAAAGTCGCATGGCTATGAGCGGCATGGGAAGCTGTTGTTCAAACGGTAGCGTGTGTCAAGTTGCGCACATTGCCAAAGAGCATCTCCCGAGGAAGGT
>CAZCPB010000170.1:0-9696 GCA_964500365.1 uncultured Phycisphaeraceae bacterium
CCGGGTCTCGATGGAACCGCGGATCGCCGCCGTGGCACGGGCGCGCGCCGTGTTGATCGGGAAGAAAGAGGGAGCACAGGCGCCGGCGGATCTCGTCGGCGCACTCGTGGAGGGTCCGCATCTGCCCCGACCGCGCCGGGCACTCGACCAGGAACGTGTCCCCGTAGAAGTGGTGGTATCGCTCGAGCGCCTCGACGATCAGGAAGTTGAGCGGCATCCAGACCGGCCCCCGCCAGTTGCTGTTGCCGCCGAAGAGTTCGGTCGTGGATTCTCCCGGTGAGTACCCCACTCGGTGCTCGCGTCCGTCGGCGCGGAAGCAGAACGGCGACGCCTCGTGGAACTTCGAGACGCTGCGAACGCCGTAGGGCGAGAGGAACTCGTCCTCGTCGAAGACGTAGCGCAGCAGGCGTCGCAGCCGCTCGCGCGACGGCACGGCCAGGAGCCGGTGATCGTGCCCTTGGGGCCCGTCCTCGTTCAGGTACGAGATATGGCGCGCCAGGTCGCGCCGGTTCTCGAGGAACCACTGCGCCCGCTTCCTGAACCCGGCGAGGCGCGCGAAGGACTCCTGCTCGAACACCTCGACCGAAACGAGGGGAACCAGCCCGACCATCGATCGCACCTTGATGCGGGTGGACCGGCCGTGATCCCAAAGCTGGTCGTAGTAGAAGCCGTCTTCCTCGTCCCAGAGCCCGCTGCCGCCGGCGTGGTTCATCGCGTCCACGATCGAGACGTAGTGCTCGAAGAACTTCGACGCGACGTCCTCGTACGCCGGGTCGTGCTGGGCGAGTTCCAGCGCGATCGACAGCATCGTGCCGCAATAGAACGCCATCCAGGCCGTGCCGTCGGCCTGGTCGAGGTGAACTCCCGGGGGCATCTTCATGGAGCGGTCGAAGACGCCGACGTTGTCCATGCCCAGGAAGCCGCCGGAGAACAGGTTGCGGCCGCTGGGGTCCTTGCGGTTCACCCACCACGTGAAATTGATGAGCAGCTTGTGGAACACCCGGGCCAGGAAGAGACGGTCGCGCTGGCCGCGCGGGCCCGTCATCTTGTAGACACGCCAGCACGCCCACGCGTGCACGGGCGGGTTCACGTCCCCCAGGGCGAACTCATACGCGGGGATCTGCCCCGACGGGTGCATGTACCACTCACGGAGAAAGAGCACCAGCTGGTCCTTGGCGAACTGACCGTCCACGCGGGCCATCGCCACCATGTGGAAGGCCAGGTCCCACGCCGCGTACCACGGGTACTCCCATTTGTCGGGCATTGAAATGACGTCGCGGTTGAAGAGGTGGCCCCAGTCGCCGTTCCTCCCGGCGTGCCGGGATTCGGGGGGTGTCGGCATCGCCGGGTCGCCGTCGAGCCACTCCTTGACCGCGTAGTGGTAGAACTGCTTCGACCACAGGAGCCCGGCGTAGGCCTGGCGCGCCACGCGGCGCGCCTCGGCGGTCATCGCGTCCAGGTGCTCGGCGTAGAACTCGTCGGCCTCGGCGCGCCGGGCCGCGAAGACCGCGTCGAACCCGGCGCCCAGCGGATCGGGTGGGAGGGTGTCGAGCGGCGCGAGCCGGAGCCTGACCACCCGCGAGGCCCCGGGCGGCACGCGCAGGGCGTACACCGGCGCGGCCTTGGTGCCTTGGGCGCGCGGGGAGACCGCGCCGGCGTCGCCCCGGACGATGCACTCGTGGAACGCGTCCTTGACGAACGCCGCGGGGTTGGGCCAGTCGAACAGACGCCGGCTGTTGGTCTCGTTCTCCGTGAACAGCACACGCGCCGGTCCGCCCGCAGGATCGCCATCGAACGCGATCTCGAACTCGCCCAGCGAATGGTGCGAGGCCGCGAGCCCGCGGTCGTTCCGCCGCGTGAGCGACGGCCGCTCGCGCGACGCGTCCCACGACCATGTGTTTCGGAACCAGAACGTCGGCAGCACGTGGAGCGGCGCTTCGCGGTCCGCCCGGTTCGTCGCCGTGATGCGGATCAGGATGTCGTCGGGCCCGGCCTTGGCGTACTCGACCTGAACGTCGAAATAGCGCCCGTCGTCGAAGACGCCCGTGGCGGTCAGCTCGAACTCGGGGTCGTGCCGTCCCCGCGCGCGGTTCTCGCGGACCAGCCGTTCGTACGGAAACTCCGTCTGCGGGTACTTGTAGAGCGCGCGGCTGTACGAGTGCGTCGGCGTCGAGTCCAGGTAGAAATACTCTTCCTTGACGTCCTCGCCGTGGTTCCCCTCGGGCCCGGTGAGACCGAACGGGCGCTCTTTGAGGATCGGATCCACGCCGTTCCACAGCGCGATCGAGAAACACAGCCGGCACTCGCGGTCGCACCAGCCCAGCAGACCGTCCTCACCCCACCGGTACGCACGGCTGCGGGCCTGGTCGTGCGTGAAGTACCGCCAGCAGTCCCCGTCGGGCGAATAGTCTTCTCGTACCGTGCCCCACTGGCGGTCCGCCAGATAGGGCCCCCACCGCTTCCAGTTTGCCACCCGCGCGGCATCGTGCGCAAGCCGCTCGGCCTCGGCGTTCGGGCGGGGCTCGGCCATGCGCCGGAGTGTACTGCGAGAAGGCCAGGCGCGCCGCCCGGCTCGCACGCCGCTCGCGAGCCTTCACACCGCTCCAAAAACGACGTTCGCCCCCCGGCAGCACGGCCGGGCGGCGACGTCAACACGGGCGCAGGGAGTCGAACCCCGAACCTCCTGATCCGTAGTCAGGTGCTCTATCCAATTGAGCTACGCCCGCAAACCCCCGGGACGGCTCCCGGGCAACAGCAAGCGTAAACCTCGCCCGGTGGTCCGGCAAGTCGCGGCGACGGTTCGCGGGTCCGGACTTGATTCGCGGCCCCGGACCGCAACGATTTCCCTCGCATCCGGCACGGCGCCCCCCGCGGGGACCGGCCCGTTCCACGAGGATCGTTCATGGCTCACTCCCGCACCGCCCGCAAGGCCGTCCGTCAGAACGCTTCGCACCGGGCCCGCAACCGCTGGCGACTCCGGGAGATGCGCGACGCCATCAAGGACTTCGGCGAGCAAGTCCTTCACGGCACGTCGGCCAGCGCGGGCGAGGCCTACGCCAAGTGCGTGAGCGTGATCGATCGCTCGGCCAGCAAGGGTGTGATTCACAAGAACCAGGCGGCACGCCGCAAGAGCCGCCTTTACGCCAGGCTGAAGGCCAAGGCCGGCGCGAAGTAACCTGACTGTTTGAACCCGCCGCCCCCCGACGCCGCGCACTCGCGGCGTCGCTTCGTTTTGTCCGCCCTTCCCCTGCGCCGAAGCTATTCTCTCGCACGATGAGCAGGGCAAGGAACGCCGGCACACGGGGCGCTCGCGCTTCACCCCCGGGCCGACAGAGCGCGATGGGGTACGCGAGGCTGTCCACGCGCCCGCTGCACGTCCTGGTCTTTCTTCTGCCCCTGATCGTGGTGTACGAGATCGGCTCGGCGCTTTACCTCGCGGACAGCGGGCACGGGCTCGTCGAGACGATCGCCGCGCATAAGACCCTCGCGCGGTTCTTCGAGGCCTTCGGGAGCGCGACGTGGTTCCTGCCGGGCATCGCTCTGGTCGTCGTGCTGGTCACCTGGCACGTCCTCGAGCGCGACCGCTGGCACGTGCAGCCGGGAGTCCTGGCGGGCATGCTCATCGAATCGTTCCTCTGGACGCTCCCGCTGTTGGTGTTCGGCGTTCTGCTCAAGTCCGGCGACGCGGCGCGCCCGGCCATGGACGTCACCTCCGGCGCCGGGGGCCCCCTCGCGCAGCTCGGCTGGCAGGCCAAGATCACGCTCTCGATCGGCGCGGGCCTGTACGAGGAACTCCTGTTCCGGTTGATCCTCATTGCCGCGGCGCACTTCGTGCTGGTGGATCTTCTCCGCCTCCGGAACGTCACGGGCGGGATCCTGGCCGCCGTGATTTCCGCCGCGGCGTTCACCCTTTATCACGATCTCTCGGGCCCCGGGGGCGGCGTGGACCTGCAGTTGGCGTTCTTCTACGCCGCGGCAGGTCTCTACTTCGCCAGCGTGTTCGTGCTTCGAGGGTTCGGGATCGTCGTCGCGGTTCACGCGATCTACGACGTGGTCGTACTGGTATTGGTTGGTGGACGCTAACCTGTTTTCGGACAGGGCCGGCGGCTTAAGCGACCCGGTCCTGCCCGGCCGATGCTCTGAGGGCACGCGCCGGGCGGCGGTGGAGTCGAGTCTTGCTAGAATGAAGGACGCCTTGGAGATCGTGTCGTACCGCCCGGGGGCACGGACACCTCCGGTGAGTCGGAATTCTGTCCTGGAAGGAAGGTTCCCATGGGGCTGGATTTCGCGATCGACGAACTGATGTCCACCGGATGGACCGCGCTCGACACCAGCGGTTGTCAGCGGAGCGGAGCGCGCCCGTACCCGACGGTGGCGCGGGTTGCCGACGAGTTCCGAGCCGCGGGGCTCGACTTCGTGGTGCGTCACGTTCAGCTCTTCGACTGTTACCGGGCGGAGTGGCGCGACACGGCGGGCCAGAACTCGGGGGCCGTGGTCGGGCAAACCGAGGCCGAAGCGGCGGTGTACGCGTTGGCTCAGTTGCGCCGACAGAGCGTCCCGGTCAACGCCTGAGCGGCGTCGGGCCGCGGTGCGCGAGCGGTTGACGCCCGGTCCGGGACCGCTATCGTCTGTCGTTCGTTCGCCGCGTTGCGCGGCACACTGGCCCCATCGTCTAGCCTGGTCCAGGACACCAGGTTCTCATCCTGGTAACAGGGGTTCAAATCCCCTTGGGGTCATTCTGCTCGGCTCGGCGCTCCCGGGGGCGGTGGAAGGGTTGCTGCGCCGGTCGTCTCCCATCCATGATCCAACCGGCGATTCGGCGGTGCGCGCTGAATGCACGATTTCTTCGCGCGTAAACCGTTGCTCTTCAGAGGCTCCCGGGTGTATATTGGAGCCTCGGATCAGGACCGAGAGGAACTTCCATGAGCCGTCGCCATTTCGCCTCACTTCTGGGCTGCGCTGTCGCTCTGAGCCTTCCCGGGATCTCCGCCGCCGGGGTTGTCTGGAACGAGTCGGTGAACGGCGATCTCTCTGATGATCGCTTGAACCCGACCAGCCTCACGCTGCACGCAGGATCCAACCTGCTGACCGCGACGACGGGCGGCGAGGATCGGGAGTACGTGCATTTCAACCTGCCCGCGGGCACATCGATGACCGCGATCATTCACGTCTCGTGGGCAGGGACCGGCGACAACCTGGCCTTCATCGGGGTCCAGGATGGCACCACGTTCACCGAGCCGCCCGTGGGCACGACCGTGAGCAACCTGCTCGGCTACGCCCATTTCGGACCGGACGAGGGCACGGTCGGCACGGACATCCTGCCGCTGATCGGGATGGGCTTTGCGTCGATGGGGTTCTCGCCGCCCCTGACCGGGTCGGACTACACGTTCTGGATCCAGCAGTTGGGCAACGAGGCGACCTACACGCTGGATTTCCAGCTCGTCCCGCAGCCGGGCGCCATGGCGCTCGTCGGCTTGGCGGGCTGCGTGCTGGCAATCCGACGGCGCCGGTGATCAGGCCCCGAACGCCTTCTTGTAGTCGCTCACGAATTTCTCGATCCCGATGTCCGTCAACGGGTGCTTCATGCACTCGGTGATGACCTTCAGCGGGCAGGTTGCCACATCGGCCCCGGCGAGCGCGCAGTGCAGCAGGTGCGTCGAGTGACGGATCGATGCGGCCAGGAGTTTCGTCTTGTACCCGTAGTTGTCGTAGATCTGGCGGATCCGCCGGATGAGGTCCATGCCCTCCTCGCCGACGTCGTCGAGCCGCCCGATGAACGGGCTCACGAGGAACGCGCCGGCCTTGGCGACCATCATCGCCTGGAGGGGCTGGAAACACAGGGTCAGGTTGGTGCGGATGCCCTTGTCCGTCAGGGCCTTGCACGCCTTCAGGCCGTCGGTCGTGCTGGGCAGCTTGACCACGATGTTGGGGGCGATTTTCGAACGCTCCATGCCCTCCTTGATCATCGCGTCGGCCTCGGTGGCGATGACCTCGGCTGAAACCGGGCCCTTGACGATCTGGCAGATCTCGGCCAGGCGTTTGCCGTAGTCGATCTTCTCCTTGGCGATGAGCGACGGGTTCGTCGTCACGCCGTCGAGCACGCCGAGGTCGTGGGCCTGCTTGATCTCGTCCAGGCTTGCGGTGTCAACGTACAGCTCCATGAGGCACCTCCTTGGGCCGGCCCGCCACTGTAGTGGCCCCCCGGGCCGCTCAGAGCAGTTTCTTCAGTTCTCTGCGCACGATCTTCCCCGTAGGGTTCCGTGGCAGGGCGTCCACGATCCGCACTTCATCCGGGGCCTTGTACCCGGCGAGGCTCTGGCGGCACCACGTGATGAGCGCCTTAGGCTCGACGGACTGGCCGTCCTTGAGTTCGACGAACGCCACCGGCACCTCGCCGCGCATGGGATCGGGCCTCCCGATGACGCCCGAGTCCTTGACCGCGGCGTGACGGTTGAGGACCTCTTCGATCTCGCGCGGGAAAACGTTCTCGCCGCCGATGATGAGCATCTCCTTGAGGCGCCCGGTAATGTGCAGGTGGCCGTCGTCGTCGAGGTGGCCCATGTCCCCGGTCAGGAAGAAACCGCTTTCATCGAAGACCGCCCGCGTCTGTTCCTCGAGCCTGTAGTACCCCTGCATGACGTTGGGGCCGCGCATGATCACCTCGCCGTCACGGCCCGCGGGGAGCTCCTCGCGCGACGCGATGTCCACGATGCGCTGATCGATGTCCGGCAGTGCCCGGCCCACCGAGCCCTCGCGGAACTCGTGCGGGCGGCACCAGTTGGTCACCGGCGCCGTTTCCGTGAGGCCGTAGCCCTCGCAGATGGTCACGCCGAAGCGGTCCCGAAACCGCTCGAGCACGGGGCGCGGCAGGGGCTCGCCGCCCGAGACGGCGTACCGCAGGCTCGCGAAGTCCTCGGGCCCCGCGTCCTTGACCGAGAGCAGGGCGTTGTACATCGAGGGGATCGCGACGAAGATCGTCGGGCGGTGCTCGCGGAACAGCCTGACGATCCGCTGGGGCACGAAGCGGGCGGAGTACACCACCTTGATCCCCCCGGCCAGCGGCAGGAGCGTGAGGACCGTGAGCCCGAAGGTATGGAACTGGGGGAGAACGCCGAGCATGACGTCCGACGTCGTGAAGTCGACCCAGCGAAGGATCTGTCGCATGTTGGCCAGGATGTTGGCGTGGGAGAGCATGACGCCCTTGGGCTTGCCGCTGGTGCCGGACGTGTAGAGCAGGAGCGCGAGGTCGTCGGGCCGGGCGCGGGCGGGCCAGAAAAGATCAGGCACCCCGGAGAACGGGAGTTCATCGAGCTTGATCAGGTTCGCCACACGGGGCGTGGCGCCCAGGTGCTCGAGGAGCGGGCCGGCGGTGACGAGCGTGTCCGTGCCGCAGTCGTCGATGACGTATTGAAGTTCCTCGGGCTTGAGGAGGTAGTTGAGCGGGACCACCGTCTTGCCGAGCATCCAGCCCGCCAGGGCCGCGACGGGGAGCGCGCCGCCCGTGGGTGTCATGACGCCGACCGTTCCGCTGGCGCAGCGGGCGCGGAGCGCCTCGGCGACGTGGAAGGCACCCACCAGGATCTCGATCGCCCGGCGCTGCCCGCGGTCGTCCACCAGCGAGACGTGTCGCGCCCGGCGGACCAGCGAGCGGATGATGAGCCAATGAATGCTCACGAGCGAGCGCCTCCCGCGACGATACGGAAACGAGCGGCGGTATGCTAACAGGTGGACCGGCGTCCGCGTACGCGGGGATCGCCCCGCCGCGCACCCGGCGAGAGGGCCCGGACATGAAGCGACGTGCAGCAATCGGATTCGCGTGCGCCGGCTGCGTGCTTTCCATGTTGACCGTGGGGGGCTGTGCCTCGGCCCCCGCGCGGCCTTTCACGCCGGGCTTCGTCGAGCTGTACGAATCGGGCCGGTGGGCCGAGGCCCAGACCGCCGCCGCCGCGAGAGCCAAGGAACTGCCGCGCGGCGCGGAGCGCGAGCAGGCGATGCTCATCGCGGGCCAGTCCGCGCACGCGCTCGGGCGAGATGCCGAGGCCGAGCCCTGGCTCACGCCGCTGGTGGAATCGAGCGACCCCACCATCGCCGGGCGTGCATCGCTCACCCTCGGACTGATCGCCCAGCGTGCCGGGGCGGACGCCAAGGCGGTCCCGCTCTTCGAGACCGCCTCGAACACGCTCGCGGGCGAAGACTCCGCCCGCGCCCTGCTTTACCTCGGCGATTCGTACGACCGCCTGAAGGATCGCTCCAAGGCGCGGGACGCCTGGTCGCTGGCCCTGGCCCGCGTGAAGTACGACGCCTCGCTCAAGGCCGACATCGGCTCGCGCCTCTCCCGCCGGGACGCCGGGCCGCAGATCAAGCGCGGCGGGCTCGTGCTCCAGGTCGGGGCGTTCTCGTCGCACCAGCGGGCGCAGGGGCTGGCCGACCGGCTTCGCGACCGCTCGGCCGCGGCGGGGCTGGCGGAACCACGCGTCATCGAAACGACCTCGAAAGGCAAGCCGGTCTTCGTGGTCCAGATTGGCCGCTTCGAGTCGCGGCCCGACGCCGACCGGGCCAAGGCCTCGCTCGGTGAGGTGGCGTTCGTGACCGAAGCCGCGGACTGACGGTGGACGCCATGGAACTGACGCGCCGGCCGGGCGTATCAGTACGGTGCCCGATCGGCCTCGCCACCGAGCGAAGCCGGGGCGCCAAGGGCGAATCCCATGACATCACGGCTATGGCGGTCAGGGTTGGTACGCGGCGGGCTCGCGGCGGCGGTCGTGCTGGCGCTCGGCCCGCCCCTGTGCGCGCAGACGGCGGAGGAAGTGCCCGACTGGGCCCGTCGTATGGCCCTCGATCCCGATTCTCCGGAGATGCGGTCGTACGCGGCGCAGCAGAAGAAGCGTGTGGCCGCTGAGCGCGAACTCAAGACGATCCGGTTCCGGCACTTCGGATCGATCAAGAACGTTGAGATCCGCCAGGCGGGGATCGCCAAGCTCCGCGCCTACACCGACCCCGCTGTTTTTCCCAGCCTCGTCGAGATCTTCCGGGAGGAGCAGGACGATGTCCGCCGGGCCCTGCTCGATCACCTCGGCGATCAGCAGTCCGACGACGCGGACGTGTGCCTGGCGTGGATCGCGGCGCGAGACCGCTCGCCCGAACTCCGGCGCGCGGCGACCTCGAAGCTCACCGCGCGCGTCCGCGCCGCCGAGCACGTCTCGCCGCGGATCGCGATGGTCGTCCTCGGGGCCCTGCGTTCGGGCGACGAGGCGCTGATCGCCCGGGGCGCCGAGCTGGCCTCGGGCATCGGGATGTACGAGGCGATCCCGTGGCTGATCACGGCGCAGCTCGGCGCCGCGCCCGCCTCGACGGGGACCGACCGGGCCGGGACGGGCGACCTCGCGTGGATCATGGTCGGCACGCAGGTCGCGTTCGTCAGCGACTTGACGCCGGTCGTATCCGAGAGCGCGGTCGCCTTCGACCCCCAGTTGTCCGTGGTTACCGAGGGCGTGCTGCTCCGAGTGCAGGACGCGGCCGTGCTGACGTACAGGTACGAGGTCCACAACGCGCTGATCGACCTTTCTTCGCGCGCGTGGGGCCGGCCGACCAACGGGCTGGGCTGGGACCAGGGCCGCTGGCGCGAGTGGTACCGTGACCAGTTCCTGCCGCACATGAAATCGAAGAAGACAGAGCTGGCCGGGGACAGGCCGGTGC
>CAZCPB010000171.1:0-9688 GCA_964500365.1 uncultured Phycisphaeraceae bacterium
CCTCATCGCCTGGAACTTCGGCGCCTTCGACTTCATGAACAAGCCGCCCCCGCCCCCGCCGCTCACGCAGGAGGAGCAGCAGGAGTACGAGACGCAGAAGAAGGAGATCAAGCGCAAGATCGAGACCGGCGAGATCCCCGAGCCCTCGGGCGCCTGACCGTTCCGAGAAATCGAGCCAGACGCCCCGGAGGTCCGGGGCGTTTTTCTTTGACGCCGGCCCGCTCACCGGACGCCCACGCGCCCCGCCGCCGCGCGCCCTGCCGCGGCGCGCCCGTAGCTCTCGACGCACTTCTCCGCCGCCCCGTCCCATGTCAGCCGGCGCAGTTCGAACGCCCCGTGCTCGCGGAGCGTGGCGCTCAGCGGCGGGTGCCGCAGCACCGCCACGATCTTGTTGGCCATCTCGTCGATGTCCCAGAAGTCAACCTTGAGCACGTGCGCCAGGACCTCCGCCACGCCGCTGGTCTTGCTCACGATCACCGGCACGTCGTGCTTGATCGCCTCCAGCGCCGCGATCCCGAAGGGCTCGCTCACGCTGGGCATCACGTAGCAGTCGGCCATCTGGTACACGCGGTCCACGTCCTTGCCCCGCAGGAACCCCGTGAACAGCACCTTGTGCCCGATCCCCATGCTCGCCGCGAGCTCGATCATCCGCAGCGCCATGTCCCCGGAGCCGGCCACCACGAACTTCACGTTGTCGATCTTGTCGAGCACACGCTTGGCCGCCGCGATGAAGTACTCCGGCCCCTTCTGCATCGTGATCCGCCCCAGGAACAGCACGATCCGGTCCCCGGCCTCGATCGCCGCCCCCTCCGCCGGCTGGTCGGCCTCCCGGTCGATCCCGTTGTACACCACGTCCACCCGGCCGGGGTTCACCCCGTAACGCCGCACGCAGATCGACTTGGTCAGCATCGACACCGCGATCACACGGTCGGCGCCCTGCATCCCCGCCCGCTCGATGTCGTACACCCGCTGGTTCACGTGGTTCCCCGACCGGTCGAACTCCGTCGAGTGCACGTGCACGACCAGCGGCTTGCCCGTCACCGCCGCCGCGGCAAGCCCCGCCGGGTACGTCAGCCAGTCGTGGGCGTGGATGACGTCGAACGACTCGGTCCGCGCCAGCGCCACCACCATCCGGGCGTATCGCTCGGAATCGCCCACCAGGTCGCCGCCGTACCCGGGCCCCGCGCCGCCGCCACCGCCGATGTGCATCGCCCGCAGCGCCGTCGCCGGCCCGGGGACCGCCCCGACGTCGCTCGAGAGGTCCGGGAGCAACGGCCCTTCCGCGGGCTCTCCACCCGGAGGCCCGTCCAGCCCGAACCACGCCGCGGGCGCGAACGAGGGGTACGGGCTGTGAAAGCTCGCCGGCACCCCGTGGAACGTCGCGTGCGCGAACTCGGGGGAGGGGGCGGCCCCGGGTGAACTCCCGCGCCCAGCGGCCCGCGCCGCGACCGTGTCCGGGCTCAGCAGGGCCACGTGGCTGGCATGGCCGCGATCGACCGCCTTGGGAAGCACGAACATGACGCGGTGCCCCTGCCGGTCCAGCGCACGCGTGAGCCCGTAGCACGCCACGCCCAGCCCGCCCGCGATGAACGGCGGGAACTCCCATCCCAGCATGAGGATCCGCATCGAACCTCCCACGTGCCCGGACACCCGCGCGGCGCCCGACTCGGTCAATCCTCCGATCCCGCGGCGTTCATGTCCCCGAGCCGCCGGAAGCAGGCCTCGTACGCCAGCAGCAGCCGCGCCCCGCGCTCGACCGCCGCGTCGTCAAGACCGTCCTCGGCGCCGACCGGCGACCGGAACGTGAAGAGCTTGTCCTCGGACCGGTAGTGCTCGCAGGGCACCGCGCCCCGCGGCCCGCCGAGGTCCACCACTTCCTCTTCGATCAGCTCTTCGATCGAATCGCCCGTATGCATCAGGTCGGACTCGACCGACTCGCTCAACCACCGATCCTTCATCACCAGCGAGACCCACACCCGCCCGGCCTCCGCGTCAACCCGGTAGAACGACGGCTCGGCGGCGCCCCTCGCGCCGCACTCCAGCCGCTGCGCCGTCACGTTCACCCCCTCGAACACGCCCGCGCTTTCCGCGCGCTCGCCGACCCGCTGAAGGAATTCGCGAAGAGATAACCGCGTCTGGGCCATGGGGCCTCCGGCTCGACGATCCGCATTGCCTTCTCGCCGCGTGAGCCCTCACGACGGAGCCCGACCCCCAACGGCCCACGCGGGTGTGCCTTGGGATGATGCACGATCCCCTCGAGCCACGCGGCGGCCAAGCGTAGGCCGCCGCACGCCCCGATTCCTCGCAACTCCCTGTCACGACCACCGCACGGCCCATCGCGGTCGACCCGGTCGACGCTCACGCCGCCCGCGCGTATCCTTGTACCCGCTCCCGGCCGTACCGGAGCGGCAC
Organism: uncultured Phycisphaeraceae bacterium; assembly: GCA_964500365.1. Taxonomy (GTDB): domain Bacteria; phylum Planctomycetota; class Phycisphaerae; order Phycisphaerales; family UBA1924; genus CAZCPB01. Next base: position 2,413 of record CAZCPB010000171.1, read on the forward strand.
CAGCCCAGGTGGCGAAATTGGCAGACGCACTACCTTGAGGTGGTAGCGCCCGCAAGGGCATGGAGGTTCAAATCCTCTCCTGGGCACTTCAGACCGCTCCGCCGGGCAACCCATCACGGTCCCATCGCCCGCCCCCGCGAGCACCCGGCGCACGTCCCGCCCGCGATTCATGACTGCACACGCCGCCCCGAGCATCTGTGCGTCGCGGGGGCAGGAGTTCACGCATGCTGATGTTCCGCGCGCTCGTCGGCCTCGCCCTTCTGGCCGGCGGCCCCGCCCGTGCCGATGATCCCCGCATGGCTCACGATGCTCCGCTGATCCCGCGCGAGGTCTTCTTCGGCAACCCGGACCGCGCCGGCGTCCAGCTCAGCCACGACGGGAAGCACCTCTCCTTCCTCGCCGCACGCGACGGCGTGCTCAATATCTGGGTGGCCCCCGCTACGGACCCCGCGGCCGCGAGGCCCGTCACGGCCGACACCAAGCGCGGCATACGGAACTACCAGTGGGCGCACGACCACCGCCACATCCTCTACCTCCAGGATGTCGGCGGAGATGAGAACTGGAAGGTCTTCTCCGTCAACGTGGAGGGCGGCGAGGCTCGGGACCTCACCCCGTTCGAAACCATCCCGGGCCCGGACGGCAAGCCCGCCGTCGGCCCCGACAACCGCGTGCTCCGCCCCGCCGCGCAGCTCGAGGTCGTGAGCGCCAAGGTCCCCGGAGAGATCGTGATCGGCCTCAACAACCGCGACCCCCGGTTCCACGACCTGCACCGTGTGGACATCAAGACCGGCGCCATGACGCTGCTCTTCCAGAACGACGGCTACGCCGGGTTCCTGGTGGACGACGACCTCAAGGTCCGCCTGGCACTGCAGATGACGCCCGACGGCGGCAGCAACGTGCTCCGGCTCGGCCCCGACGGCTCGCCCTCCACGTTCCAGCGGATCGGCATGGAAGACTCGCTCACGACCACGCCCGTCGGATTCGACAAGAGCGGCGGCGTCGTGTACATGATCGACAGCCGCGGGCGCGACACCGCCGCGTTGACCGCCGTGCGCATCGACACGGCCGACGCCAGGATGCTGGCCCAGGACGAGCGCGCCGACATCGGCAGCGCCCTCGTGCACCCCACCGAGAAGACGGTCCAGGCCGTCAGCGTCAACTACGAGCGGGCCGAATGGAAGGTGCTCGACCCCGCGCTCGAGGCCGACTTCGCGTACCTCCGAACCGTCGCCGACGGAGAGATCGGCGTGCCGTCGCGCACGCTCGACGACGCCAAGTGGATCGTCTCCTACCTCATGGACGACGGCCCCGTGCGGTACTACCTGTACGACCGCCCGGCGCGCAAGGCCACGTTCCTGTTCACCAACCGCACGGCGCTCCAGCGCCTGACACTGTCCAAGATGCGACCCGTGGTGATCAAGAGCCGGGACGGGCTCAACCTCGTCAGCTACCTGACGCTCCCCGCTTCGGCCAACGACAAGGCCCGCCCCGACAAGCCGATCCCCATGGTCCTCTTCGTCCACGGCGGCCCGTGGGCGCGCGATTCCTGGGGCTTCAACCCCTACCACCAGTGGCTCGCCAACCGCGGCTACGCCGTCCTGAGCGTCAACTACCGCGGATCGACCGGCTTCGGCAAGAACTTCATCAACGCCGGCAACCGCGAGTGGGCCGGCAAGATGCACGACGATCTCATCGACGCCGTGAACTGGGCGGTGGCCGAGCGCATCGCCGACCCGGCGAAGGTCGCCATCATGGGCGGCAGCTACGGCGGCTACGCCACGCTCGTCGGCCTCACCTTCACCCCCGACACCTTCGCCTGCGGCGTGGACATCGTCGGGCCCTCGAGCATCATCACGCTCCTCAACACCATCCCGCCCTACTGGCAGCCGCTCATCGAGCAGTTCGCCAAGCGGGTCGGCGATCACCGCACGGAAGAGGGCCGTCGGTTCCTCGAGTCCCGCTCACCCCTCACGCTCGTGGACAACATCCGCAAGCCCCTCCTGATCGGCCAGGGCGCCAACGACCCCCGCGTCAAGCAGAGCGAGGCCGATCAGATCGTCGCCGCCATGCAGAAGAAGCAGATCCCTGTCACCTACGTCCTGTTCCCCGACGAGGGCCACGGTTTCGCCCGCCCCGAGAACAACATGGCCTTCAACGCCATCACCGAGCACTTCCTGGCCACCCACCTGGGCGGGCGGGCCGAGCCCGTCCGGGACGCCCTGAGCGGCTCCAGCGCGGAGGTCCGGGCCGGGGCCGAGCTGGTCCCCGGCGTCGAAGTCTCCAAGTAGCGGACCGCGCGGGCCCGATGCCCCCCGGGTGAGCCGGAACCGCCGGCCGTTCCCGCGAGTATGGATTGGAGCGCACCGAAACCTCGGCCAGTCGCTGCGCGCCCGTTGAATCGTGCCACGCCGGTCAACCTCGGGAATCGGGTATCCTCTCCGTCGGTCTGGACGCGGGAACCCGCCCCCAGGAGAATGTCCCCTTTCATGCGGCCCGGCTTCGCGCAAATCCCCACGTGTCTCATCGCCGCGGCCGCCGTGCTCGGGCCGAGCGCGATCTGCCTCGGTCAGGTCCAGCCGCCCGCCGAGCCGCCCCGCCCGGCCCCGTCCCGCGCGATCGCGCCCAGCGCCGCGGCAACGTCACTCGGCGCCGACCTGCCGCCCGCTGATCCTCCCGATGAGCACGCCGTCCCCGCCGACCCGGAGGACGAGGACATCGAGACCGCCGTGCTCTTCATCGACGGCACCCGCGCCACGGGCGTGCTCGTCGAGCACACCGCCGAGCGGGTGGTGCTGGTCAACAACGGGATCCGACGTTCCTACGCCGCCGAATCCGTCGCCCGCCTCGAGACGCTCCCCCCCGTGTCCGAGCGCTACCGCCAGATGCGGGCGGCGATCGGCGACGACGACTCCGACCAGCGCCTCATGCTCGCCCAGTGGCTCCGCGCCCACCGCAAGTACCAGCTCGCCCTGGACGAGGTCAGCGGCATCCTGGGGCACGACCCGCGCAACCCCGAAGCCCTGCGCATGAAGACCTGGCTCGAGCAGCAGCTCCGGCTCAGGACCAGGGCCGTCGAGCGCGTCGCGCCCGGAGCCCCGCCCGCGCCGGCCGAGGCCAGGCCCCTCAACCCCGGCGACCCCTTCCCGACGCTCACCCCCGAGCAGATCAACCTGCTCCGAGTCTTCGAGGTGGACCTCGCAGACCCCCCGCGCATGATGAACGACCCCGACGCGATCACCGCGCTCATCGACACCTTCGCCGCCGACCCCCTGATCCCCGCGACCCGCGAGGGGCGCGAGGCGCTCTACCGCCGGCAGCCCGCCCAGATCCTCGATCTCATGTTCCGGCTGCGGGCCCGCGATTTCTACGGGCGCATCCAGGTCCTGAGCGACCCCGCCTCCATGAAGCTCTTCCGCGAGCGCGTCCACGGCGCGTGGCTTTTGAACTCCTGCGCCACGTCCCGCTGCCACGGCGGCGAAGCCGCCGGTCGCCTCTTCCTCGCGACGCGCCACCCCAACTCCGACGCGACCGTCTACACCAACTTCCTCATCCTCGACCGCTTCCGCCTCGCGAACCCCAAAGCCATCAACGGAGCGCCGGCCGCGGACCAGAAAGGCCGGCCCCTCATCGATTACGACGAGCCCGCCCGCTCACCGCTCCTGCACATGGCCATGAGCCGCACCTTGAGTGCGTTCCCCCACCCAGATGTGCCGGACGCCGCCGGGCGCCTCAAGCCCCTCAGCCCGGTCTTCCACTCCACCAACGACCGACGCTTCCGGGACGCGGTGGACTGGATCAAGGCCATGTACCTGCCGCGCCCGGACTACCCCATCGAGTACACCCCGCCCCTGCCGCCGGGCCCACCCCCGGGGGTGCTCGGCGAAGTCCGCCCCAGGAAGAACGACGACCCCTTCGGCAAGCGCTGAGCGTGCTCCGGAGCCGCGGACCGGCTCTGCTACACTCTTCACCCCATGTTTTCCGGCCCCGCGAACCCCGCGGCGCCCGCACCCGCGAGCCACGACGATGACCAACCGAACCTGCCCGATGCCCGGCCGCACCCGCGCTGCGATCTACGCGGCACTCGCCGGGGCGTGCCTCCCCCTGGCCGCGTGCGACCGAAACGACCAGACCTCGCAGGCCGTCAAGCAGGCCGGACGCGAGGTCCACATGATCGGCGGCGGCGGCGGGCCCGCCGCGACCCCGCAGTTCGAACGCGCCCAGTACAACGAGGCCATCTCGACCCTGACCCCCGTCGCCGACCGGGGCCTGCCCGAGGAGCAGGCCGCGGCCCTGGTGATCATGGCCCAGTCCCAGATGGGCCTCGCCGCCGAGCCCGCCGGCGCCGCCGCCTCCGCCGAGCGCGAGTGCCTCGACCGCATGACCGTGATCCGCTCGCTCCTGGGTGACTGGCTCACCGCCAACGCCCGCGCCGCGGCCCTCGACGAGTTCGACCCCGGCCCCGCCCTCGCGGACATCGCCACGAGCGTGGAAGAAAAGACAAAGAAGATCGCCGAACAGCAGAAGACCAAGGCCGAACTCGATGCGCGGATCGCCGATCTGACCTCCCAGGCAGCGCAGAAGGCCTCCGAGGCAAAGGCCGAGGAGGACCAGTACGCCCAGCTCAAGCAGCGCGCCGCCGGCCTCCGCCCCACCGACGCCGAGCCCCTCGTGCGCCAGGCCGCCGTGCACAAGAAGAAGAGCGACGAACTCCGCAACGCCGGGGCGCTGCTCGAGGCCCGCGCCGCGCAGATCGCGCGCCAGGCCGCCGAGTCCCAGTTGCTGATCGACCAGTTCTCGAACCAGAAGGCCAACTTCGAGGCGACGGCGCAGAGCTTCCGCCAGAAGCTGGAAAACTCGAAGAAGGAGGCGGCCTCCGCCCGGGCCGACGCCGCCAAGTCCGCCGGCGCGATCGACGCGCTGGTCGCCGAGCTCAGGACCCTGCGGGCCGGCCCCCTCACCGAAGCCGCGGACAACGCCCTCAAGAACTACCGCACCGCCGCTTCCACCGCCGGCAAGGCCGCGCAGGGAGACCAGAACGGCGGCTCCAAGCTCACCGTCGGCGCCGCGCAGCAGGCCATCGCCGACCTGCACTGGGCCCGCGCCCAGGGGAACGCGGCGTACGCCCAGCTCCTCGAATCGCTCGCCAACGCTGCACCGTCGCTCCCGAAGAGCGCCGAGTACGCCAAGGAAGCGACCGAGGTCGCCGCCGCTCGCAAGGAGTCGCTCGACGCCGCCAAGGAAGCCTACGAGTCCGCCCAGAACGCCTACGGCGCCGTGCGCGCCCGCGGCGACGCGAAAGACCGGCTCGATCAACTCGCCAGGTCCCTCGAAGGGCTTGCAAAGGTCGCGTCGGGCGATGCCAAAGACCTCGACGCCGCGCTCAAGTCGTTGACCCCCGCCGACGCCGGCGCGGAAACCCCTGAAAACACCGCCGCGGCAGGCGATACTCCCCCGCCCGCACCGGCGATCCCCGACGGCGTCCCGCCCGAACTCGCCGCCGCGGTCGAATCGTTCCTCGCCGCCGCGCGCAGCGGCGACCAGAGCGCGACGATCGAACTGCTGTACTTCGCCCCGGGCACGGAGAACCTCCGGGCCCCGCTCGCGCAGATCGCCGGCGCCAGCGCACGCCTCGAGTCCGCGTGCCGCGCCAAGTTCGGCAAGGGCCTCGCCGAAGTCGCAGGCCAGATGGCCGGTGCCCAGGGCGGCGGCATGGGCGGGCTCGGCGGACCGAGCCTGTCCCCCGATCAGGTGGCCTCGTTGACGCTCGCCGACCTCCAGTTCACGGTGAGCGGCGATCGTGCCAGCGTCGTGGTGCCCGGCTCGACCCAGCCCCTCGAATTCGTGAACGCCTCGGGCCGCTGGCTCCTCGACCCGGGGCTCGCGAGCAACCCACAAGCCGCCGCGATGCTCCCCACCCTGGCCGGCCCCATGAGCAGGGCGTTCGAGGAACTCGCCTCGGAAGTCGAGGCCGGCAAGTACGCCGACGTGAACGCGCTCGGCCCGGCCATGATCCAGAAGATCACCGCCGCGATGACCGCCGGGCCCGGCGGCGGCTGAAACGGACGATCAATACTGCTTGAAGTACCGCTCCTTCGGCGGGGCCGGCGGTCGCGCCGACCAGTACGACGTCGCGCCCTTGTCGAGCGCCCGCGCCAGCGGGTCCTTCCCCGCCAGCCGCAGCAGCAGCGCGATCGGCGTCAGCACCAGGTAGTACACGATCGCCAGGAGCAGCAGCGACACCACGAACCCCACGGGGAAGAACAGGTACATCCACCCCAGGTACATGGGCCGCCGCAGCGCCGGCACGCCGTAGAACACGGCCCCGAGCAGGGCCCCGACGCCGCCGACCACGTAGAACACCGTCGCCGACCCGGCCCGCCACGCGATCACCCCGCCGACCAGCGCGAAGAACGCCGCCAGCAGCAGCCCGAACCACTTGAGTTCCTTCGCCGTCGGGTTCTTGTTGAACTCGTGCAGGGCCACGTCGCGTCTCCTCGCGGTCGGTTCAGTCGAGCTGGAACTTCGCCAGGTGCTCCTTGGCGTCGGTCCTGGCCGCGTTGGCCTGCTCGGACTTCAGCATCAGGTAGTCGTCGATCACCAGCGCGTCGATGTTGGTCGCCATGAAGCAGCGGAACGCGTCCTGCGGCGTGCACACGATCGGCTCGCCCCGCACGTTGAACGACGTGTTGATCAGCACCGGGCAGCCTGTCCGCTCCTCGAACAGCCGCATCAGCTTGTGCAGGCGCGGGTTGCGCCCGGCGTCCACCGTCTGCACGCGGGCCGAGTGATCGACGTGCGTCACCGCCGGGATCTCCGAACGCACCGCCTTCACGCGGTCGAGCCCCGTGTACTTCCCGTTGGTCGTGACCTCGCGCCGCCGGTCGGCGCGCACCGGCGCGACCAGCAGCATGTACGGGCTCGGATGGTCGGCGCGGATGTCGAAGTACTCCGCCGCGCGCTCCGCGAGCACGATCGGCGCAAACGGCCGGAACGACTCGCGGAACTTGATCTTGAGGTTCATCACCGACTGCATCGCGGCGCTCCGCGCATCGCCCAGGATGCTCCGCGCCCCGAGCGCCCGCGGCCCGAACTCCATCCGCCCGCTGAACCACCCGACCACCTTCTCGCTCGCAATCAGCTCGGCGACGCGCCGGCACAATTCATCCTCGGGCAGCTTGTGGAACGTCGCGCCGGCGCCCGTGAGCGCCGCCTCGATCTCGTCGCTCTCGAAGTCGGTCCCGAGCAGCGAGCCCCGCATCGCGTCCGACCAGCCCCG
>CAZCPB010000172.1:0-9679 GCA_964500365.1 uncultured Phycisphaeraceae bacterium
ATCCAATCGCTTGCACCCAACGCATTGCGCGCGTGATGCAAAGCGCGATGCAACACGAACGCGGGGTGCGTCGATAGTGGCCAGATTCACGGGGATTCCGATCGGCAGCCCGGGCGTTCCCAAGCTGAATGTCGGGAGTTCGATCCTCCTCGCCCGCTTTGCAGAACGTGCAGCAGAATCATGCAAAAACCCCGGCGATTGCCGGGGTTTTTCGTTTCCGGGGCGATCGCGTCCGATCGTCGCTTGGCCGCGCGACTTCGCGCCGCTTCGCGCTCCAACTGCTGGCAGAATAGCGGGGGTATCGGGGCCGAATCCGTGGTCCCCGCGTCGGCTTGCCGCTCGGGGGCGATGCCCGGCAGGCGATCAGAATGCCAGTGCAGGGCCGCCTCGGCGCGCAGTCTTGCCTCACGCGAATGCGAGGTACGCTCCGGCGCCAAGGAGAACAAGGCCCGCGAAGTAGGACAGATAGACGCTCATAGGGGCCGTAGTCCTGTTGAGACCGCTGCCAACGGCCAGCCCATGGTGTGCTCGTCCAATCGATGAACGGCGCTACGAGGCAGGACGCTCCCGCCGCGATCATGATGGCGCTGAACACGTCCAATCCCGCGCCGATTGTGTTCATCGGAGTGGCCCCTTTGGCTGACCTTGCAATGGTACGTGGGCGTGGTGACCGTCGCCCTGCCGGCGCCGAGCGAGCGCCGAGGACGCCAGTCGTCGGGACCGAAGGCGGGCTTGGGTGCCGCTGCGCTTCGTTCCGCAACGATTCGTTTCCACGGCACGCGTCGCCGGCTCGAGCCGCCCGGCCTACGCGGGTTGGCGCTGCTCCTGTCGGTTCAACGCTGCGGCGACCAGGGCCGAGTACATGTACGCGGGGCCGCCTCCCATGAGCACTCCGACGCCCGCGGCGTCCATGATCTCCGGCCCGGCCGCGCCCGCTTTCAGGCACTTCTCGACGTGCGCGTCGATGCACGGCTCGCAATGCACCGCCACCGCGATTCCCAGAGCGATGAGCTCCTTCTGCTTCACCGAAAGAGTGCCTTCCTTCATCAGTCCCTGGAAGAACGGGCCGAAGGCCCCTCCGATCTGGGGCGAGCGGGCCTTGAGCTGGTCCATGGGCCACGGGTGATTCTCGTTCTGTCGGGTGGGATCTGATTTCATTGGGTTCTCGCGGTGGTCGCTGAGCTGGCCGAACGGAATGGAACGTTCCAGGGTTGGCGCGCACGAACATGAACTGACGTACACGCCCGCGGCGCGCCGACGCGGGGACGGTGCCGACGTTTTGCGCGATCGCGCGGGAGGCCGCGCGGCATGCTCAATTGAGGCGGGCCGGGCGTTCATCGCCGCCGACCGGCGGCCCGGGAGGGACATCGCTCGCTACCGAGGGGTCGGGAACGAAACTGCTCAACTCGCGTTCGGCCCGGAGCCAGTCGGACTGAGCATCCCCCGGGATGCCGTCGCGCTGGCGGCCTCGGTAGATGTCGTAGGCCCGGGTCTCGATGTTCTCGTGCGTAATCCGTCCGGCATGGTCGGGTTCCGGTGTTCTCTGATCGTCCGCGTTCGCCCTGGGCCGCGAGCGAGAGTCGACCTCTCGGCTGACGACCCCGTGCCGGCGTTTCAGCGTGACCATGGCGTTCTCCTTTGCATCCGTGACTTCTGCGCAGGGTTTCTGCTCGGCCCGCCGGCGCTCCCGTGCCGTCGCGGCCGAACGAACTACTTCGAGAGCGCATCGAGCAGGTCCATGCTCGTGATGATGCCGACCGGGAAGTTATCTTTATCCGCCACGATGACGCGGTGGACGCGTCGCTCGCACATGAGCCTTGCCACGGTCGAGACGGATATGTCCGGCCCGACCATGAGCGGGTCTTCGGTCATGAAGTCCTCGACGCAGACGAGCGGCTCGGGCATGACTTCACTGGTCGCGTCCTCGTCGCCCTGCTCCGAGAGGATCTCGAACAGATAGGCGGGGGGGATGTCGTCGGTCCCTTCCGCGCACCGGCGGATCAGGTCCGTCTTTGAGACGACGCCGATGACGCGTCCTTCCTGGTCGACCACCGGCATCCCCGAGATCTCATGCTCTTCGAAAATCTGCGCCAGCTCGCGGATCCGCGTTGACGGAGCGACGCAGACGGGATCCGTTGACATCACGTCCTTGGCCCTGAGTTCGGTCTTGACGATTGACATCGGTATCTCCTGTGGTTCGGCGGGCGGCGATCATCGGGCCGGCGCGGCGCCCTCCAGCGTGGCGCTGCACTCGGCGCTCTCGACCGCTCGGATGAGTTGCTCCGGTTCGCAGGGCGGACCGTAGACGACGATGGCTCTGGACCTGATCAGGCTGACGGTTGCTTCTCGGACACCGACCACCCGGCCGAGAGATTCGGCCACGCGTTCGCGGCTGGAGTTGTCCCTCATTCCCAGCACGCTCAGGACGACCTTTCTTCGTTCATCCCGCACCGGTCTTCTCCCGCGACGATCGCACCGCAACGGCGTTCGTCGGGCACGCCGCCCCGATCGGCGATCGGCGTCCGGAATCATCGTGCGGCGCGAGTGTTCCCGGCTCTACACGGAAACTTCCCCTATCGGTCGGTGAGGGGCCGCCCCGGGGATGGCGCTCGCCCCGCCGAGCATGGACCCTCTCGAATCCGGCGCCACGGTACGATTGCGTGCATGCCGGTCCGTCCGGATCGTCAACCGCGCCAAGGGACCCGGGGTCGGTCGGCCCCCCGGGGTGTTCGCGACGGTTCTCGCCCGGCGAAGCCCGAATCGTCCGGCGACCCGATCGGCGCCGACACGCAATCGGCGCGTGACCGTGCCGCGCTCGCCTCGGCGCTCGATCCCATCATCACCATCAACTCTCGCGGGATCATCCAGTCTGCGAGCGATTCCGTCCTGCGAGTGCTGGGGTGGACCCCGTCGGAGATCGTCGGCCGTTCCGTCAACATCCTCATGCCCGAGCCGCACCGCTCGGCGCACGACGGCTACCTGGCCGACTACCAGCGGACGGGCCGGACCGGTATCCTCAACCGCCCGCGCCGGTTTGATGCGATTCGCAAGGACGGTGTGCTCGTTCCCATCGAACTCTGTGTATCCCGCGCGGAGATCCCCGGCGGGGACACTCCGCTGTTCGTCGGGATCATCCGAGACATGAGCGCGTACGCCGCCGCGGAGCGCAGCCGCGACGAAGAGCGTGCCCGGGCCCAGCAGCAACTGGCCGAGCAGACGTCGGCCCTTCAGCGGGCGAATCTCCGTCTGCGCATGGCCGACCGCATGGCCTCCATCGGCACGCTCGCCGCTGGGCTCGGGCACGATATGAACAACGTGCTCCTGCCCGTGCGGGCGCGGCTCAACGCGCTCAAGGCGTCGGGCGAGGCGGGCAACCTGCCGGGGGCCGACCTCAAGCATGTTGATGAAGTCCGCAAGAGCGTTGCCTACCTCCAGCAGCTCGCCGACGGCCTGCACTTTCTTGCGATGAACCCCGACGCCGAAGAAGACCTGCGCGGTGGCGGGGCCTCCACGGATCTTCGCCGGTGGTGGTCGCAGACGGGCATGCTTCTGTCCAAGGCCGTTCCCAGGCACGCCCGCGTGTCGGCCGCCTTCCCGGCCGACCTGCCGCCGGTGGGCGTTGCCGCCCATGCCCTCACGCAGGCCGTCCTGAACCTTGTCGTCAACGCGGGCGAGTCGATCCCGCCTCCCAGCGAGCGCAAGCGCAGGCAGGGACACGTTCGAATCTGGGCGCAGCCCGGTGACGAGGGACGCGACCGCTGGGTTCGCCTCAGCGTGATGGACAACGGAGCGGGCATGTCCGATGAGGTCAAGCGCCGCGCCTTCGAGATGTTCTTCACGACCAAGCCGCGCGGCCTGGGGACCGGGTTGGGCCTGGCGCTGGTGCGCAAGGTTGTGGATCGCGCCGGCGGCAGGGTCGAGATCGAATCTGAACTCGGCGAGGGAACGACGGTGACCATGATCATGCCCGCGGTCGGAGAGGGGGACGCGCCGGCCGGGGGCGCGGCGCTCCGCGCGGTCGTTTCGGTCGCGGACGGGCGTGCGGCCGGACTGGTCCGCCACCTGCTCGAGTCGTCGGGAGTCACGGTCGACGACGGTGACCACAGGTCGGCCCACGTCTGGGTGATTGATCCTTCACCTGCGATGTTGGATGCGGCCCGTGCCTGGCGTCGCGACAGGCCCGACGGGCGTCTGGTCCTTTTCGGAGGGCCCGAACCCGCCTCGGCCAAATCCTGGGGACGGTTGAACCCCGTGACAATTGAGGCCCCGGACGACTTCGAGGCTTTGCGGCGTGCGTTTCACCACATCCTCTCGCCCGGTTGATCAACAGGTTGCTCGTCATGGCCAGATCGGCATCCAGAGCGTCCTCTCCGACCAAACCCGCTTCGCGCACCGCGCAGTCCGAGACAATCCCCCGCCCGACCGACGGAGACGGCGCGGCGATCCGCGTGCTCTGCGTGGACGATCACGCGGTGCTGGTGGAGGGGCTCAAGGCCCAGTTCGCGATCGAAGGCCGCATCATCGTCGTCGGGCGTCTGCCCTCCGCCGAGCGGCTCCTCGACGAGGTCGCCCGGCTCAAGCCGGACGTTGTGCTCCTGGACATCGAGATGCCAGGCCCCGACATCTTCGAGATGGCCGACCGCATGCGGAGCATGCACCCGGGTCTGCGTTTCGTCTTTCTGAGCGCTCACGTCCGCGATGGGTACCTCGCCGCGGCGTACAAGTGCGGCGCGTGGGGGTACTTCGCCAAGGGCGACGAACTCGAGGACATCGTCTCGGGGATCACGCAGCTTGCGCGGAGCGCGGGCGGCACGTTCGTGATGGGTCCCAAGGTCCGGCAGCGCTGCGCCCCGGCTCCCGGCGGCTCGCCAGCGGCCGGGCCGCCCTCTTCCGACGTCGCGCCGAAGCGCAACGCCGAGGTCACCACGCCGCTCGAATCGCTCACGGGCCGGGAGATCGAAATCCTGCGCCTGATCGGCAAGGGGCTCTCCCGGGTGGAGATCGCCAAGGAGCTTTCTCGCAGCGTCAAGACGATCGACGGTCACCAGGAACGCATGATGCGGAAGCTTGGTATCGGGTCACGCGCCGACCTGATGCGGTACGCGATCCGCGAAGGGCTGGTCGAGGCGTAGGTTCTCCGGCGATGCGTGTGCCGGGGAGCGGGAGACGTTGGCGAAGCGCTGCGCCCCTCGGTACGTTCGCGCGCCCGAGGCGGGCGGGTCGGGCTTGACGCTGACGGGCGCTGGATCATCTTGCGATGCGCGGGACGCAGCGCGGCGGCCCCAGCGGCCAGGCGGAGGTGCCTCTGTGCCTATTTGCTTACGCGGATCGCTGCTGCGCTGCGGGCGGGGAGTTCGGGGATCGGGAGTGTGCCGATATTGACTGTCCGGTCCGTCCGGGCAGTCGCGTCAGTCCGGTCCGTCTTGTCCTTCGTGTCATGCTGATTCGCTCTGTCGCTCCTGACCTTTGCGCTTGATGCGGCAATTCCGGGGCCGGCGGCATGGAGCAAGTCCGCGTCCCCATCGGCGATTGTCCAGCCTGCGAGGTTGAGTTTGAGGTTGCGGAGCGGTTCGCCCGAGAGATTGGCAACCACGAGCACGCCGCCGCTGCCCGGGTTTTCGACGGCGCCGCCCTGCTCGCTGCGGATGAAGGCGAGCACGGACTGGTGGCCGGTCGTGAGGACTTCGAGCCCGCCGCGCCGGAGGGATGGCTCGGTGGTGCGGAGGCGGATCAGGTTGCGGTAGAGGCTGAGCAGGCTGGCGGGGTCCTGATCCTGGGCGGCGATGTTGATGCTCGCGAAGTCGTCGTTGGGCTTGCGCCAGGGCTTGCCGGTGGTGAAGCCGGCGCCGGGTGTGCCGTTCCATTGCATGGGCGTGCGGATGTCCGGGTCGGGCTTGTCGCCGACCATGCCGATCTCTTCGCCGTAGTAGATGTACGGCGTGCCTGGCATCAGCATCTGGAGCGTTACGGCCAGGCGCATCTGAGCGTCGGCGTCGGGGCGCTTCGTGCCCTCGGTGCGGAGGAACTGGGTCATGATCCGGGGCTGGTCGTGGTTCTGCAGAAAGCTGCCGAACTGGTTGCGCGGGAAGAGGGTCCAGTTCTTGCGGAGGGCGGCTTCGAGGGGCGCGGCTGCGCCCGCGGCGAGCGAGGCGAGCATCGCGTTCGAGAGGTCGAAGTCGAACGTTGCGTCGAGCTTGTCGCCGACGTACTGCGATGCATCGGTCGCGGGGGCCCAGACCTCGCCGATCGTGTACGCGTCGGGCTTCACACTCTTGCAAAAGGTGTAGAACTCCTGGAGCCACGCGTGCGTTTCCGGCGTGTTGTCCTGGCGGGGCCCGTCTTCGATGAGGTGGCGGATGGCGTCGAGCCGGAAGCCGTCCACGCGCTTCTGCGTGAGCCAGTAGCGGACCACGTCGTGCATTTGCGCCGTTACGGCCGGGTTGCGGAAGTCGAGGTCGGGCATCTGGGGGGAGAACAGGCCGTAGTACCAGCGCGTGTTGCCGTCCGTGCCGCGCTGGGAATGCCAGTTGGGCGCGTTCCAGGGGCCGAGGTAGTCGGGCTTGGACTGCGACCAGATGAACCACGAGTGCTTGGGGCTCGCGGGGTCGCGGGCCTCGATGAACCAGGGGTGGCGGCTGGAGCAGTGGTTGAGCACCAGGTCGATGATGACGCGGATGCCGCGCCGGTGGCAGGCGGCGAGGAACGTCTCGAAATCCTCCATCGTGCCGTACTGCGGATTCACGCCGTAGTAATCGGTGACGTCGTAGCCGTGGTAGCTGGGCGAGGGGTGCATGGGCATGAGCCACAGCGCGGTGATGCCGAGGTCGCTGATGGTGTTCGGGTCGCCATCGTTCAGGTAGTCCAGGCGCTCGGTGAGGCCGACCAGATCTCCGATGCCGTCGCCCGAGAGCGGGCCCGAGGTCGCATCGGCGAAGGAGCGGACGAAGACCTGGTAGAAGACCGCGTCGTTCCACCATCCGTACGTGGGCTCGGGCTTGGGGCCCGTGCGCGCGTACTCGCGGCCCTGTGTCTGCGTGTTGGTGGTGGCCTGTGCGAGCGCAGGGCCGGCGGGCAGGAGGACCCCGAGGAGGACGGCGGCGGTGCGGAGCATGACCAGAGCGTACCGCGTGAAGCGGAGCGGTTTGGCCCGCGCGGAGATTTCGCGCGGGGAGTGTTGGAGGCTCCGATATACTCGGGATGGTCATGAGCGCCTGGGCCCGTCATTCCGCGGAGCGAACGAGGGTCTGGCGGGGCCCTGCCGCGGGGCTCGCGGCGGCGTCGGTCGGCGTCGCGGTCGGGTTGCCGGCGATGTACCCGAAGTTGGCGGGCGCGGTGTCGGTCGATGAGCCGCCGTTGGCGTCGGACAACCTGGCGATTGAACTGGATCGCCGGCTGACTCAGGATGTGGCGCCGATCCTGGCGAAGTACTGCGTGACGTGCCACGAGGGTGAGGAAGCGCCCGGCGATCTGCGGCTCGACGGGCTTGAGAGCTTGAGGGACGTGCTCGCGGGCGACTTCGATGCGCGGCTCATCAGGGAGATGGTGAGCAGCGGCACGATGCCGCCGAAGCGCAAGCCCCAGCCGTCGGAGCATGAGCGGATTGCGGTCGAGCAATGGCTCGACGCGGTGCTGAGCTACGTGCCGCCCGACGCCGCGATCGACCCGGGGTGGTTCACGATCCACCGGCTCAACAGGGCGGAGTACCGCAACACGCTGCGTGACCTGCTGGGGATCGATCCGGAGGTGCACGACATCGCGGCGCGCCTGCCGCGGGACGACACGGGGTACGGGTTCGACAACGTGGCGGACGTGCTTTCGACATCGCCCTTGGCGGTCGAGGCGTACCTGGCGACGGCGGAGTCGGCGGTCGAGATCGCGCTGGGGCCGGTGGTGGAACTGGGCGACGTGCCGCGGGTGCTGCGTCCGCTGGCGGGGAACTCCGGTCAGCCGCTGGCGCGCGGCGGGTTTTTCCTGTTCTCCAACGGTGCGGCGCACGCGACGTTCACGGCGCCGATCACGGGCGAGTACCTGATCCGCTGCCGCGTGTGGGAGACGCACGCGGGTGACGAGTTCGCGCGGGCGAGGCTGAGCATCGGCGGGCGGACGATCGAAGAGTTCACGGTGACGGGGAAGCGCGAGGAGCCGCAGGAGCGGGGGTGGCGGCGGCGTCTGACGCGGGGCGAGCACGAGGTCGCGGTGCGGTTTCTGAACGATTACTACGTGAAGGGGAAAGCGGACCGGAATCTGGGCGTCGAATCGATCAGCATCGCGGGGCCGCTGGACGAGGCGACGACGGAGCGGCCGGGGGCGTGGGGGCGGGTGTTCGCGCCGGGCGGGCACGCGGCACGTGAAGATGAGCGGGCGGCGCTGGTGCTCGGCGCGTTCGCGGGGCGGGCGTACCGGAGGCCGGCGACGGGTGAAGAGATCGACCTGCTGCTGGGCGTGTATCGATCGGAGCGCGAGGCCGGCGCGGGGTTCGAGCCGGCGGTGCGCACCGCGCTGAGCGCGGCGCTGGTTTCGCCGAACTTTCTGTTCCGGTCCGTGGCGCACCCGGACGCGGCGGACCCCGAGGCCCGGTACACACTCGACGGGTACGAACTGGCGAGCCGGCTCTCGTACTTCCTGTGGAGCAGCATGCCGGACGAGGCGCTGCTGGGCGCGGCGGCCGACGGTTCGCTCGTCACGGACGAGGGGCTGGCGCGCGAGGTCCGGCGGATGCTGGGCGACCCGCGCGTTGCGGCGTTCATCGAGAACTTCGCGGGGCAGTGGCTGCAACTGCGCGGGCTCGAGTCGCTGGAGATCGACCGCGCGAGTTTTCCCGAGTACGACGATGCGCTGCGGCGCGACATGATCGCCGAGGCGACGCTTTTTCTCGGCGATGTGCTTCGGTCCGGGCGGAGCGTGCTGGAATTCATCGACAGCGGCGAGACGTTCCTCAACGACCGGCTTGCAGGCTTCTACGGCGTGCCGGGGGTGGAGGGCGGCGAGTTCCGGCGCGTCGCGCTGCCCGAGGGGTCGGCGCGGGGCGGGGTGCTGACGATGGGGGCGGTGCTGACGCTGACGAGCAACACGACGCGGACGAGCCCGGTCAAGCGTGGGCTGTTCGTGCTCGACCAGATCCTGGGCGCGCCGCCGCCGCCGCCCCCGCCGGACATCCCGCGCCTGGAGCAGGCCGAGTCGGCGGGGTCGAACGCGACGGTGCGGCAGCGGCTGGCGGCGCACACGGCGGATTCGAGCTGTGCCGCGTGCCACCGGCGGCTGGACCCGATCGGGCTTTCGTTCGAGCACTTTGACGCGATCGGGCGGTGGCGCGACGTGGAGAACGGGGTGCCCATCGACGCGTCGGGGACGTTGCCGGACGGGTCGGTGCTCGCGGGCTCGGACGACCTGAAGCGCACGCTGATGGCGCGGGCCGACCAGTTCGTCGAGGCGCTGTGCGCCAAGACGCTGACGTACGCGGTCGGGCGGGGTATGGAGCCGTTCGACCGGCCGGCGGTCCGCGCGATCGCGCGGCGGACGCGCGAGCGCGGGGACTCGTTCCCGGCGATGATCGAATCGATCGTTCTGAGCAAGACGTTCCGCACCTGCCGCGGAAGGGAGCCCGCGCATGACTGACCGCGTATCACGACGGACCGTGCTCCGGGGCCTGGGCGTTTCGATGGCGCTGCCGTGGCTGGAG
>CAZCPB010000173.1:0-9663 GCA_964500365.1 uncultured Phycisphaeraceae bacterium
CGCCGCTCAGCGCACGCCCGCGCCGTTAAACAGTTCCGAGAGCTGCGCCGCGAGATTGCCCATCGCCAAGGGGATCTGCACGCTCGAATCGACGTCGCGCTCGCACCGCGCCACCGCCTCGATCGCGCCGACCACGGCCCCCGGATCGCGGGCCCCGGGGAGCGCCCGCCGGAAGTGCTCGGCGGCCAGGTGCAGGACCTTGGCGGCCCCGTCGCGGTTGGCGGCGTCCTTGCTCGCGTTCTTGTGCCTCTCGACCCAGCCCTCGGCCCACGACTCGGCGCACGCCGCGAGCGCGGGCCCGAGCTCGAGCACGAACCGCCCGTCCTCGACCGCCCGGAGCATCGGCGAGAGCGTCTCGTGCCAGGCGTAGAGGCCGTGCTCCACGGCCTCCTTCAGGGCGCCGGGGGACCCCGCGGCGTACTCGAGCAGCCACGCCCGCTGCTCGCGCGGGATCTCCAGGCCCGACGACTCGATCCAGCGGCTCATCGCCTCGGCGCCCAGGGGCCGGAAGGCGACGCGCTGACAGCGGCTGCGGACGGTCGTGAGCAGGCGGTCCTCGCCGTCGGTCACGAGGACGATCACCGTCCCGGCGGGGGGCTCCTCGAGGAGCTTGAGGATTGAGTTCTGCACCGGCGCGTTGAACGGCGAGCGGTCGAGCAGCTCGGCCTCGTCCACGATGAAGACCTTCGCGGCGCGCGAGCCCGAACGCATCGTCGGGGCGAGCGTCGCCGGGCCGAGGAGGTGCTTCTCGACGACGTCCTTGGGGATCGTGATCAGCTTGGAATCGCGCACGCTCCGCTCGTCGCTGAAGCGGGCGAGTTCCTTGGTGATGATGTGGAGGTCCGGGTGGCCCCCGGCGGCGAGCAGCCTCCCGACCGGGCTCGCGGGGTCGAACTCCGCGATGCCGCCCTTGCCGGGAACGGCCGCCGGGTCGAGCAGGGCTCCCGCGAACGCCAGCGCCGCAGCGAACTTCCCCACGCCGCGCGGACCGTGGAAGATCCACGCGTGGTGGATGCGATCGGAGGCCAGCGCGCTCCGGAGCACGTGGAGCGCCGGCTCCTGGCCCAAGATCGACGCGAACGGCCTCACCCCGGGCGACCGGGCCGCCGACTCGGGCGCGGGCTCGGGCTTGAGTTCCTGCTCGGGCTTGCGTGGGCGCTTGGCCATGGCGGTCATGGTAGGAATCGGCCCCGGCCCCATGGACCCGATGGGCCCCGCGGGACCTGCACCCCGGCGTTCCGTCGCCTCCGACGGCTCAAACGTTCCTGAGCTTGTTCAGCCCGTTCAGCGCCGCGACCTTGTAGCACTCAGCCAGCGTGGGGTAGTTGAAGACGCAGTTGACGAAGTACTCGACGGTCGCCTTGAAGGCGATCGCGCACTGGCCGATGTGGATGAGCTCGGTCGCCCCCGTGCCGATCGCGTGCACGCCCAGGATCGCGTGGCTCTCCTGGTGGATGAGCATCTTCAGCATGCCGATCTCGTCGCCGAGCAACTGGCCCCGGGCGATTTCTTTGTAGAGCGCGACGCCGGATTCGTACGGGACTCCCTCGGCGGTGAGGCGCTCCTCGGTCCAGCCGACCATGGAGATCTCGGGGATCGCGTAGATGCCGTACGGGAGCAGGTTCTGCATCGAGTCGCACCGCTCGCCGAAGATGTGGCACGCCGCGATGCGGCCCTGCTCCATGCTGGTGGACGCCAGCGCCGGGAAGCCGATCACGTCGCCCACGGCGTAGATGTGCGGCACCTCTGTCTGGAAGCTCTCGTTGACCTTGATCCGGCCGCGGGCGTCGGCCGAGAGTCCCGCGGCGCCCAGGTCGAGGCCCGCGGTCGCCCCCTGGCGGCCGATGGCGTAGACCAGGGAATCGGCCCGGATGGTCTTGCCGCTCTCGAGCGTCGCCTCGGCCATGACCGGGTCGACGGTGCGGGCGTGCTTGGGCGCCTCTATTTTCTTGATGCTGACGACCTTCTCGCCCAGGCGGAGCGTCACGCCCATCTGGCGGAGGTGGTACTGGAGCGCCTCGATGATCTCGGCGTCCACGAAGTCCAGCAGGCGGCTGCGGCCCTCGATGATGGTGACCTTGACGCCAAGCGCGGCGAGCATGGAGGCGTACTCGGTCCCGATGACGCCCCCCCCCACCACGATGAGCGAATGCGGCAGGTGTTCGAGCCGGACGAGCTCGTCGGACGAGATGATGTCGCGCTCGTCGAAGGCGATGTCGGGCGGCTTGGCGGGGGTGGTCCCGACGCCGATCACGACGGCGTCGGCGTGCACGGTCTCAACGGAGTGCTCGTCCACGGCCTCGATCGTGTGCTGGTCCTTGAAGCGGCCGTTGCCGCGGATCAGGGTGATGCCGTTGCTCGAAAAGTGTCGCTCGACGAGCTTGATCTCCTCCCGGATGACGAGGTTGCACCGCTCCCAGAGTCCGCCGAGGGTGACGTTCTGCCCGGCGTCCTTCGGCGGGGTCGTCCACGGGGACAGGGCGCAGGCGCCGCCGAGCGCCAGGATCGCCTCGCGGAGCGCCTTTGAGGGGATCGTTCCCGTGTTCACGGCCGCGCCGCCCACGACCCGGCGACGCTCGATCACGCAGACGCTCTTGCCGAGTTTGGCCGCCTGGATCGCGGCCTTCTGCCCCCCCGGGCCCGATCCGATCACGCAGAGGTCGAAGTGGCGCATTGCACGTAGGTTACCACCGGCGCGCGGCCCCTGCCCGCCGGAGCCCCGGTTCCGGCCCGTACCATTTCTTTCCGCTCACGCCGGGCCCCGCGCCGGCGGCGTTCGAATGACTTCAAAGATCGAGTGCGGCCCGGTAGCTCCGATGGGTCATGCCCCCGCGAAAACCCCAAGTCCGATTCCCTCACAGGCGCGGGCCGCACCAGCGGTCAAGCGCGAACTCCCCATCGAGGGGATGACGTGCGCCGCCTGCGCCGGCCGGATCGAGAAACGCTTGTCGCGTCTTCCCGGCGTGGCTTCCGCGGCGGTGAACTACGCGACCAGGACCGCGACGGTCGCGATGGACCCGTCCCGGATCGACGTGGGGCGTCTTGCCGCGGAAGTCGAGTCCCTGGGGTACCGCGCACTCACCCAGCGCCCTGCGTCGGCGGACGGCGAGGCGCCGCACGCCGGCCACGGCGCGGGATCGCGCGATGGCGCGCGGGCCGCCCTGCGACGAGTTCTGATCGGAGCGGCGTTCGCCGCGCCGGTGATGGTCGTCGGCATGGCTCACCTGGAAGTCCTGAGCAGGCCGCCGGTCTCGACGTGGGTCAACTGGGGTCAGTTCGTGCTGACGACCCCCGTGCTCTTCTGGTCCGGCCGTCCGTTCTTCCGCGCGGCCTGGAAGGGCGCGATGCGGTTCATCGCGAACATGGACACGCTCGTCGCGCTCGGGGCGGGCACAGCCTATCTCTACTCGCTCGCGGCGACGGCGTTCCCGGGGTTCTTCGCCGGCCTCGGCGCATCGGGCGCGCACGGGGCGGCGCACGGGGCCCCGCCGGTCTATTTCGAGGCCGCCGCCGCGATCATCGTGCTCATCCTCCTGGGCAAGTACTTCGAGGCCCGGGCCACCGGACGCGCGACCGACGCGATCGACCGGCTCGTTCGGCTCGGGGCCCGGACCGCCCGCGTCCTGCGCGACGGCGGCGAGCGCGAGGTGCCCGTCGGAGAGGTCCGCGCCGGCGACACGGTCGTCATCCGGCCGGGAGAAAAGATCCCCGTGGACGGCGTCGTCGAGCGCGGCGAGTCGGCCGTGGACGAGTCGATGCTCACCGGCGAGAGCATGCCCGTCGAGAAATCGCCCGGATCCGAGGTCTTCGGCGCGACCATGAACACGAGCGGGGCCTTGCGCATCTCGGCCACGGCCGTGGGCGAGGACAGCGCCCTCGCCCAAATCGTCCGGGTCGTCCGCGAGGCGCAGGGGTCCAAGGCGCCGATCGCCCGCCTCGCCGACCGCGTAAGCGCCGTCTTCGTGCCGATCGTCATCGTCGCGGCGGCGATTACGTTTGCAGTCTGGTGGTTCGCCGCGCCGGCCGAGTCGCGCCTGAACATGGCGGTTCTGACGTCGGTGTCGGTCCTCATCATCGCCTGCCCGTGCGCGATGGGGCTGGCGACGCCCACGGCGATCATGGTCGGGACGGGCATCGGCGCCGAGCGCGGGATCCTGATCCGCGGCGGGGAATCGCTGGAAACGGCGCACCGCCTCGACACCGTCGTCCTCGACAAGACCGGCACCGTGACCGAGGGACGGCCCACGGTCACCGACGTGGTCGTCGAGCCGGGCACCGATTTCAGTGAACAAGAGTTGCTGCGCCTTGCCGCGGCGGTCGAAAACCAGAGCGAGCACCCGCTGGGCGCGGCGATCGTCCGCGCAGCGCGTGATCGCGCGCTGGAACTCGGCGAGGCGGAGCGCTTCAAGGCGCTGGTCGGGCACGGAGCCGAGGGTACCGTCGAAGGCCGCGCGGTCCTGATCGGCTCGGCATCGCTGCTCGAACAGCGCGCGAGCGGCACAGCGCTGGCCGAACGCGCGGACGAGCTTTCCCGCTCGGGTCGGACGGTCGTGCATATCGCGGTGGACGGGCGGGCGGCGGGTCTGATCGCGCTCGCCGACCGCGTCCGCGATGGATCGGCGGAATCCGTACGCGCGCTGAGGGGCATGGGCATTCGCGTGATCCTCATGACCGGCGATCATCGCCGCACCGCCGAGGCCGTCGCCGCCGAAGTCGGGGTCGACGAGGTCTTCGCGGGCGTGCTCCCGCAGGACAAGGCCGCCAGGGTGAAGGACCTGCAGGACAACGGGCGCACCGTCGGGATGGTCGGCGACGGCATCAACGATGCCCCGGCGCTGGTGCAGGCCGACGTGGGCATGGCGATCGGCGCGGGGACGGACGTGGCGATCGAGTCGGCGGACATCACGCTCGTGCGGTCGTCGCTCGACGGCGTCACGAGGGCCATCGCGCTCTCTCGGGCGACGATCCGGACGATCCGCCAGAATCTCTTCTGGGCGTTCGCGTACAACGTCGTCAGCATCCCGGTTGCCGCGGGCGCGCTGTACCCGTTCACGGGCTGGTTGCTCTCGCCGATCATCGCCAGCGGGGCCATGGCGTTCAGCAGCGTGAGCGTGGTGCTGAACAGCCTGCGGCTGAAGCGGTCGCGCCTCGGGTAGGCGCCCCGGGACCGTGTCGTATGATGCGGCGTGCGCGCGATCGCTCTCCATGTTCCCGTCGTGCTCGGCCTGGCGCTCTCGGGCGCGGCGTGCGATGATCGCCCTGCCGCGAGCGGCCCCGCGCGGCCGGCCCCTCGCGCCACGGTGACGGTCTTTGCCGCGGCGAGCACGACCGAGCCGCTCCAGCGCGCCGCGCGAGAGTTCGAGTCTCAGAGTGACTTCCGCGTCGAGTTCAGCTTCGAGGCGTCCTCGACGCTCGCTCGCCAGATCAAGGCGGGGGCGCACGCCGACATCTTCATCTCCGCCGATGAAGCGTGGATGGACGAACTCGAGACGGCCGGAGAACTCGAGCCGGGCACGCGGCACGACTTCCTTGGAAACGAACTGGTCATCATCGTGCCTTCGGGCCTCGCTCTCGGCGCATCGAGTTCCAGCGGGGTTGAGGTCCGTGAATTCCTTCTCGGTGTCGAGCGGCTGGCCGTCGGAGACCCTGAGCACGTGCCCGCGGGGAGATACACGGAGGAGGCGCTTCGATCCCTCGGCGTGTGGGAGCGGCTTGCCCCGCGGCTGCTGTCCGCGGCAAATGTCCGCGCCGCGCTGCGTCTCGTCGAGATGGGCGAGGCCGACGCGGGGATCGTGTACGCCACGGATGCACGCTCGTCATCGCGCGTACGGGTTGTCGCGCCACTGCCGCCGGAGACTCACGGGGCGGTGCGGTACCCGGTGGCGCTCTGCCGCGGCGCGGGAGAGGGGGCTCGCGAGTTTCTCACGTTCCTGGTCAGCGCAACGGGGGCACGGACGTTCGAAGAGGCCGGGTTCCGTGTGCTCACCAACGAGGGCGGCGCGGCCGATGATCACCGCTGAAGAATGGTCGGCGCTCGTGCTCTCGCTGAAGGTCGCGCTCTGCGGCGTGGCGGTGATGGTCGTTCCGGGGGTGGCCTGCGCGTGGGTGCTGGCGCGGACGAGCTTCCGGGCCAAGGTCGCGCTGGACGTGCTCGTGCATCTGCCGCTCGTCCTGCCGCCGGTGGTCGTCGGGTACCTGCTGCTGCTGATGCTCGGGCGGCGCGGCGTTTTCGGGGGGTGGCTGCACGAGTCGCTGGGCTTCGATGTCGCGTTCACGTGGCGCGGCGCCGCGATCGCCTCGGCGGTGATGGGCTTTCCGCTGCTCGTGCGCTCGACGCGGCTTGCGATCGAGCTGATTGATACGCGGATCGAGCGGGCGGCAAGGACGCTGGGGGCCGGGCCGCTGCGTATCTTCGCGACGATCACGCTGCCCCTGGCGCTCCCGGGGCTCGTCGCGGGAGTCGTGCTGGCGTTCGCGCGGAATCTCGGCGAGTTCGGCGCGACCATCACGTTCGCGGGGAACATCCAGGGGCAGACGCGGACGCTGCCGCTCGCCATCTACACGTACACGCAGTTGCCGGGCGGGGACGCGGCGGCGGCACGCCTGATCGTGATTTCGGTGGCGCTGTCGGTCGCGGCCCTGGTTGCTTCGGAATTGATCGCATCGCGCCTGAGACGGCGCGCGATGTCCGTCGCATGATCCACGCCAGCGTCCAGTTCGAACGCCAAGGGTTCACGCTCGATGTGAGCGTGGAAACCGATTCGCACGCGTTCGGGCTCTTCGGGCCCTCCGGCGCCGGGAAGTCGACGCTGATCTCGATTCTCGCCGGGCTCGAACGACCGGCACGCGGCACGATCGTCATCGACGGGCAGACGGTCTTCGACAGCAGCGCGGGGATCGATGTGCCCCCCCACCGCCGGCGAGTCGGGGTCGTGTTCCAGGAGCACCGGCTGTTCCCGCACCTGTCGGTCGAGGGGAACCTCAGGTACGGCGCGGCACGCGGGGCGACGAGCGAGCACGAGTTGCGATCGATCGTCGAACTGCTCGAACTGGGGCCGCTGCTGGCGCGGCGCACGCACCAGCTCTCGGGCGGTGAGCGCCAGCGCGTGGCGCTCGGCCGGGCCCTGGCGAGCCGGCCGCGAGCGCTGCTGATGGACGAGCCGCTGGCGTCGCTCGACGAGCGGCTGAAGTCGCAGATCGCGCCGTACCTGCAGCGCATCCGCGACGCGGCGACAATGCCGATGCTGTACGTGAGCCACGACCTGAGCGAGATCCTGCGGCTGACGGACGTACTCGCGTTCATCGACCGCGGCAGGATCGTCGGGCAGGGCAGGTATCTCGACGTGGTCCATGAGAACGCGGCGTACGAACTCGTTCACGACCGCGGTCTGCAGAGCGTGTTCAGCGCGGCCGTGGTGAGCGACTCGGAAGAGAACGGCGAGACGGTGCTCCAGCTCGGGCCTGTGGATGACCCGTCGCGCCGGCTGATCATGCCGCGCTGCGGCGCTCCGCGCGGCGAAGTGGTCACGGTGTCGGTGCGCCCGTGGGACATCGCGCTGGCGAGCGAGCCGGTGCACGAGGTCTCGATCCAGAATCAGGTGCGCGGCACCGTGACGCGGTGCTCGACGCACAGTGGCGGAGTGCTGGTCGAGATCGACGCGGGGGTGTCGCTGATCGCGGAGATCAGCGCGCGCAGCGCGGAGGCCCTGGCAGTCGGGCCGGGGCGCGGAGTCGTGTGCCTGATCAAGAGCCGCGCTGTACGCGTTATTGGCCGGGCTCCGGCCCTGGCATCGGATCCTGACGCGACTGCTCACGTCGTCGGGGCGGGGTCCTGAGACAGACGAAGGACCTCACTCGTAAACCAAGAAAACGCCCCCGCGTTTCCGCGAGGGCGTCGGTAACTCCGTATCCACAACCCCGGCGAACGGAATCTCGCTGGCGGTTGGGCCGAGCGGGTCGCTTGCTGCCGGTTAACGGAGAGTACCTTGCGGTCGCCCTTCGGACCGGCCCCTCCGATTTCCCCCTTTTCCTGCGTCTCTCTCTGGGTTCTCTCCCGATCGCGCCCGTAGGCCGCGGCGGCAACTTTGGGACCTCGGCCGTTGCTCGCGGGGGATTCGGATTCTGAGGTGTGAACCGGCGAGTCCGGTGAAACTGCCGGCCGTTCTCGGATTGCCCCGTCTGCCGGTGGTTGCCAGCGCGAATCCGCCCTGCCTCTACACTACTGATAGTCCGGACTGCGAGCCGGCCATGGGGGTCGCCCTTTAGGGCCGCGTTAGACAGGAGGATCGCCATGAGACTACTCGTCGCCTATGACGGATCAGACGGCGCTAAGGCTGCAATCGACGACCTGATGCTTGCCGGCTTGCCGGAGGCGGCGGACGCCACCGTTCTATCGGTGATAGACGGCCGCACGCTTGCCAAGACCGAGGAGGTCGCGGCTAGTGCGGAATCCACAGCGGCTACCCAGGGAACCATGGAAGTCTGCGATGCTGTTGCAGAGGAGGGGGCGAAACAGCTCCGCGGCCAGTTCCCCGCCTGGACGGTGTCGGCCGAAGTCTGCGTCGGAGCCCCCGCTTGGAGGATCATCGAGCGTGCAGAGGCCGATGGCGGCGTAGACCTCATTGTCATGGGCTCTCGCGGCTTCGGAGAGCTCAAGCGGCTGTTGTTTGGGAGTGTGGCCCATCACGTCGTCACGCAGGCTAAGTGCCCAGTCCGTGTTGGTCGCCCTCGGCGGTCGCCCGATCGGGCGGATCAGCCGCTTCGGGTCGTCCTCGGAGACGATGGATCGCTAGATGCAATGGCTGCGCTCCGATCGGTGGCATCGCGGCGGTGGCCTTTAGGAACTCGCATGCTCGTTGCCACGTTTGAGACTGGAGTCCAGACGCGTCTCTCCAACTGGACTCCTAACACGGTTTGGGGTGGCGATCCGGCCCTGGACTCCGATGCCGCGACGGAGCGTCCGGCGCTCCGAGTGGCGGCGCAGGCGGCCGAGCTCCTGAAGACGATGTGCCCAGGGGTGTCGGTCACGACACTCGTTCGCCCCCATGATCCAAAGTACGGATTGCTGGACATGGCGCAGACCTGGGAGGGGGCGGGTGCCGACTGTGTCTTCGTCGGCGCCACAGGGGTCCGCGGCATCCTGCGATTCCTCGTCGGGAGCGTCTCGACGACTGTGGCACTCAACGCCCCGTGCTCTGTCGAAATCGTCCACCGGAGGGAAACTCCTCCGCGCCTGGCAAACTGAGGGAACGGCAAGGAACCCTGCGGCCTGCAATCCGGCCAGGCCCAGCAGGAACGTAGAGCCGTCGCCTCACTTGTCGAGCGAGTGGAGGAACTCACGTGATTGTGCGCGTTCGCCGCGGTCTTCGTGGAACGGCGCGGATTCCGGCATCCGCGAAATGACTCGGTGAACGTCGGCTGGCAGAACACCCGCTTTCGCGCGTATGCGGAATACATGCAGTCGGTGGAGTTCGAGGACGGGCTTCGGATTTGAACGAGCGGCGGAAGGAGCGGCGTGTGTGCGTCATGTGCTCGGAGGCCGTATGGTGGCGCTGCCATCGTCGTATGATCGCCGACACACAGGTAGCCCGAGGCATCCCAGAGAAGCACGTGATGAGCGCGACGGTGGCAACGCAGCACGAGTTGACCCGGTTTGCGGTCGTG
>CAZCPB010000174.1:0-9636 GCA_964500365.1 uncultured Phycisphaeraceae bacterium
GCAGCACGGCGCTGACGAGCATCACGCCGACGGGCTCGCTCTCGAAGATCCCGCAGTTCCTCTTCGGCGCCGCCGACCCCAAGCACCCGCCGACCAACCTCATGACCGGCGTGATGTGCGTCGAGGTCGCCAGCAACGCCAGCAACCTGCTCATGGATATCAAGCCGGGGTACATGCTCGGGGCC
Organism: uncultured Phycisphaeraceae bacterium; assembly: GCA_964500365.1. GTDB lineage: Bacteria > Planctomycetota > Phycisphaerae > Phycisphaerales > UBA1924 > CAZCPB01. Next base: position 186 of record CAZCPB010000174.1, read on the forward strand.
AAGCCGCGCCAGCAGGCGGTCGCGCACTGCATCGGGATCATCTCCGGCGCGCTGGCCTCGACCCCGCTCTTCTATTTCCTGTTCCTGCCGCACTACAAGCCCGGGGACAACATCCAGGAGACCATGGTCACCGACCAGTTCTCGTTCCCCTCGGCGGTGCAGTGGAAGGGCGTCTCGGACCTGGTCACGTCGATCTTCGGCGGGGCGACCCAGCAGGCGCTGCTCACGGACTCGATCAAGACCTCGATGATCGTCGCGGGCGTGGTGGGGCTGGCCTTCGAGATCATCCGCATCGTGTCGCGCGGCAGGTTCTGGCTGAGTCCCCTGGCGATCGGGCTGGGCGTCGTCGTGCCGCCCGAGTCCACGTTCGCGATGTTCTGCGGCGCCGGGTTCTTCGCGATCTGCCACAAGCTCTACGCGAAGAAGCCCGAGACGACGGCGCACCGGCTGTGGGTCGGGTGCCACGAGCCGATCTGCGCCGGGGTCATCGCCGGGGCGGCGCTGGTGGGGATCGCCGACGCGCTGGTGAAGGCGTTCGCGCTCTGACGCGGGAGGTTCCGGAGGTTGTCAGCCGCCGGCGCGGGCCTTGTCGCGCTCGCGGAGCTGGGCCTCGATGCGGAGACGCTCGCGCTGGAACACGTCGCGCCACCCGGGGTCGGTCTCGAGCATGAGCGCGCGGCGCATCTCGTCGGCCAGGGCGTCGTCGTACTTGTTGAGCTTGCGAGCGGCCAGCGCCGTGCCCCGCAGGGCCGGGAGCGAGTTGGCCTGGCGGTCGAGGGCCATCTCGTAGTACAGCAGCGCCTGCTCGGCGAAGCCCTGGTTGTAGTAGAGCATCCCGAGGTTCTCGTACCCTGTGGGGTCGTAGGGATTCTCGTTGACCTCGATCCCCCGCTTGAGCGCCGCCGCGGCGTCCATCGGCACGCCGATCTCCATGAGCACGACGCCGAGGTTGTTCCACGCGGCGGGCTGGTTGGGATTGAGCTCGACGGCGCGCTTGTAGAAGTCGGCGGCCTTGGAGGGCTTGCCGTCCTTCTGGGCCTCGTGCCCCAGGGCCGTGAGGCGCTCGGCCTCGGCGAGGCGATCGGCGTTCGACTCCGCCGGCCGTTCGAGGTCCGCGGCGCACGCGCCCAGCAGCGCCGCGGCGGCGATGGCCGCGCCGATCCCGAGCCTCCGCGCGCTCGTGCCGGACCTTCCCCTTCCGCTCACCGATCTCGCCATGATCCCGCCTCCGTGCGCCGCGGCGCCGGTCTCAGGCGCCGGCCCGCTGCCAGCGCTGGAACGTTACTTTCATTGTCCACCCGTTCTCGTTCGGGCGGATCATCACCGAATAGACCTCGAGCCCCTGCACGCTCTCGGTCGCGTACCGCAGCCACAGGAGCAGCGGCTCGAGCGAGACGTGCTGGACCTGGTCGAAGTCGAACTTGACCTTCTGAACGCCGCCCGCGCGGCTCTCCGGCGTGGTCGGCCCGCGGGGGAAGAGCGACTTGCTGTTCTCGAGCCCGGCGCGCTCGGCCGCGCTCTGGAGCATGGTCAGGATCTGGTCGTTCGGTGCGGCGCCCTGGTCGCCCTCGGTCTGCGCCGCGGCCTGGAGGGACTTAAGCCTGCCGACGGCCTCGGCCAGCGTGACGGCGGCGCCCTTCTCGCGCCCGAACTCGCCCGCGGCGGCGCTCCGCGCCACGGCGCTCCACGCGAGCGAAGCGAGGCACGCCGCGAGCAGGATCACGGCAACGGCGACGAGGTAGGCCGGGCGGTTGCGGCGCTCGTTGGCGACCGCCGCGGCGCGGAGCGTCTCGCGGATCTCCTCGAGGCGTTCGGCGCCGCTCAGGCCGGTGCTCGCGGTGTCCATATGGCTCACGGCGTCCCCTTCCCGCCCCCGCGGGCCTCGAGGGACCACCCGGCCCGGAAGGTGCAGCGGACGCGCCCGCTGGCACCCGGCGCGGCGAACGTGGGCACCCAGTCGGTCAGGTGCGAGCCGCTGACGCTCCGCAAGGCGCTGAGCAGGGCCTCGCCGTCGGCGAGCGTGGGCACGGTCACGATGATCTGGTTGCTGATCTTGCTGTCGAGCGAGATCGACTCGATCTCGACCTCGGGGATGCCCAGGACGAGGCTGAGGGTTTCCAGCTCCTCCAGAACGGGCATCGCGGCCTCGCTCTGTCGGGCGATCGGGGCGCTGGCCGTCTCGAGCGCCGCCACGCGCGACTGCACGGTCTCGAGCTCCTTGCCCGGGAACGCCGCGCCGACGCCCGCGGTCTGGAAGAGCTCGCGCGCCTCGGCCGCCGTGCGCCGCGCGCCCTCGCGGAACTCGCCCGCCTCGGCGCGGAACTTCCACGCCAGAGCCCCGATCCCCGCCGCGGCCATGGCGATCGCCAGCGCCGCCCACAGGTACACGCGGTAGTGGGCCGGCCCGGGCCGGCGCGAAAGGTCGATGAGCGCCGAGCCCGGCTCGACCACCGCGCCGGCGTCGGTCGCGCCCGCCTCGGCGGCGGACTCGAGGCCCGCGGCGACCCGGCGCAGGGTGGTGCCCACGGGGTCGGTATCGACCGCGAGGTCGACGGTCGCGCCCGGCAGCGCCCGCCCCAGGGCCACGCCAAGCCCCGCGGCGTCCAGAGCGCCGGCCCCCGCCTCCTCGCCGGCCCAGAGTTCCGGCGTCACGCAGGTGACCCGCGAGGGCGCCGAGGCGAGCTGCGCCGACCACGCGAGCCACTCAGCCGCGAGACGCGATGCGTCCTCGCGCCGCACGCGCACCAGGCCGGGGACGCCCTCGGCGGTCCGCTCGACCCGCAGGCGGACCGACCCCGCAGCAATCAGGGCGCCGCCCCGCGACCACGTCCACAGCATCCGGCCGGTGGGTTCGACGAGCACCGACGCGCTCACCGGGCTGTTCTCGGCGACGACCTTGGCGTCGTCCTCGCGCCCGGCCCGGAGCGACGCCGCCGCGGCGGGGCCGGCGGGGTCCCACGCGGCGCCGATGGCGTGCCACAGGGAGCAGACGGCGTCGAGGCGGACACCCTCCGTGTCGAGCGAATCGACGAGCACGCGGGCCGCGGCGTCGGGCACGGCCAGCACGGGCAGCCTGAGCCGGGCCTCGACCGGCGCGGGCCCGCCGCGTTTTCTGGCGACCTTCTGCGGGGCGGGAGCGCCGAGCGCCTGGAGCGACGATTCCCCGGGCACGCCGGCGTACGCCGCGAGCACCGCCGGGGCCTTGGCCGCGCCGGCGTCGTCGTCGCCGTCGGCGGACCACTCGGAGCCGCCCTGGCGGGCGAGCGCCTCGATGATGCGCCCGTCGCCCGAGGGCGCGGACAGCCAGGAGCAAAGGGAACCCTCGACGTCGACGCAGAGCAAGTCGAGGGTCGGACGGGCGCCGGCCGTGTTGCGCGGGAGGCGCTCGCGGATCCACGCCGCGGCCTCGGCCAGCGCCGGCACGGGCTCGCCCTCGCGGCAGCGGTGGGTCTCGTCGGTGCGGTCGCCGACCAGGCGCACCGCGACCGGCCTGACGCCGCGTTCGGCGCGCTCGAAGAACGCTACCCGTGCGCTCACGGCCGCTCCCCGATGGACTCGCGGAGCTTGGCCCGGGCCCGCTCGGCGGCCTCGCGCGCCGTGATGACCGACGGGTCCTCGCCCGCGGGGTTGGCGCGGTTGTTGGCGTTGCGGCGTCCACGCCCGCCGGGGGGAGCGGCCGGGCTGTTCCCGTCTCCCGCGTTCCCGGCGAAGCCCGGGTTACCGCCGCCGGGCATCGGCGCGCCCTCACCGCCGGCCACATAGGTCACGGTCGGGCCGCTGCGCGGCTGCTTCTTCAAGGTCTGAGGCAGCACGCCCTTGATCATGATGTCGGCCCGGTCCTCGTGGACGGCGGAAACAGTGACGTCGCCGTCGGACTCACCGGGCCCGAGAAGCCGCTGTCGCTCGCCGAACTTCAGGAGCGCGACGAGGCGCGTGGGCTCCTTCAGGGCCCCGAGGAACTTCACGCTGCCGCCGTCCGCAGGGGTTGGCTCGGGCTCGTCATCCGGCTCGTACTCCTCGGACTTCGGCTCCGGGTAGTTGCCGATCTGCCTGAGGCGGCGGTCCACGGCGGAGGCGTCGAACTCGTCGGGGGCGCGGGCGCCGTCGCCGGGCGTGACCGGCCCCGCCACCGCAACCGTGAGGACCGGGGGTTCGACGGGCTCGGGAGTGCGGAGGGCGAAGGCGGCCAGCGCGGTCGCGCCGACGCCCAGGGTGACGAACCCGATCTGGGCGCGCCGGGCGTAGCGCGAGGCCGTTCGTTGATGGAGCGATCCGGTCAGCACGGGAATCCTCCGTGATCCATTCGCCGCGGCGTTGCCCCGATCCACGGGGCGATTGCCCTGATTCGCGGCCCGATCTCGAACCCAATTCTATCGGGGTGGCACCTTCTCCCACGAGAGAAACGCCGAACGCGGCGGGGGAGTTCCGGGCTTGCCCGCCGAGGGCCGGCCCAGGACGGTCCGGGCCAGCAGGTAGCCGCGGTACCGGGCGATGGGCTGGCCCGAGTGCGGCGGCCTGACGTCCAGCACGAAGCGGAAAAAGCTCGGCTCGCCGGTGACCATGCGCGTGAGCGCCCGCTTCTTGCCGTCGGGCAGGCTCAGGCGGGTCGCGATGTCGTTAAGGTCCGTCGCCGTGACCTTGTCCTTGGCGCGCCGGAGTTCTTCGAGGGAGCGGGCGAGTTCCTCTCCCGAGGGGCCGGCGACGGCCCGGCCGATCGCGGAGAGGACCTCGGGCTCGGCGGTCCAGAGGCTCACGTCCGGGGGCCCGACGTCGCGCTTGAGGGCCGCGAAGCGCGCCCCGCCGACGCTGGACCGAAGGGCGTCGAGCGCCCCGACGACGTCGAGGGTTTCGTCGGATGAAAGGCCCGAGACCGACGAGAGCAGCGAGCCCTGGGCGTCTGCAAGGTAGAGGCTCACGCGCGTGTCGTCGTCGATGACCAGGTCGAAGGCGCGCCCGTCGGTCGCGAGCAGGTCGCGCACCGACGAGGAGGCCTTGCTCTTGAGCCACTGGTCGATGATCTCGCGCACGCCGCGGCTGAAGTGCCAGTCGCGCACGGCCTCGGCCTCGCGGGCGACGATCACGCTCTGCGTGACCTGGCGGCTCAGCATCGCCGCGACGATCGTGATGACGACCATGGTGACCATCACGACAAGCGGCAGCGCGTAGCCGCGCGCGGACCGGGCCTTCCGGCGCGCGGGGCGCGGCGTGCCCGCGCGGGGCTCAACGGCGGGGATGGCGCGGCGTCGGATCATGTGCCCGGCTTGAGGATCTGGATCTTGGGAATCTCGCGCCCGCCGGTGCGATCGGTCGCGGAGTCGCCGTCGCCTTCGGGCTTGTCTTCGTCGCTGTCCTCGGCCTGGCCGGCGGCGGCGTCGAGTTCTTCGACGCCCGTGACCCAGTCCACCTCGAACATCCAGTTGGCCCACAGGCCGTTCACGGTCTTGATCTCCATCTCGATGTACGCGGGCACGTCCTGGGTCCAGACCGCGCGGTGCTCGCCGCGCCGCTCACGCTGGCGGAAGACCTGCCAGTGGACGTACTCGAGCCCGGTCGCGACCTCGACGGGCGGCCCGTTCGGGACCGCGGGGAGGGGCGGTGGCGGGGGGGAGCCGGGGTCGCGGGGCGGGGGCTCGGGCTGCGCGAGCGGTTGCCAGTACAGCGTCCACGACGCGACGCGGCCCTCGGTCATGCGGGGCGCTCCGTCGGCGTCCGCGGCCGGGCGCAGTTCGAAGGCCCCGCGGATCGCCGCGCCGGACGACCCGGGCAGCGGGGGCTCGTCGCTCTCCGTTGTTTCTTCGGCGGTCTCCGCGGGCTCGTCCTCGGGCGCGGGCGGGTCTTCCTCGCGCACGCCGAGCTTCGAGGACTTCGCGCCGGAGTCCTTGTCGGCGGGCGCGGCCCCCCGCTCCCTGGACTGTGCCCGGGCTCTCGCGGCGGCGACGAGTTCTTCTTCACGCGCGGGGGCGGACCATGTCCGCGCCGGGAGCGGGTGCGCGGTCAGGAGCAGTTCGAACCGCTGCACCGGGCCCGGCGCGTGCGCGGCGTCCGGCGGGTAGGCCATGCGGAAGTCCGCGGCCTGCCCGTCGGCCTCGAGGTGCATGCGGGGGGGCAGGCTCAACCGCATGGAGTCGAGGCGCGCCCTGGCCCGCTCGGCGGCGCTGGCCAGCGAGTCGCTGCGCTGTGCCGCGGCGGTCGCGGGGTCGCGGGTGTCGCCGGGCGTGCGGGCGCTGCCGACGATGTTGTTGGTCTGGCGCACGGGCTGGTCGCTGAGGACCATGGTCGAGAACGCCCGGCGCATGACGGTGTGGAGGCGGGACAGGCCCTGCACCTGCTCCTCGCGGGCTCTTAGCCGGACCTCGTGGCTTTCCAGCGCCGCGAAGACACCGACGCACGCGGCGACGAGCAGGGCGCCCACCGCCGCGGCGAGCATGGTTTCGAGGAGGGTGAACGCGGGCCGGGTCACGGGCCGCCCCCGTTGCCGCCCCCCTGGCCGCCGCGCCGGGGCGTGGAGCCGGGCTTGCCCGAGTTGCCGCGCGGCGCGCCGGCCTTGCCGCCGAACGTGCCCACGTTGGCGCCGGGCCCGCCGCCGGAGAGCTTGTCGCGGAGCGTGCGGATGACCTCGTCGTTCTTCTGGGCGTTCTCCCACGAGTCGGGGTTGCGCGAGGCGAGCAGCGGGTAGACGATGCGGGTGACCGAGGCGTGGGGCACGGCGGTGGTGGGGGTGAGGCTCCCGCCGGACTCCTCGCCGAGCCAGACCTTGATCGTGACGAGGTCGCTCTTTTCGAGGAGCGAGCCGACGCGGTCGGGCGTTCCGGCGCGCGATCTGCGGGCGGGCTCGGCGGGCTCGATGCGGATCGAGCGGTTGGGGAGCTGCTCCCAGCGGTACCGCTCCTTGCCGTAGGCGATGGGGAGCGAGGGGTCGGGCATCGACGTGAAGTCGTCGAGGTACTGGAGCATGAGGCGGTTGGCGACCTCGGCGGCGCCCAGGGTCTGCTGCTCGACGCGCTGGCGTCCGAGCATGAAGCCGATGGCGCCGAAGAGCACCGAGACGATCATCGCGAGCGTGGCGGTGGCGAAGACCACCTCCAGCAGCGTCATGGCGCGCCGGCGAGGATGGACCGCCCGGCGCTTCACTTGTTGTCCATCGTCCAGACGTCGATGTCGTCGGTGGTGCCGGCCTGCCCGTCGGCGCCGAGCGAGATGAGCTGGAAGGGGTTGGTGTTGAGCCCCTGGGGGCTGTAGAAATAGTCCCGGCCCCAGGAGTCCTTGGTGCTCTTCTCCTCGATGGTCTTCTGGAGGACCAGGGGCCCGAGCGTCGGCGGGTAGGCGCTGTGCTCGACGCTGTAGGTGGTCAGGGCGCCCTTGATCGTGCGCATGGTGACCTTGGTCGCGCTGATCTTGGCCTTCTCGGCCTGCCCGGCGAGGTTCCACGCCACGGCGCCCATGAGGATGCCGATGATCGCGACCACGAGCATGATCTCGAGCAGCGAGAAACCACGCGCCGCACGGAAGCCAATCTTGATTCCGGTCTTCATTTCGAAACTCCCGCGGCAGCGCCGCACAGTTCGTATTCCGATTCTCCGATCCGCAGCCGTCAGCACCCGCAACTGAGCCCCTACACGTTCATCTGGTTCGTCGCCGTGATGAGCGGGATCAGGATCGAGAGCAGGAGCGACCCGATCATCACGAACATGACGACGATGAGCGCCGGCTCGAGCGCGGCGAGCAGGCGCGCCGCCCGCGGGTCCACCTCCTCGGCCATGTCCCCGGCCAGCGTGTCGAAGACGCTCTCGAGGTCCCCCGCGCGCTCCCCGGCGATGAGCAGGCGGCGGGTCGCGACCGGGAGCGTGTGCACGTCCTCGATCAGCACCCGGAGCACGCCGCCGTCGATCAGGCGGGTCCGCAGGCGCGACAGCTCCTTCTTCAGCTTCGGGTCGCGCACGGCGCCCACGGCCGTCCCGAGGCCGTCGGCCAGGGGCACGCCGCTGCGGGTCATGGCCGAGAGCACCGTGAAGAGCCGCGCCGACTCCTGCGCGACCAGCACCTCGCGCATCAGGGGGAGTTTGCGGGTCACCCGGTCGATCGCGGCGGCGATCCGCGCGCGGGCGAAGACCGCGAGCGTCACGAGGACCAGGACGCCCAGCAGGCACCAGACCGCGTTCTCGCGGATGAAGTTCCCGGCGCCGATCATCACCTCGGTGTAGACCGGAAGGGGCACGTTCGCGCCCTTGAGCGACTTGCCGATGTTGGGCACGACCATGGTCAGCATCAGGAGCGAGACCAGCAGGCTGATCGAGAGCACGATCGCCGGGTAGATCATCAGCGTCACGGCCTTGCCCGAGATCGCGAGCTGGCGGCGCATCGTCACCGAGAGCTGCTTGGCGGCGCCGGTGAGATCGCCCGTGCGCTCGGCGGCCCGGTAGACCGCGATGGTCACGGTGTCGAAGCCGCCTACGGCGCGGCAGGCGTCGGCGAAGCCGGAGCCCGCGGCGACCAGCTCGCGCATGCGCTGGACCCGGGGGCGCATGGACGGGGAGACCGCGCTGGCCGCGACCTCGAGTGCTTCCACCAGGGGCACGCCGCGCCCCAGCAACTGGGTCAATTGGCCGTTCAGCTCGGCCTGGTCCTTGAGGGAGACCTTGCCGCCGACCGAGGCCATTCCCGGGACGGACCAGTTCCGCAGGGGGACCATCCGCTCGCGCCGGAGCTGCTCGGCGAGATGGCGGGCGTCGCTGGCCCGGCGGACGCCCAGGCGACGCTTCCCGTCGGCCCTCGCGGCGAGGTACAGATAAGGCTTCTGCTCACCCCGGGATGTCGCGGTTCCGGCCATGGAAAGTAACTCTAGTCCGTACGCTCCCGGGTCCCTGACGTTCTGACCACGCCCCCTCCACGCCCCCCGCCGTGCCCCGCCGCACCGACAGCGCACCGCCCCCGGTTATCAGGTCTCCGGCTGATTGATCGGCTTCCCGCTTCGGGCGACAATACCCGTAGGCCTGAACGCCCCACGCTCGCCCGGATTGCAGGCAGGTCTGCGCCCCCGGGGCTCAGCATTCCCCGTTTCCCGTTCTCCGTAATCCGTGGTCCGCACCGCATTCACCGTTCACCACACAACCATGACCACCGTCGTCACCCGTCCCGTCACGCCCGCACCCCCCAAGGTCACCATGCGCGCCCTCGTCAAGCACCACGCCGGACCCGAACTCCAGCTCGACCCCGCCCGCCCGCGCCCGACCCCCGGCCCGCGTGACGTGCTCATCCGCGTGAAGAAGGCCGGCATCTGCGGCACAGACCGTCACATCTGGGAATGGGACCAGTGGGCCGCCGGGCGCATCCCCGTCGGCATCGTCACCGGGCACGAGTTCGTGGGCACGATCGAAGCGGTGGGCTCGGCCGCGACCAGGTACAAGCCCGGCCTGCGCGTCAGCGCCGAGGGGCACACCACCGAGGGCAAGGA
>CAZCPB010000175.1:0-9568 GCA_964500365.1 uncultured Phycisphaeraceae bacterium
CGCACCGGGGAGATCCGATCTACCCGACGACAATCGTGGGCTACCCGCCGCAGGAGGATTACTTCCTGGGCAAGGCGACCGAGCGCCTGTTCCTGCCGCTTCTCAAGACGATCGTGCACGACATCGAGGACTACGACCTGCCGATGTTCGGCGCGTTCCACAACGCGGCGTTCATCAAGGTCAGGAAGGCCTACCCGCTCCAGGCCCGCCGCGTCATGCACTCGGTCTGGGGCGCGGGGCAGATGGCATGGACCAAGACAGTGGTCGTTGTGGATGACGACGTGGACGTTCACGACACCCACGCGGTGCTGAGAGCGGTGGGGGAGCGGTGCGTGCCGGCGCGCGACACCGAGACGGTTCGCGGGCCCCTCGACATCCTCGACCACGCCGCGCCCTTCCTGGGCGCCGGGATGAAGATGGGCCTCGACGCGACGCGGAAGATCGCCGACGCCGAACTGCACCGGCACCTGGAAGGCACGGCCGCGGAGCGGTGCGCGGCGGGCGAAATCGGGCCGGTCACGGGGGACGGCGCGGGTGTGTGCGAAGCGCGGGTCAGATCACTGCCGGGCGTGCGCGCGGCGCGAGTCCCCGAGGAACTCGGCGGCTGGTGGCTCTTCGTCGCGCTCGACAAGCAGCGGCCCGGGGATGGATCCGCGTTGATCAAAGCCCTGGGGGCGCTGGGCCCGCAGGACCCTTTGCCGCGGTGGACGATCATTGTCGGGGCCGATGTCGACGTCGCCGACACCGACGCGGTGCTCTTCCACTGGATGGCCAACTCGTCTCCCGACCGCGATCGATTCGTGAGCGTGTGCGGCAGACGTATTGCCTTCGACGCGACACCGAAAGGGCCGGGCGACGAGCGTGACGGGCTGCCGGTGCGGCCGTGGCCGCCGTTCATGCGCATGAGCGACGAAGTGCGGGCACGGGTTGAGTCCCGCTGGGGCGAGTACGGGCTGGCGTGAGCGGGCTCAATTCCCGTCGAGCACCCGCCCGAGGCCTCCGAGCACCGACCCCTCGCCTTTGCGCCCGCCCGGGCCCGATGCGGCGATGATCCGGTCAGCCAGGCGCGAGAAGGGCATGGTCTGGAGCCAGATCGTGCCCGGGCCGGTCAGTTTCGCGTAGAAGAGCCCCTCGCCGCCGAAAAGCTTGTTCTTGATCCCGGGCACCATCTCGATCGCGTAATCGACCGAGGGCTCGAAGCCGACGATGCAGCCGGTATCCACGCGGAGTACCTCGCCGGGCGCCAGCGTCTGTTGGACGGTCGTGCCGCCGGCGTGGCAGAAAACCTGCCCACGCCCGGATTCGGCCGCGATCTTCTGCAGCACGAACCCCTCGCCGCCGAACAGGCCCGCGCCGATCCGCTTGGTGAACGCGATGTCCACACTCACGCCCTTGGCGGCGCAGAGAAACGAATCCTTCTGGCACAGGATCGTCCCGCCGTGGTCGCCCAGTTCGAGCGGCACGACCCGCCCGGGGTGCGGGGCAGCGAAGGCCACGTCGCGCCGTTCCCGAGCATTGTTGGTGAAGAATGTCACGAAGAACGAGTCTCCCGTGACGGCCCGCTTGCCGGCCTCAAAGAGCTTGCCGAGCAGGCCGGAGTTGCCGTCCTTCATGGACAGCTGGGTCGACATCGCGACACCGTCCTGCATGTACATCATCGTCCCGGCGTCGGCGACGACGGCCTCGCCGGGGTCGAGGGTGATGACGACGGCCTGGAGGTCTTCGCCGAGGATCTGGTAGTCGATGACGTCGGTGGGCATGCGCTTCTCCGTCGGGCCGGCGCGAATCGACGCGCCGCGCTTCCGAATGATATATTCGGGAGTGCGTGGCGCGCCTGTCACGGACCGCGCCACGCGAAGCACGGGGTGCACCATGGAAATCCTGCTCACGCTCGCGCTGAGCCTCTTCCTCTTCCCGGTCACGATCCTCGCCTCGTGGCTGGTCGTGCACCCGCAGGAAGAGGCGGTCGTCCTCAACTGGGGCAAGCTCTCAAAGATCGTGAAGACCCCCGGCATCTCGTGGGTCAACGTCTGGGGTCGCAAGCTCATCAAGATCTCGACCAAGCAGCAGGCGATCGAGGTCCACCGCACCGTCGTCGCCGACGGCAACGGCAACCCGATCGTCGTCGCGGCGGTGGTGACGTTCAAGTTCGTGGATTCCAAGAAGGCCGCGCTGGACGTGCAGGACGCGCCGACCTTCGTCAAGACGCAGGCCATGGCCGTGCTGAAGCAGGTGGCCTCGCGGTACCCGTACGAGTCCGTGAACCACCAGACGAGCCTGAAGCACGAGACCGGCGCTATCGCCAAGGAAATGCGCGACCTGCTCCAGTCCAAGGTCGAGATCGCCGGGGCGGAGGTCGCCGCGTTCGAACTCTCCGATCTGTCCTACGCCCCGGAGATCGCTCAGGCGATGCTCGTCCGCCAGCAGGCCCAGGCGCTGGTGGACGCCCGGCGGGTCATCGTGGACGGCGCCGTCCAGATCGTGAGCCACGCCGTCGAAATGCTCGGCGAAAAGGGCTTCAAGCTCCCCGCCGGGGAGGAATCGCGCCTCGTGTCCAACCTGCTCACCGTGATCTGCGGCGAGTCCCACGTGCAGCCGACGTACTCGATCCAGGGCGGGGAGTCCCGCGACCCCGGCGCCGACGATCGGCTGACCAAGCTTCTCGAGACCATCGCGAAGAACACGACGCCGAAGACCTCGTGATTTCACGCCCGCGGCAGCGCCGCGACGAGGACCTTGGCGTCGGGCGTGGAGCGCATCTTCATCGCGCCCGAGACCGCCGCGGGGACCACCGCCGTTCGGCCCGTGGGCAGGTCGACGACGGCCCCGTGCTCGGGCCGCAGGGATACGCCCCCCTTGAGTGCCATGATGCAGACGCAACGTCCGCCGAATAGGTCGCCGCCCTTGAGCTCGCGCCCGCCCGGCTTGATCACCGACAGCTCGAAGAACTCGGTCGTCGCGAGGCACCCGGCGCGGGCACCTTGCTCGAGGTGCGTCGCCGCCGGGGCCGGGCCGAAGTCGATGCACTCGAGCGACTGCTCCACGTGCAGCTCGCGCCCCGTGCGTCCCCAGTCGTAGACCCGGAAGGTCGTGTCGCTGGGCGTCTGCACCTCCGCGACGAGCACCCCCGCGCCCAGCGCGTGGCAGGTCCCGCTCGGGAGCGTGTGGCACTCGCCCGCCACCGCCGGCACCGCGATGAGGTCGCTCACCACCGTCCCGTCGGCGATCCGGGCCGCGAAGGACTCGCGGGTGACGCCCGGCTTGATGCCCTTGTAGATCACGCTGCCCGGCGCCGCGTCGAGCACAAACCAGCTTTCGGTCTTGAGATAAGCCTCCGGGTGTGCGGAGGCGTAGGCCGGGCTCGGGTGCACCTGAACGGAAAGGTTCTCGCGAGCGTCCAGGAACTTGACCAGGAGGGGGAAGCTCCCGTCCGAGGTCGGCGCTGCGCTCCCGAGGAGGTCGGTCTTCCACTCTTCCAAAGCATGGTGAAGGGTCCGGCCGGCGAGCGGGCCGTTCGCGATCGACGACCGCGCCGCGCCGCCGCCGCCCCCGGAGACGGACGTCTCCGCGAGGTCCGCGACCTCCCAGCTCTCCCCGATCATCTTGCCCGGCGGCAGGTGCTTGCCGAACCGCTCGAGCCTGCGGCCGCCCCAGACCTTGGCCATGAGGATCGGATCGAGGACGAGCGGGTACGGCGCCGACATGACAGGCTCATCGGACGGGGGGTTCCGCTTCCTGCACGGGATCGATCATCATGCCGCTGATCCGGGCGTCGAAGGAGACCCGCCCCTCGACCATGCCCTGGATGTCGCACAGGAAGCTGCGGCGCCCGACCTTGATGGCGTCGCACAGCACGAAGAAGTCATCCCCGGGCTTCACGCTCGACCGGAACGCCGCGCTCTCGATGCGCAGAAACGCGACCAGGCTGTGTTCGTTCTTTCTCGAAATGTACAAATAGCAAGCCAGCTGGGCGCCGGTCTCGATCATCAGCACGCCCGGGAGCATCGGTTTACCCGGGAAATGGCCCTCGACCCAGAACTCGTCCTCCCGGACACGCCTGACGGCCACGCCCCGGTGGAGCGTGGGGTGCTCCCACACGATTGCGTCCAGGAACGACATCCTGCCCCGGTGTGGGTTCCACCGCTCGATGTGCGCGCGGTCAGCGCTCCGTCCGGTCAGGTCAATCCCGGAGAGGTCAAAGAGCAAGCCCCCGGGCTTAGCACGCTCTTCGCGTCCACCCGGATGGTCCGCATCGGTTGTGAATCGATCGGCAGGCACCGTGTCAGGACTGGGGATTCCCGGCATCCCGAAGCTCCAGGATCTTCTGGCGGATCTCCTGAGCCGCGTTCTTGATGTCCTGCATCGTGGAACGGACCCGGGTTCCCGCTGCTCGATTGCCGCCCTCGGCCTTCTTGAGATCCTCTTCCACCTGGGTGATCAGCGTTTTAAGGCGTTCGAATGCTTCCAAAGCCACTCCTTCCGCGTGAATCGGTCATTCCCCCTGCATCGTTGCCAAGCACACAATCTTGGCCTGCCGACGGCCCAAGGCAAGTCGGTCCGTCAGGCTTTGGGTAGGGATCGACGACGTCCCGTAATGCTCGGCTGCCCTAGTGCGCCGCCTGAGGAAGTGCGTGCTCAAGCAATTCCAGGGCAGCGTGGGTGTACTTGTGGTGTCCCTCCTTCTCCGCGTAGGCGGGGACGCAGGCCGCCATCAGCACCCGCCGAACGACCGCCAGTTCGGCGTAGCCGTCGTCCCCTGCTAGCCCACGCTCACGGCGGAGACGGGCCAGAATCGAGACGGGCTTGACGCCGTGCAAGTGCTCGGGCTTTCCCCAGTACAGTCGCTCCAGGTACACGGCGTCCTCGATCCAATGCCCCGCGTGAACCAGCGCGAGATCCACCAGGACGCACCCGTGACGGGCCCTCGCCGCTTCGGATGCCGGACTCAGACGCCGCAGGGCGTTTCCCGGGTGAAGGTCGCCGTGGCACCAGGTATGGATCCGCCGGGACCCCCATTTCCGCAGGAGAACTGGGAGGGCCTTCTGGACCTTTTTCAGCAGGTCGTTCCAATGCTGGTGCTCGGAGATCGAGCCCTTGCGCGTCAACTCCCGGGCCTTGGCGATCAGGCCCTCCCAATCGTGCGAGGGAGGGGTGCCATCAACCGGGCGGGCTGATTGTGCGGCGTCGTGAAAATCGGCCGCGGCGTGCAGCAGGTCGAGCACAGACTGCTCGGAGAGACATTGAGAAAGCGGCTGGCCGTCGAGGCGTTCAACGACGAGCCAGGCGAGGTCGTACCCGCCGAGAACCTCGCCGGATGCGAGCACGCGGGGAGTCGGCGGCTCGGGGTCTGTGGTGCCCGGGCCGCCCAGCGAAACAGTCCAGCGGTATTCGATCGCTCCGACGGGCAGTTTGACCATCACAGGGACGGGTGGGCCGTGGTCGAACCTCCAGGTCGCAAAGCCGGTGGAAGCCCCACCGTGCTGCCATGCGCTGCGGAACCACTCGATCTCCGAGAGCCGACCGCCGCAGGCCTCGCTCAGCAGGGGGGCGAGGGAGGGGCCCAGCGAATGCGAGTCGGCGGCGTGGGGAACAGGGGTCGGCGGTGTGCCCATGGTCGCGGAAGGTTCAGGCTACACGATCGGAGGGGGCGGTGGGAGCCGGACGGGTGAGGAAGAGCTCGATCAACTGCGGCACGGTCAGTTGCTCGGCACGGTCGGTGGGGGAAACACCCCGCGGCCAAGGACCGGCGCGCCCGAGAACCGAGCCGATTTGCTTGCGGCGTTGGGCGAGAAGCGCCTGGCAGAAATCCGCGAGCGCGCGGGGCGAGTCGGTCAGGGGCTCGGCGCTACGCGTGATGCCGATCATGGCGCTGGTGACGTCCGGACGTGGCCAGAAGCACTCGGGGGGGAGCGTGGCCAAGTGGCGGACGTTCCCGAGGGCGCGGGCCACGACGCTGATCGGCCCGTAGTCGCGGGTGCCGGGCTCGGCGAGCAGCCGGTCGGCGACCTCGCGCTGGATGGTGACGAACAGGCCGCGGCACTCGGGGTGCTCGCAGAGCAGGGTGAGCATGAGCGGGGTCGCGGCGTTGTACGGGAGGTTGGCGACGAGTGTGAAGGGCCGGCGCGCCAGCGCGGTGGCGACGGCGCGCGAGAGTTCGCGCTTGGATTCGAGGCAGTCCCCTTCGACGAGCACGAAGTTCTCGCGTGCGCCGAACTGCTCGCGGAGCAGCGCCGGCAGATTCGGGTCCAATTCGCACGCGACGACCCGGCAGCCCCGATCGAGCAGCGCGCCGGTCAGCGCCCCGGTTCCCGGGCCTACCTCCAGCACGAGGTCGTTCGCGCCCACGCCCGAGGCGTCCACGAGCTTGCGGATCAGGTTGTGGTCGATCAGGAAGTTCTGCCCCAGCGCCTTGCGGGGGCGCAGGCCGCGTGCCTCGAGCAAATTCTTGATGTCGCTCAGCGTTTGCACGCGGGCTCACCAGGCGCCGGAGAGGATGTGATCGACCGCGTGGGCCACGCCGTCGTCGTCGTTCCTGAGCGTGTGGCGGCCGGCGGCGTCGCGCACGGCCGGGATCGCGTTGCCCATCGCGACTCCGAGCCCGGCCTCGCGGATCATGCGGACATCGTTGATCTCGTCGCCGATCGCCACGATCTGGTCGTGCGCCACCGCGTGCCGCTCGGCGACGACGCGGATCGCGGACCACTTGTCGGCGTCCTTGTCGAAGGCCTCGAGGATGTGGAGGGACTCGCCGTCGGGGAGCGTTCGCGCGTGCTCGGGGGCAACCACCGCCGGGAAGTGGTGCATGAGGGCGCGCCCGGCGAGGGACGACGCAAGGTCGCTCTTGATCCTCGCGAGCTTCCCGGAAAGCCCGCACGCGCCCACGCGCACCGTGTGCTCGGGGTGCGCGTCCTCGTCGAGCCGTTCGGCGAAGCGCACCTTGACCTTCATGTGCTCGAACCACCAGAGCGTGACGGGGTCGAGCGCGAACCGCTGCTCCCCGATCACGACGAGGTAGTCGTACCCGGCTTCGACCGGGTCCTTCAGGATGAGGGCGGGGTGGCCGTGCTCGAGCATGCGGCCGGTCATGTGGGCGACCAGTTCACGGTCGACGGCGAAACGGTGCAGCGTCTTCGAGGTTGCCGGGCAGGCGATGATCGAGCCCCCCGCGACAACGACGGGGTCGGACTGCGCGATCGCGTCGAGGGCGTGGCGGCACTCGACCAGGCCCCGCCCCGTGCAGATCGTGACGATCATGCCCGCGCGGCGCGCGGCCTTGACGGCGTCGAGATTCCGCTGGCTGATCCTGCCGCGCGAGTCGAAGAGGGTGCCGTCGAGGTCGAGGGCGAGGAGGCGGTAGCGTGAGGGGGATGACGCGGGCTGATCGGGCATCCGTCGCGGGTCATTCTAGCGGAGCGTTGGCGGCACGCGATCACGCTCGCGGCGACCGGTGGACGATCCGGTATCATGCGGGCTGAACCGCGCGGGCGCGGTTCCGAGTAAGGTCCCGGGGAACGGCCCCCGGGGGAGCGACGACATGGCGACGCGGTACATCGTGCACGGCACCGACAAGGACTCGCAGCCCGTTCAGAAGGTCATCGAGGCGACCACCGCCGCCGCGGCAGAGCAGATGGCGGCGCGCCTGGGCATGAACGTGGTGGGCGTGGAGGTTGAATCGGCGGCCCACGCGCCGGCGGCGCCGGGCGAAGCGCAGCGCGATGAGATCGAGGATGCGCGGGGCACGCGGCGCCTTGGCCCCGAGACGCCCCTGTGGTCGGGGACGCCGAGCCAGTGGGTGAACTTCTGGTGGTTCGTGTCATGCCTGCTGGTCGTGACGATCCCGGTCGCGATCTGGAAGTACCTCGACATCAAGTTCAGCAAGTACACGCTGACGAGCCAGCGCCTGCGGATCGAGCGGGGCGTCCTCACCAAGACGATCGACGAAGTCGAGCTGTACCGGATCAAGGACACGCAGCTCCATCAGACGCTGATCGACCGCATGCTGGGGCTTGGGACCATCGAAATCCTGAGCTCCGATGAGACCAACCCGACGCTCTACCTGCCCAAGATCTCCGGCGCCCCGGCGGTGCGGGAGCAGCTGCGGCAGGGCGTGGAGCGGCTGCGGCTGGCCCGCGGCGTACGCGAGTTGGACCTGGCGATGGACGCGAACGTGGGGCATTGAGCGAGCCGGGCATCGCGGCGGGCGGTCCGATCCGCTACGCTGGGGCGATGAGCGCGGGCGGTGACCACGACCGATGGATGCGGGCGGCGATCGAGCGGGCCCGCGCGGCGATCGCGTCGGGGCAGTCGCCGTTCGGCGCCGTGGTGGTTCGAAACGGCGAACTGGTCGCGGGGGGCCACAACGAGGTCTGGAAACGGACCGACCCAACGGCCCACGCCGAGGTCGTGACGATCCAGAACGCCGGACGCGAGCTGGGCACGATCGACTTCCGCGGGTGCTCGATGTACACCACGTGCGAGCCGTGCCCGATGTGCGCCTCGGCCATCCACTGGGCGAATTTCGACGCGGTCTACTTTGGGGCGACCATCGACGATGCGAAGCGGGCGGGCTTCCGCGAACTGATCGTCGCCGCCGAGGAGCTGTACCGGCGCGGCGGGAGCAAGGTCAGGATCGTTTCCGGCGTGCTCCCGCGCGAGTGCGCTTCGCTGTTCGACGAGTGGCTGGCGCGACCCGACCACCGCGGGTACTGACCTCCCGCGACGGGATCGGCAATCCATAGATTTCGACCGCCTGCTTCGGTGCGGCGTTCTCCCAGGCTTGCTGCAGTGCCGCGCGGACCGTCGCGGTGTTCGCGGCACGGAGATCGACCCACGTGCAGCCCTGCCGGCCCCACGCGCCCGCGACCGGTTCGAACACACCCGGTTCCGCCTTGATCAGCCGGCGCTGCTGGAGCGGCGTGACCCTGACCATGCCCCAGTCATCCCCGCGCGCTCCGAGGGTCGCGAAGATCCTTCCGCCGACCCGGAAGTCGGGGTGGCCCATGTGCGCCTTTTCAACGGCCTCGGGGAGGGAAAGAGCGAGCTTGCGAAAGGCAGCGGGGGTCATGGGAAGGACGGAGATCGGCGGGCGGATCCGCCCCGTCTTGGGAATCGCCGACCCGCACGCGTCAGGCGCGGAAGGCGTCGGCGACCTTCTTGAGCGCCTGGCCGACGACCGCGAAGTGCTCATCGGTCAGATCGTGGTGCATGGGCAGGCAGAAAACCTGCGTGCAGAGCCTGTCCGCCACGGGCGTGTTGCTGCGGTCGAACTTCGCGAGCGCCGGCTGCTTCGGGAGCGGGCGCGGGTAGTGTACCGCGGTCGGAACGCCCTCGGCCTTCAGGGCGTCGATGAACTGATCGCGGGTGCAGGAGAACGCGCCGGTGTCGAGCCGCACGGTGTAAAGGTGGTAAACAGCCTCGGCGCCGGGCGTGGTCCCGGGCGCGGCGAGTCCAGGGATTCCCGCGATAATCTGGTCGTAACGGGCCGCGTTCCTGCGGCGCTGGGCGGTCTGGTCGACGAGGCGGTCGAGGCGCGAGCAGCCGATCGCGCCCGTGATGTCGTTCATCCGGT
>CAZCPB010000176.1:0-9529 GCA_964500365.1 uncultured Phycisphaeraceae bacterium
CGCGGCCGGCGCCCGACGCCCCCGACGTCGCGGCCGCGCCCGCGCCGTCGCCTGAGCCCGGACCCCAGGCGCCCGCCGCGGGAGCGGCGGAGCGTGACCCCCGCGTCGGCGCGGCGCCCAACCCGGCGGAGGCTCCGACGTGGTGGTTCGAGGACGTGCGGCGGGACGGCGGTTCGGTGCGGGCCTGCGCCCGGGCCGAAGGACCCCGGCTGCTCGATACCCGCCGCGCCGCGGTGGAGGCGGTGGGTGAGAAGCTCAAGGCCCTGGGGGTGACGGGACCGGTCCAGACGCTGTTCATCGCCACGCGCAAGCCGCCGGACGTGGCGTACAGGGTCTACGTGATGGGCCAGGGCGAACTCGCGAAGTAACCGCGCGCTCGCGCGGGCGGCCTCAGCAGACGGTCGCGCGGTACTCGGCGATCGCGCCGGGGTCGCAGTCGTCGGCCACGAACGCCTCGAAGAACGCGTCGGCGTCGCGTGAATCGAGCCACCCGTCGCGGTTGATGTCGAGGAACTCGGCGAACGGCCCGGCGCGAGCGCTCCACGCGTCGAGGAACTCGCCCAGGTCGCGCTCGTCGATCACGTCGTCGCGGTTGAAGTCGGCGCGGCAGAAATAGTTCAAGGCGCGCCACCGCTCGAGGGGCGCGGCGCGGGTGGGGAGCACGACCGAGCCGGCGAGGACCGGGGACGGCGCGGGCTCGACGGCCGGAGCGCCCGGCGCGACGTACCCCGAAGGGAAGTGCGGGGCGGGGCGCGCGCCGCGAGCGACGGGCGCTCGGTGCTGCTCGTCGACAGGGTCTGGCCCCGTCCGCCCGACGAGCGCGGGTGAGACGAGGGCGATCGCGGCGGCGAGCGCGGTCAACAGCGCGAGGGTGCGTTCGCGTCGGGTCATGGCGTCGACGCCGAGACTGTCGGCGCCGGAGCGAGGCGGCGCCCGACAGGGCGAGTACTGAGAATCGGGCCGCGCGGGCACGGGTCGCCCGCGCGGTCCTTGGCTCGGGAGCAGTCGGCTCCATGCCCCGGGTCCTGTGGGGCCCGCCTGCCCCCGTATGCGCGGTGTTCCATGGAGAATACGACGCCGCGCCCGTCGCGGTGTATTGGTTCAAGGGATTCCGGGCGCACGATCTCCGCGCCGGATTTCATGAACCGTTCGCCGGCCGTTGGGATCGGGCGTCCCGCTACTGGGCCCTGGGCGCCATGGCGTCAATCTTCTTCGCGAGGGCAAAGTCCTTCTTGCTGATACCGCCTGCGTCGTGGGTGCTGAGCGTAAGGGTGACTTTGTTGTAGCGGACGAGGATGTCGGGGTGGTGCTGATCGGCCTCGGCGGCCTCCGCGACCTTGTTCACGAAGCCCATGGCCTCGACGAAACTGGCGAACTGGTAGGTGCGCTGGATCGCCTCGCTCACCTCGGACCACTCGGGCAGGTCCTTGAGGGAGGACTGGACCTGCGCTTCGGTCATCTTTTTGATCGCCATCATGCGCTCCGCGAGGGTCCCGGGAAGGCGGGCCTCCCGACCGAGGAGTGTACCGGATGCACGGGGCGGGGGCGTTGGTGCCGGGCGTCGCCCGCCGCCTGGGTCTAGCCTTGACCGTGAATCCGCCGTCATCCGCGGGCACCACGCGCCTGGCCCCTTCCCCGACCGGGGCGCTGCATCTGGGAAACGCGAGGACGTTCCTCGTCAATTGGGCCCTGGCGCGAAGGCAGGGCTGGTCGATCGTCCTCCGCATCGAGGACCTCGACGGGCCGCGGGTCAAGCCGGGCGCGGTCGAGAGCACCATCGACACGCTCACGTGGCTCGGGATGGACTGGGACACGGGCCCGCTCGTGCAGTCCGCCGACCTCGCGCCCTACCGCGTGGCGATGGAGCGGCTCAGCGAGGCGGGGCTCGTCTACCCGTGCGAGCTCACCCGCGCGCAGATCGAGGGGGCGGCGAGCGCGCCGCAGGAGGGCGCTGGCGAAAGCGTCTTCCCGGCGTCGCTGCGGCCGCCCCTCGGACCGCGCCGGTTCGACGACGACCGGACGAACTGGCGCTTCGCGGTGCCGGACGAGTCCGTGCGCTTCGATGACGACTTTGCCGGGCCGCAGGACCGGCGCCCCTGCGAGAGCGTGGGCGACTTCGTCGTGTGGACGAAGCGCGCCCAACCCTCGTACCAGCTCGCCGTGGTGGTCGATGACGCCCGCCAGGGCGTGACGCACGTGGTGCGCGGCGACGATCTGATCGACTCGGCGGCGCGCCAGATCCAGCTCTACCGCGCCCTCGGCCTGGAGGGGCGAGTGCCCCGCTATGCGCACCTGCCCCTCGTGGTGGGCGGCGACGGCCGGCGCCTCGCCAAGCGCCACGGCGACACGCGCCTGGACGCGTACCGCGCGGCGGGAGTCCCGGCCGAACGCGTCGTCGCGCTGATCGCCCGCTGGTGCGGGATCACTCCCCACGCGGAAGGCATGAGCGGGGCGGAGTTCCGTGACCGCATCGACCTCCGTACCATCCCGCGGGGACCGGCGGTGTTCACGCAGGAGGATGATCGATGGCTTCGCGGATGACTCGGGCGGCGGGCGTGTGCGCGGCCGTGTGGGGGGCGTCGTTCGCCGCGATCGGCGTCGCCGCGGTGCTGGCCGGCTGCGATGAGCCGCCGAAGGACAAGGGCGCGCCCAAGCAGCCCGGGTCGAACACGCCCGACGAAGCCAGGGAGAAGGTCACCGTCGGGGGCAAGACCTTCACGCTCGAGCTCGCGCTCGACGACCAGACCCGCTTCCGCGGCCTCTCCGGCCGAACGCACATCGACGCCGACGGGGGGATGCTCTTCGTCTTCCCCTCGGCGCGGAATTCGTACTTCGTGATGCGCGACTGCCCGATCCCGATCGACATCATCTTCCTCGATCCGACCGGGCGCGTGACGGCGGCGCACAAGATGGAGCCAGAGGAGCCGCGGGGCGCCGACGAGAAGGAACTCTCGGCCCCGTACCCGGGTGCCCCGGAGTGGACCTGGGTGAACGAGAAGTACGAGGACCGCCTGAAACACTACCCGAGCCGGTACGATGCGCAGTTCGTCATCGAGCTGGCGGGGGGCACACTCGACTCGCTCAAGCTCCGGGAGGGGGATCAGGTCAAGCTCGACGTGGCGGCCCTGAAAAAGCGGGCGCGATAGACGGCGGGCCGCGCAGGGGTGGAGTCGCACGCGCCCTGTGCCGATAGCGAACCACGAGCATGGCCGCGCGCGGATTCCCGGACGACGGACCGTCCGAGAACGGGCGCCGAGGGCTTGGCATGCGCTCACGGACGGTTATCTTCGCGGCCTCCGCGCCGCTTCTGGCGGTGGACGTGCGGGCCCGGTGGGCGGGGCCGGTGCTCGCCAAATGGCCGCGCCGCGATTCGCCCGTGTGCGCCGAGTTCCTCACGATCGAGCAGTTCGCCGAGCGCGCCGAGAAGCTCCGGCCCGGCGTCGACAAGGACGCCGGCCCGGCGGCGCTCATCGTGCTCGAGGAGGACTTCCCGCACGCCGCGATCCTGCAGCTCATCGACCGTCTCCAGCGCCAGCTCGTGCCTGCGCTGCTGCTGTTCCCACGGCTGGACGCCGAGCGTCAGAGTTTCCAGCGCGGCGGGGTCATGGTGGACGCGTGGGACGCCGGTGCCGACCGGATCGCGCACGTGCTGTACGCCCTGGGCGAGCGCCAGGAAATCGTCCACACGCTGGCCCGCGACCTGCGGGTCGCGCACTGCTCTCAGGGCGGGCTGCGCGGCGAGATGGACAAGCTGCACGAAGAGATGAACCTCGCGGCGAGCGTGCAGCGGGAACTCCTGCCGCGGGCCATGCCGAAGGTCGCGGGGCTCGCGTTCGCGACGATGTTCCGGCCGGTGGGGTACGTGAGCGGCGACATCTACGACGTTCGTGAGATCGACGAGCACCGCGTGGGGTTCTTCCTGGCCGACGCCGTCGGACACGGCGTTCCGGCGGCGCTGCTCACAGTGGCGCTCAGCCGCGGCCTGGTGACGAGCGACCGCGACGGCGACCGCTGGCGGGTGCTGGAGCCGGCGGACGTGCTGACGCGCCTGAACCAGGACCTGTGCCTGCGCCAGCAGGGCGGGACCCGGTTCGCGACGGCGGTGTACGGGGTGGTCGATGCGCGGACGCGGAGCGTCACGATCGCCGGCGCGGGACATCCGCCGCCGCTGATCTTCGGACCCTCCGGCGTGCGGCGGGTCGAGACCGAGGGCCCGCTGCTCGGGGTCTTCGAGGAGGCAGAGTTCGATCAGGCCGAGGTCGTGCTCGAACCGGGCGAGACGCTCATCATCTACACCGACGGCATGGAATCGGCGTTCCCATCCGAGGCCGACGGCGCGAACCTGCAGAAGCCCACGACCGGTTACCTGCGTCACCTGCACGAATTGGCGCGTGCCGCGGGCGCGCCCGGAGGGTCGCTGGAGGAAGCGACGCGCGTCCTGGGCGGCATGATCGACGACCAGGCGGGCTCGCTGCACCAAGTGGACGACATCACGACGCTGGCGGTCGGGGTCCCGGTGGCGGCGAGCGTGGCGTTGGCGGCGTGAGGAAAGTTGAAGTGCCGGGTCAGGTCAACCCACCGGCCTGTCGAACTCGACCACGCCGTCCTTCAATCGCACGATCCGTCGGCACCGCGCCGCGACCGCATCGTCGTGGGTGACCATGATGATCGTCATCCCCGCGCGGTGCAGGCTTTCGAAGAGCTCCAGGATCGCCTTCCCCGTCGCCGAATCGAGGTTGCCCGTGGGCTCGTCGGCCATGAGCACGACCGGGCGCGTGACCAGCGCCCGGGCGATGGCGACGCGCTGCTGCTGTCCGCCCGAGAGCTCGCGGGGCCGGTGCCCGAGCCGGTCGCCGAGGCCGACGTCGGTCAGGGACGCGACCGCACGCTCGCGCCGCTCGCGGGCCGGCACGCCCTGGTAGAAGAGCGGGGCCGCCACGTTGTCCTCGATCGTGAGCTGCGGGATCAGGTTGAAGGCCTGGAAGATGAACCCGATCTTCCTCCCGCGGAAGAGCGAGAGATCCTCGTCGGAAAGTTCCTCGATGTCCTGCCCGTCGAGCAGGTATTGACCACCGGACGGCCGGTCGAGGCAGCCAAGGACGTTCATCAGGGTGGACTTGCCCGAGCCCGACGCTCCCATGATCGCGACGTACTCCCCGCGCCGGATCATGACGTCGACGCCCCTGAGCGCCTCGACCATGACCGAGCCGTCGGGCTTGTAGTACGTCTTCTTGAGCGCGCGCAACTCGGCCACCGGCGGCGGCGCTTCGGCGGCGGGCGGGGTCGTGGGAGTCGCGGCGACGGCCGTCATGGGTGAGACTCGGGACTCAAGCCGCCGTGACGCCCGGCGCGCCACCCGAAGGGCGCTCAACGGACCGGCGCCGATGAACACGGGTGAACGGTGCGGGCGGGCAACGGGTCAGGCATGGGCGAAAGATCCGTCACCCTCGATGCGCGCTTCCCGGCCCACGAGCCCGCTCACGATCACGAACGCGCCTTGACCTGTTCCTCTTCGAGCTGGATCCCCGCAAGGGCGGTCATCGGGTCGGGGGCGAAGCGGAAGACCTTGTCCAGGCCGGTGATGAGCAGCACGGACCACACCTCCTCGCTCACCGAGCACATCTTGATCGTCCGCCCCGCTTCGAGGAGGCGCTTGCGGAGCCGCAGGAGCTGGGCGAGGTTCGAGGAATGGATGTACGTCACCGCCGCGAAGTTGAGCACGACGTGCGGGACCCTTTCGGTCTCCATCGCGCTGACCTTGTCGATCAGCACAGTCAACTCTTCCGAGAGCGCAGGCTCGTCGGAGAGGTCCGCGATGACGATCTTGTCCGACCAGTTGGTCGCCATGGTTCACCTGTCGGTAGGGGCCCCCGGTTCGAGTATAGCGGCGGGGCCCGGCCTTCCTAGCGCCGCGCGCGGACCCCGCGCGAACCGGTGGGTGTGTAACGAATCGGTAACAGACCCCGCCCCGCGGCAACTCCGGCGCGTTCGGGGGCGTATCCGAGATCGGGGCAGAGGCCGCGGGCGTGCCGCCCCGGCCTGCCGCGTGTACCATCCGGCCCCCGGGAGCCGCCGCACGCCCGTCGCCCGGGCGGCGGGGACGTGCCGCGGGTCGGTCGAACGAGCCGGAGCGGAGGAATTGCCGGCGGGACGAGCGCCGGTAAGGAGTGGCCATGGCATCCAACGCGTGCTGGGGCATCGAGATCGGGTCCGGCGCGATCAAGGCGCTGAAGGTCGAAGCCGGCGAGAACGGCGCGAACGTCCTCGACGCGGCGATCATCCCGCACCCCAAGGTGCTCTCGACCCCCGGCATCGACCAGAACGACGTGCTGCGGGTGTCGCTGGGCGCGCTGACGGCGCAGTACGACCTCAGCAAGGCGGCTATCGCCGTCTCGGTCCCCGGCCACTCGGCCTTCGCCCGCTTCGCCAAGCTGCCCCCCGTCGAGGCCAGGAAAGTGCCCGCGATCGTGAAGTTCGAGGCGGTGCAGCAGATCCCCTTCCCGCTCGACCAGGTCGAGTGGGACTTCCAGACGTTCATGTCGCCCGACTCGCCCGAGATCGAGGTGGGCATCTTCGCGATCACCCGCGACCGCATCATGGAGCGGCTGACCATGCTGGGCGACGTCGGGATCACGCCCAACTTCGTCACGCTCAGCCCCGTCGCCGCGTACAACGCGCTGGCGTACGACCTCCAGTTCACCGAGCAGACCCCCGGGACGATCATCCTCGACGTGGGCACGACCTCGACGGACCTGGTCGTGGCCGAGGCCGGGCGGGTCTGGATCCGCACGTTCCCGATCGGCGGGCACCAGTTCACCGAGGCGCTCGTCAACCAGTTCAAGACCTCGTACGCCAAGGCCGAGAAGCTCAAGCGCGAGTCGGACGAGGGCGCCGCGGCACGCCAGGTCTTCCAGGCCATGCGGCCCGTCTTCACCGACCTCGCCCAGGACGTGCAGCGCTCGATCGGCTATTACCAGTCGCTGCACAAGGACGCCAAACTCGTGCGCCTGATCGGCATCGGCTCGACCTTCGCGCTCCCCGGCCTGCGGAAGTACCTCAAGCAGCAGCTGTCCATGGACGTCTACCGGCTCGAGGAGTTCAAGCGCCTGAGCTTCGACGCCGTCCCGGACGAGGCGCGCCGCAACGAGCTGAAGACCGCCGCGCTCCAGTTCACGCCCGCGTACGGCCTGGCCCTTCAGGGGCTGGGCATGAACACGATCTCGGCCAACCTGATGCCCGTCGCCGTCGTCCGCGAGCGGATGTGGAAGGACAAGGTCAAGTGGTTCGCCACCG
Source organism: uncultured Phycisphaeraceae bacterium (assembly GCA_964500365.1). Classification (GTDB taxonomy): domain Bacteria; phylum Planctomycetota; class Phycisphaerae; order Phycisphaerales; family UBA1924; genus CAZCPB01. The sequence goes on from CAZCPB010000176.1 coordinate 7,294, forward strand.
CCGCGGGCATCGCCGTGGTGGCCGGCGGCGCCATGTTCCTCCGGCCCTGGATGGACACCAACGCCATCGCGGGCACCTCCAAGCCTGCGGTGATCGACGAGGCCATCCGCGCCGCCAGCGAGCAGCGCCGGGCGGCCGAGGAGGCCCAGGTCGTCGGTGCCGCGCAGACCGATTTCCGCGCGGTCAACATGCTCGGGCTCCTGGACTCGCGGGACATCCACGCCAATCTGGTCAACGACCTGGGGCAGATGCTCCAGACGGCCGAGGCCAGGGCCCCGGGGTGGTCCGCGGAGATCGGGTCGAGCGTCAAACCGCCGACGCGGGTGCCGCTGGGGTTCACGCTCAAGCGGTTCGAAACCACGTACGAGCCGACGGGCGGAGGAGAGGAAGGGAGCGATGGCGGCTCGGCGCCAAGCGGCGGTTCTCGCGGAGCAGAAGCGACGGCCCCCACCGGAGGGAGCGACATCCCCGCGCCCGACGATCCGGCCCTCGCCAACCAGCCGCGCGTGAGCTGCCGCCTGGTGGTCACGACCGCCCAGCCCGACGCGTTCAATTTCATGCTCAAGACGATGGACAATTGGCTTCGTTCGAACGCGCGCCGGCAGGGCGTCCCCTACGTCATCCACACGACGCCGGAGGCCCAGTTCCGGATCGTCGAGGAGCAGGTGGTGGCCGCCGAGGAAACCGGCGCCGCCCAGGGCGGTGGGGGCGAGATCACCGGTGAGGGCGCCCGGCCCGGCCGTCGGGGAGAGCAGGAAATCGCCCCGCGCGGTCGCGAGATCGGACGGTCCGTCGGGACCGTGATCGGCGAGTCCGGCTCTCCCTCGGTCGCGTCGCACCCGGAGGTCGAACGCATGGCCCCGCTCGCGTCGCTGAAGCCGCCGGAAGAGCCCGGAAAGCGCACGACGTTCGAACTGCGGTGGCAGGTGATCATCCTTCCCCCGCCCGGGAAGGCTCCGGCGGGAGGTGGCGAATGAAGAAGGTCCTGGCCTGGATCAAGTCCAACCTGATCGTCGTCATCTGCGCGGTCGTGATCGTGCTGGTGCTCCCCGCGGGGTGGGTCGTCAGCTCGATGTGGAACCAGAAGATCCGCGAGGAGCGGACGAACCAGGTGAAGGCCGACTTCGACAAGGTCAACGGGATGAAGGTCACCTACGGTGCGCCCTCGCTCGACCCCGCGACGCCCGCCGTCGAGGTGAGCGCGCCGCCCAACGCCACGCTCACCTCGTACTTCAAGGACCTCAACCAGCGGATCAAGAGCGAGGCCCAGGGCGTGGTGAAGCTCGCCGAGGAGCACAACCAGCGCGGCCACACCGTGCTCGTCGAGGGCTTGCTGCCCTCCGGCACCGGCCCCGACGCCCAGCTCAAGGCCTTCCAGCTGGCGCGCCTGATCGTCCACGCCCCGCCCGCGGAGCCCTCGCAGGTCTACACCGCGCTGTTCGAGAAGATGGGCGCGGGCGAGCCTCGCCCCGGCATGACGATGTTCGACGTGCTCCGCGACGCCGAGGAGCAGCAGCGCCAGGCCGTCCTTGGCGGGAGCGCCCGCGAGCTCACCGCGGAGGAGAAGGACAAGATCACCGAGAAGCTCGTCGAGGTCCGCGCCGCCGAGTACCAGCGCAGAGCCCGCGAGGTGTCGTTCTTCGCAAGCCCCGACGTGCTCGGCGCGCAGATCCCGCGCGAGCGGCCGAAGTCCGCGCCGTCCATCCTCGACGCCTTCCAGTGGCAGGCCGATTACTGGCTCGTCGCAGACCTCCTGAACGCCGTCCGCCTCACCAACACCGACGCCTCGGGCGAGCAGCTCACGGTGGACCGGGCCCCGATCAAGCGCATCGAGCGGATCACGATCCACCCCTCGGCCTTCAGCGCCCCCAGGGCCGACGACGGGTTCACCGAGCCCGAGGGCGAAGCGGCCGCCGCGCCCTCCCCGGACGCGCAGGTGACGCCCGACTACACCTATTCGATCAGCGGCCGCTGGAGCGGGCCCGGCAACGGGGTGTACGACGTCCGCACCGCGGACATGCAGATGATCGTCGCCGCGGAAAAGCTGCCCGCCATGTTCGACGGGTTCTCACGGTCGAACTTCATCACCATCACCGACTGCGATCTCTCCGAGATCGACCCCTGGAAAGAACTCGAGCGCGGCTACTACTACGGCACCGAGAGCGTCGTCCGCGTGAAGATCGAGGTCGAGGTCGTCTGGCTCCGCACCTGGACCGTGCCGTTCATGCCCGCCGAG
>CAZCPB010000177.1:0-9514 GCA_964500365.1 uncultured Phycisphaeraceae bacterium
CACCAAGTGCTGCACCAAGGTCTGCCCCGAGCACATCACCATCACCGACAACGCGATCATCCCCCTCAAGGAGCGCGTCGTCGATGAGTTCTACGACCCCCTGACCCGGCTCTTCAGGATCTTCAAGGGCAAGTAGAGCGCGAGCGTGGCGGAGGCTCGTGCGGCGCCCAACTACAGCGGCTGAGGAACGGGAGACCCGGGATGGACCAGGGCCGGACCGCTCAGGTACTCGGCGATGATCTTTGAGTTGTCCGGATCCCACGGGTCCACCTCGGCCGGCGTCGCGCCCAGCATCCCCGCCAGGATGATGATGAAGACATACGGGGGCATGTGTTTCTCCGGCCGGAACCGCGTCGGCCCGGGGTGCACCCGGCCGAGCCAAGTCTTCGCAGTCTAACCGCCCGTTGCCGCCGCGACACGCACCTGTTCGGCCGACGAACGGACCCCGACCCAGCCTCTAGTTCGTGCCCGCGGCACGCGCTGCCAGTTCGATCGCCTGCTTCACCCGCGGGCTCGGTTCGGCGGGCGCCGCGTCGCGGGCGCGCCTGGCGTACTCGATCGCGCGCTGCGTGGCGTTCTGCCGCGACGCGAGGTCGCTCAGCGCCGCCAGCGCCTCGGCGAATCCGTCGCGGTCGTGCGGGGCCAGCGCCGGCTTGCCCGGCTCGGACGCCACCTGGTACGACGCCACGCACGCCGTGAACGCGTCCACCGCGCCCTCCGCGCGTCCGAGCTCGAGCAGCAGCTCCCCGAGGCGGCGCGCGGCGCGGGCGTGCTCGAGCCTGAGGATGGCGTTGTCGGCGTTGTGATCGGCGACGTCGGCGTACGCCGCGACGGCGGCACGCATCTTCTCCACTCCCGTGTGGGGCGAACCCGACGCCGCCAGCGCCTGCCCGTGCTTGAGGACGCCCCGCGCGAGGTAGAAGCGGTTCTGGTGCGACTCGGGGGTCTCGCCGTAGAGCTCGCGCATCCGCGCCGTGTACGCCGCGAACAGCTCCGCGGCGGCGGCGAAGTCCCCCCGCTTCACGGCGAGGTCCCCGGCCAGTTCCGTAAGCCGCGCCGCGTCGCCCGCGAAGCGCTTGTCGTCGGGGTCCTGCGACGTGTAGTCCGCCGCGGCGGCGCGGGCACGCTCGATCACCTCCGCGGCCTCGGCGTCGCGCCCCATCTCGATCAGCTTCTTGGCGACCTTCTCGCCCATCACGACCACGTCGCGCCGGTTGGTCGCGTTGGTGGGCGTGGCGTTGAAAAGCGCTTCGCGGATCTCGAGCGACCGGCGGTACCCCTCGAGCGCCGCCTCCTCGTTGCCGGCCTGGTCCAGGCACCCCGCGAGCTTGGAGTGCGCGACGCCGAGCTCGCGTCGCAGGTCGGCCCGCGAGTACGACCCTTCCGCGGCCGCGTCGGCGAGCGCCCGGATCGTCGAGAGCGCCTCGCGGTAGATCGGCTCGGCCTCGGCGTGCTTGCCGCCCTGCAGGAGCCGGTCGGCCCGCGCGATGAGCATTTTGCTCCAGATGCGCCGCGCTCTGGCCCCGTTCTCGCCCGCCGCGGCCACGGCCTTCTTCGCCAGCCCGTTGGCCTCCTCGAGCAGCAGGTCGGCCTCCTGCGAGGCGCCGGAGCGGCCGAGCACGAACGCGAGGTGCTCCATGGAGTCGGCCAGTTCCATCGCCGCTTCCGTGTCGCCGGGCGTGGTCTTCAGGAGTTGGCGGCGCATCTCGATCGCCTTCCGGAAGAACACCGCCGCGTCCGCCAGCGCCCCCTCGTTGGCCGTCCGCCCCCCGCCGACGACGAGCGCCATGCGGTGGTTCATGTCGGCGATCTTGCGGAGCAGTTCGGGGTCGTCGATGCCCTCGGCCTTCAGTTTCTCCAGCACGGTCCGGGCGGTGTCGATGACGACCTTCCGCGCCGCGGTGGCGCCCTCGAGGCGCTGGATGTTGGTCTCGGTCGCGCCCATGAACTCGCCGGCGAAGTCGCGGAGCTGCTGGTACTTCGCCTTCAACGCCGTCTCTCGGTCCTGCGCGACCTTCAGCAGGATGTCGTTGGTCCGGCGCGCCCGCTCGGCGATCGAATACTGCCAGGACGTCGTGGCAAGCCCCGCGGTCAGGGAGAGCACGATGATCGCCGCCGCCGCGACCCCGACCTTGTTCCTGGCCACGAACTTGCTCAGGCTGTAGTGCCACGTCTCCGGTGCCGCGATCACCGCGCGGTTGTGCAGGTGGTTGGCGATGTCCTGCGCGAACTGCTCGGCCGACTGGTACCGCCGGCGCGGGCTTTTGCGCATGGCCATGAGCACGATGTTGTCGATGTCCCCCGCGAGCGACCGCTTGAGCTTCGTCGGCGCCATCTCCCGCCGCCGCCCGATCTCCTCGGCGGTGATCGTCCGGGTCGTGCCGTCGCTGGTCGTGATCTCTGCGGGCCGCGTCACCGCCGTGCTCGGACGCTCCGGCTCCTCCTCGCACACCACGCGGACGATCTCGGCCTGCACGCGGCTCTTGATCTGGTACGGCCGGTGGCCCGTGAGCAGCTCGTACAGCAGCACGCCCAGCGAGTAGATGTCGCTGGCGGTCGAGATCGGCTCGCCCTTGACCTGCTCGGGGCTGGCGTACTCGGGCGTCATCACCCGCGCCTCGGGGAGCGTCTCGAGCGTGAAGCCCGCCAGGTCGGGGTTGAGCATCTTGGCGATGCCGAAGTCCACCAGCTTGGGCTCGCCGTCGGGCGTCACCAGCACGTTCCCCGGCTTGATGTCGCGGTGCACGATCAGGTTCTGGTGCGCGTACTGCACCGCGCCGCAGACTTTCGTGAACAGCACGAGCCGCTCGCGCGTCGTGAGCTGCTGGCTGTCGCAGTACTCGTCGATGGGCTGGCCCTGGATGTACTCCATCACGAAGTACGGCCGCCCGTCCTCGGTCGCCCCCGCGTCGAGCACCCGCGCGATGCTGGGGTGGCTGAGCGAGCCGATCACCTTGCGCTCCATCTCGAAGCGCTTCAGGATCTCGCGCGTGTCCATCCCCCGCTTGACCAGCTTGATCGCGACGTGCTTGTGCATCTCCTCGCCGTCGCGGATGGCCAGGAGCACCGAGCCCATGCCGCCGTGCCCCAGCTCGCGCACGACCTTGTACGCGCCGATGCGGGGCGGGATGTCGCGGAGCTCGAGGTACCGGCGCGTGCCCGACGAAGGGCCCGAAGCGGGCAGCCCCTCGGTGGGGTGGTCATCGGACGGCGAGCCCTGGCCAAGTGGGCCCGGCGGGACGGTCGGTTCGTCGGGCATGCGTGCGACCCTTCATCCGGTGAACGGAATCCTACTCCGGCGCCCCGGGCCCCCGGAGAGCGCGCCACAGCCACGCGGGAGCTGCCGCTTCCCCAACACCAAGGCGCAAACGCCCGCCGGCGCGCCACCGGCTTTGAAACTCTCGGACACGGGCGGCGTCCGGGGTCGCTTTGCCGTTGCCCCGGGCCCCCGGCGCGGTCATACTCAAGGGCCGGGCGGGCCGGCATCGCGGGAGGAGAGAGGGTTCCGGACGATGAAGAAACCGCTCGCGGCAGCCGTGTGTGTTCTCGCGGGCCTCGCCGCGCCGGCCCCCCGCGCCGTTGCGCAGGGCCAGCCCGCCTACCTGCTGCCCGACATGACCGTCGACGTCAACTCGCTGTACGAGAACGCGATCACGGTCGAGAACGGGCGGACGCTCCTCCGCCTCAGCAACGGAACGCCGAACATCGGCGCGGGAAAGCTCTACATGCGCGGCGGGGCGGTGAACGGGGACGGCACGCAAGACGTCTGGCAGCGCATCTACCGCGAGGACGGCGTGCACTGGGACCGCCTCGCGGGCAGGTTCGTCCACCACGCGGGGCACAACCACATCCACGTCGAGGGTTGGGCGCTGTACCGACTGCGCGAGCGGTTCGACGAGGTCGGCGTCGGCCCGGTGGTCGCGACCAGCCCGAAGACCAGCTTCTGCCTGCTGGATTCCAAGCCGTACGACCCCACCGCGCCCGGGTACATCCCGGGCGGCGAGTTCCACTCCTGCAACTCCGACACGCAGGGCATTTCGGTCGGCTGGATGGACGTCTACTCGCGCGATCTCGAGGGGCAGGCGATCGACATCACGGGGATCCCCGACGGGGACTACTGGCTGGAGTCCGAGGTCGACCCCGACGACGGGATCCTCGAGGAGAACGCCGAGAACAACATCGCCCGCATCCCGATCATCATCAGCAACGGCGCGACGATCCTGCCCGACCGCTTCGAGCCCAACGACTCGGTCGCGACCGTCAAACAGCGCCCGATCGGGGGGCTCAACAGCCCGAACCTCGGGCCCGTCGGTCCGTCGGCGGTGCTGCCGGGCCTGACGCTCCACAAGGCCGCCAGCCCGGACTACTTCCGGTTCTACTCCCCGTGGACGGGCACGAGCGACTCGTGGGGAATGATCGAGTTCGACCCGGCCAGGGGCGACCTGGGCGTCCGCCTGCTTTCGGACACCGGCACCGTGCTCGCGCACGGCTCCGGAACGGGGGGCGTCCGGACCGTCGGCATGCTCGGCCGGCCGGCGGGCTGGTACTTCCTGCACGTCTACGGGATCATGGGGGATACACAGACGGACTACACGCTCACGATCAAACCCGCGGTGAGCCCGGCGCCGCCCGTGATCACCGTGACGTCGCCGCCGGCGGGCGACCTGCACCTCGAGCACGGCGTGGACACCGTGAAGGTCGAGTGGAAGGCCTCGGACTCCAACCAGAACCTCACGTGGGTCACCCTGTACCTTTCGACGACGGGCGCGCTCGACGGGAGCGAGGTCCTCATCCCGACGTCGCTCCACACGCCCGGGAGCCTGGGCTACCACTACGTGAACTCCGCGTATCTCGAGCCGGGGACGTACTGGGTGTACGGTGCGATCACCGACGGCGCTTCCTGGACCGGGGGCTGGTCGGCCGGGACCGTGACCTTCCACGAGCACGACGACCACTGCGAGGGCGACATCAACCACGACGGGTTCGTCAACGGCGATGACTTCGATCAGTTCGCGGTGCTCTTCGATGCGGGTGATCACGGCGCCGACATCGACCACAACGAGTTCGTGAACGGCGACGACTTCGACCACTTCATGGAAGCCTTCATGGCCGGGTGCTGAGCGGGCCTCGTTCACTGCACTGGAGCGATCGGAGCCGGTCATTGTCCCAGCGCCCGCAGGACGACCGTGGCGTACGCGCCCCGGGGCAGGTCGAACGCCAGGGACTGCTTCAGGCGGCCCGAGCGCGAGAGTTCGTCCGGCGCCGGTTCGGTCATCGTGAAGCGCCGTGCCAGCGCGAAGAGCGGGCGGGGCGCTTCGCCGAAGAACGGACGGCGCAGTCCCGGGATCCGGAGCTTCGAGGCGTCGATCCCCTCGGCTTCGAGCGCGGCGCGTGCCGCGCCGGCCCACGGGCCCTCGAGCGCGGTCTTCGGCGCCAGCAGCGGCACGATCATCTCGCGCGCGTGCCCCGGAACGACGGCGGCGGCGGGGAAGACCATCTCGCCGAATTCGTCGGGCGTCCGCAGGATCGACCCTTCGGCCCGGGCGATTTCGAGGGCCATGGCCCGCGCGGTCGCGTTCCACAGGTGGGACTGGTATGCCTCGACCGCCATGGTCTGCGTGAACCGGGGCAGCGCCGCGAAGGCGTCGCGCGCCGTGCCGCCCGAGGCGAGCACCTCGAAGGCGGCGCGCTCGGGGCAGCGCGGTACCTTCACCAGCAGGTCGGCCCAGTCGCCCCACGACGCGGCGCAGGCGCGGGTGAGGGCGCGGGTCGCGCCGGTGTCCTTGCGGGCGGGGGTGCCGATCGCCAGGCGCAGGGCGCCGTCGAAGTCGCCCTCGATCAGGCGGCGGGCAATAAAGCCAGCCCCGTGGCGCGCCGAGCCGAAGCGCTGGGCGCCGAAGTAGTTCACGACCAGGAGCGCCGGCGACCCGGCGTCGTCGGCACGGAGCAGCGACGCCCGCCGCGCCATATCGGCGGACGCGTCGGGCGTCAGGTCGCGGACGACGATCGTGAAGCGGTTGCCGTCGATCGCGTCGGAAAGCACCGGCGCGTCCGACCATCCGCGGCGGAGCGCCGACCAGCCCGGCCCCTCGGCCGACTCGGGCACCGGCCCGCGGACGAGCACCGACACGAGCTGCGTGGTCCGCGCGTGCTTGTCCTTCAACCCGGCGTAGGAGGCGCCGTCGGGCCGGGCGCGGAGCGCGCGGGCGAGGCGCTGCGCGGCGTCGGGCGTCGTGAGCGACTCCTTGGTCAGCGCGTAGACCGCGTGGGCGCAGCGCGGCCCTCCGCGCGGGGCGAGCGTATCGAGGAACGCGGGCGCGGCGAGCTCCTCGACGACGAAATCGGCCGGTTGGCGGCGGATCGTCATGGGCGCGGCTTCCTGACCGCGAACTTCAGGCCCGACCAGGTCTCGTCGACGGCGCAGACCTTGAAATCGACGATGCCCGTCGGGAGCGCGGCGTCGCGGATCACGTCTTCGGTAAGGTCGCTCTCGACGCCGGAGGTTTTCTTCGGCCACGAGATCCAGAGCCCGTCGCGCCCGATCGCCGCGCGGACGGCCTTGAGCCGCTTCACAAGGTCGCGACGGCTCGTGACGAACCAGACGATGAGGTCGGCGGGCTTGCGGAGGTCGGCGCGGAACGTGACGCCGGCGGGGAGCGGTTCGAGCGTGTGTTCAAAGCCGCGCGGCGCTTCGAGCAGGGCGACGACGGCGTTCTCCTTGATCCCGAGCTTTTTCGCGAGGGGCGTGCCCGAGTACGGCCCGGACCTCGAGACGGGGACGACGGGGTCGCCCGGCGGGTTGGACATGGCGCGCCGGGCCGCGGGCGCGACGTCGTCCCACTCCGTATAGACGGCGTCGGGGACATCGTGCTTGAGGCGGTCGAGCTTCCCGGGTGCTCCGCCGACGAAGACCAGCGGGATGCGGCGGGTGCCCTTGGACTGGCGGAGCGCCATCGCGACGGCGCGCCCGTGGCTGGGGAGTCGCGTGAGGTCGATCACGATCGCGTCGGGCGGGTCGGCGCGGAGGGACTTCATGCCCGCGCCGTCGGCGGAAAGCGTTTCAACCGTGAAGCCGGCGCGCTCCAGCTGGCGCGAGCGTTCCGCGCGCTCGGCGTCGTTCCAGTGGGCGAGGGCCAGACGCGCGGCCCGGGGCTTTGCTGCTCGAGGCGGTGTGGCTGAGGAGGGCATGGCGGTTGCTTTGGTCGGGGCCGCTCGGCACGAACGACCGCTACGCGATGATCCTCCGGCGCCGGCTGACGTAGTCCCAGAGGACGAAGCGGTCGAGGTCGCGCCCGCCGGTGAAGAAGACGCGGCCTTGCGTCGCCTCGGCCATCCGGTGCGCGAAGGCGACATCGTCGGAGGACTGCGACCACGAGGGGAGCAGGAAGATGTTGATCGTGATGTTCTCGCGGCGGCACTGCATCGCCTCGCGCATCGTGGCGCGCTCGGTGAGCGGGTCGGGCGGGTAGAGCAGGTAGAGGTGCTGGCCCTCGAAGTGCGCCGTGGGGAGCCCGTCGGTGATCAGCACGACCTGGCGGTTGGGCGTGTCCTGCGAGCCCAGCAGCTGGCGGGCGAGCTGGAGCCCGCGCTGGATGTTGGTGAAGTGCTGCGGCAGCGCCGATTCCGACGCGTCGGGGCGCGACATGTCGGCGCGCAGGCGGACCACGGGCTGGTGGATGGAGACGGGGCGCGGCAGCAGGCCCGCGATCTCCGCCGCGGGGCGGAGGCGGGCCAGCGAGTAGAGCTCGATGAACCGCAGGTAGTCGCCGGGGTACTCGCGCTTGATGAGGGCATCGAGCCCCAGGGCCATGCGCTTTACGTTGATGTACTGGCCGTCGTAGCGCATCGAGCCCGACATGTCCATGAGGACGGCGGTGGCGCACCGGGGGTTGTTGCGGGTGTCGTGGATCAGGATGTCGCCGGCGCGGACCTCGGCCCGCCCCGCGCGGACCATCGCGTTGACGAGCGAGCCCGTCACGTCCATCGACGACGCGGCGTCGCCGAACTCGTAGGGCCGCGTGCGCTGGAGCTCGACGACGCCCTCGCCCGAGATCGGCCCCTGGTGTCGGCCGCTGCGCGCGGCGTCGAGGTCGCCGAAGACCTCCGAGAGCAGGCGCGACTGGAAGAGGGCCATGGCCGCGGGCGTGAGCTGGAAGCCCGCGCTGGACCGCTCGAGCCCCTGGAGCTCGGCCTGGGCGCGGAGGAACTCTCCGACTCTCTTCTGCAGGTCGGTGAGGTTCTCGATGTCCTGGGGCTGCGCGAACTCCGAGAGGGCATCGAGGTCGATGACCGCGAGCACCGCGTTCTTCATCGCCTCCTTGATCTGCTCGATGAGCCGGTCGATCGCTTCGAGCTCTTCCTTGATCGCCAGGGCCTGCTCGACGGTCATGGGCTCGCGCCCGGTGAACTCGTACTTCCCGGCGAGCTGTTCGACCTGGTAGCGGGCGGCGAGGGCCTCGATCACCTTCATGAGGCGCTGCGCGAAAGGCGACGTGTCATCGCCGAGGCGGAACCAGAGGCGCTCGAGGTCGCGGATCTGCTCCTCGCGGACCCGCTTTTCGAAGGACTCGCGGACATTGGGCGGCGGGTCGGCGCGTCCTGCCGCGGCGCGGAACGCCTCGCCCGCGGCCCGGCGTGCACGCTCGGTCTCGTAGGTCGAAAGGATCTTGCGCTTTCGCTCCTCGAGCATGGCCAGGAGCGCTTCGAGGCTTGGTCCGAGGCCGGCGATCTGCGATGGGTCGATGCGGACAGCGCGGGCGAGTTCCTCTTCGGTGAGGCGCCGCAACGAGCCGTGGGCGAGCATGTGATTCATTGCCGCGCCCGCGATGTCGGGGGGCGGGGCGGTGGGTGAGGGGAAGGCCTTGGGGTCGTAGCCGAGGTAGGTGTGGACGATGCCGCCGGGGAGGTTGGCGCGTGGGGGAGCCATCGCGAGATTGTTCGCCGGGGGGGAGGCGCAAGGCGCAAAAACGCAAAGCACAAAACGCAAAGCGCAAATCGGAGAGGTGCGTGCGTGGCGGTGGCGTGTGGATGCGCGGCACGGACGAAGCGCTGGAGACGACGATCACGGTGGGCGGGCCTGGGCCGTGGCGACGAGAGGTTCGAGGGTCTCTTCAGGGTGCGGGGGTGGTGTCGCGCTTCCGGGCGTGCCGCTCGCGGGGTTCCACCCCCGTCTACGGGCGATCGCGCTTTCGACCGGAGGTGCGAGGATGGTGGCGAAGTTCAGGACGGCGGAGTGGCACCGGGCACGTTCGACGGGGGTTGCGAAGGCGGCGGGGGATGAGCGCGTGGGGGACGCGGTCGGTTCCGGGCTGTCGTTCGCGGCCGGGTGGACTGGAACGAAGTCCGGGAGTTGAGATTCCGGATGGGGTACCGGGCCCGGCGCGGACGTGAGTGCGGGTTCGGATGGTGTGAGCTCGCGTGCCTGCGAGCGCGCCGCGGGTGGCGTGCTGACGGCCGGTGTGCGTGGCGTGAAGCGCGCGAGGTGGAAGAGCGCGCTCGCCGCGCGGAGCACGTG
>CAZCPB010000178.1:0-9478 GCA_964500365.1 uncultured Phycisphaeraceae bacterium
CCCTGATGTTCTGCATCCCCGTCAAAAACATCATCGCCCGCTCGAACCCCAGCCCGAACCCCGCGTGCGGCACCGTGCCGTAGCGCCGCAGGTCGCGGTACCACCAGTATTCCTTCGCGGGCAGCTTCATCTCCTCGATGCGTCGGTCGAGCACATCCAGCCGCTCCTCGCGCTGGCTGCCGCCGATGATCTCGCCGATCTTGGGCACCAGCACGTCCATCGCCGCAACGGTGTCGCCCGGCGCGCCATCCGTCCCCGGCGGGTTCAGGCGCATGTAGAACGCCTTGATCCCCTTGGGGTAGTTCATCAGGATCACGGGCTGCTTGAAGTACTCCTCGGTCAGGAACCGCTCGTGCTCGCTCTGCAGGTCCGTGCCCCACTTCACCGGGAACTCGAACTTCTTCCCGCCCTTGATCGCTTCCTCCAGGATCCGGATCGCCTCCGTGTACGGCAATCTCCGGAACGGCGTCTCCGCCACGTGCTTCAAGCGCGCGATGAGCCCCGGCTCGATCCGCTCATCGAAGAACTTCATGTCGTCGGCGCGCTTCGTCAAGACCGCGTCGATCAGGTGCTTGATGAAGTCCTCGGCCAGTTCGCTGTCCCCCTGCAGGTCGCAGAACGCGACCTCGGGCTCGATCATCCAGAACTCGGCCAGGTGCCGCGCCGTGTTGCTGTTCTCCGCCCGGAACGTCGGCCCGAACGTGTACACCCTCGAGAGCGCGCAGCAGTACGTCTCCACGTTCAACTGCCCGCTCACCGTCAGGTGCGCCTCCTTACCGAAGAAGTCCTGGGAGAAATCCACGGGATGCTGGGTGCCGGGCGCCGGGTGCTGAGGAGAAGCAGAAGAAGTAGCAGGAGTAGAGGCGGGCGGGACACCTGCCCCACGAGCCTGGGTAAAACCGACACGCGGCGGGTTCACCATGTCCAGCGTGCTCACGCGGAACATCTGCCCCGCCCCCTCGCAGTCGCTGGCCGTCACAATCGGCGTGTGCACGTAGAAGAACCCGCGCCGGTCGAAGAACTCGTGCATCGCCATCGACAGCGCGTGGCGCGTCCGCGCCACCGCCCCGAACGTGTTGGTCCGCACCCGCAGGTGCGCCACCTCGCGCAGGTACTCGAACGTGTGCCGCTTGTTGCTCACGGGGTACGTGTCGGGGTTCTCGACCAGCCCCACCACCCGCACCGCCGTGGCCGCGATCTCGACCGCCTGACCCTTCCCCTGGCTGGCGACCAGCGACCCGTCCACCTCGACCGCGCACCCGGCCGTCAGCTTCTTGACCTCATCAAAGTTCGGAACCGCCCCCTCGCCCCCCCCTTTGACAACCGCTTGAATGGCATCAAAGCACGTCCCGTCCGACACCGCGACGAAGCACAACCCCCCCTCCGCCTTGCTCTCGCGGCAGGTCCGCACCCACCCCTTCACCGTGATCGCCGTCCCCACCGGCGCCGTCAACGCCTCGCACACGCGCATCCACGCCATCGCAACCTCCCCGGCCCGCGGGCCGTGGGGCGATGGTAGGGGTGAAGCGCCGTCGGTCCGCGCCGCGTGTTTCCCGCTGGTCCAGCGTCGAACACGCCCTCGTGCGATCGCTCTCTTCCGATTCTGATCCCTCGCCTCTTCTCTGTGCCGCTCTGTGCTCTCTGTGGTGATTTCTTTCCTCACACCGGGCGCGACACCTCGATCACCAGCGTGTCGTCCGCCGGCGGCCCGTACCGGTGCGCATCCACCGCGCGAAGCAGCGTCTCGCTCCACCCCGCCCCGGGCTCGGGCCGGGTGCTCGCGATCAGGCGAGAGAAACCCTGCACCCCCAGCATCCGCCCCCGCGCATCGCGCGCCTCGATCGCCCCGTCCGTGTACGCGATGAGGCTGTCCCCCGGCACCATCCGCAGCGACGCGGGATCGGCCTTGAAATCCGCATCGGCGCACGCCCCCAGCACGAACGCCGTCGAGGGCAGCTCGTGGATCGTCCCGTCAACCGCACGCAGGAACGCCGGAGGGTGGCCGCCGCTGGCATACTCGATCTCGTCGCGGGCGCAGTCCACCCTCACGCACAGCGCCGTCACGTACACCGAATGCGACGCCAGCGTCAGGTGCACGTACCTGTTCAGCAGCTTCAGCACCTCGCCCGGCGCCACGTCCGGGTTCTCGGCGAACACGCGCTCCAGTTCCCCGTGCAGCCGGTTCACCGTCAGCGCCGCGGGGATCCCGTGCCCCGTGACGTCCATCACCACAACGCTCAGCTGCCCGGGATCGCCCCCGGTCCCGCGTCCGTTCGCGACACTCGCGTACAGGTAGTCCCCACCGATCTGCCGCATCGGCTCGTACCGGTACTCGAACCGCACCGGCCCGCTCGTCCGCGGCGACGGGAACAGCGCCTCGTGGATCCGGCGCGCATCGACCAGCTCGCGCCGAAGCTCCCCGTACCGCTTCTGGAGAAACCGCGTCTTGTAATCCTCCACCCGGCGCGAGTGCTTCAGGTACGCGATCAGGAACCCCGGCGCCCCCGCCAGCGGGCTTAGAGCGATCCACACCAGCTTGGCCGTCCACGACCCCGCCCCAAGCGCCGTCGCCCCAGCCGACAGCGCGAGCAGCGGCAGGATCGGCCCCACCGCCTGCCTGGGGCTCCACGGCAGGAACACGCACGCCAGGACGTGCGCGAACCCCACGCCCCACAGCCCCGCCCCGCCGCTGATCCCCAGCGCCTTCATCACGATCCGCAGGCCCCCGTCGATCACGATCAGCCAGTACGACAGCCTGAGCAGGTCGCGGTCCCGCACGCTGCCGCGCAGCACCGCCACGAAGCACGCGACGTACGCCCCCACCGCGGCCAGTTCGAAGACCGGGTCGGCGAACGACTCCTGGATCCGGCGGATGTTCCAGTTCCCCCACCCCAGGCCCGGTCCGTTCAGCAGGTCCTCGCCCATGCCCTTGAGTCCGAAGATGAGCATGACCGTCCAGAGCCCGCCGACCAGCGCGTTGAACCACAGGAACCGCTCGCGCAGCAGGTGCGTCGTCTCGGCCTCGAACTCGTGGCGGAAATCGGAGGTGAACGGGCCGCTCGGCGCGCCGTGATGGGGGCGGATTCGGTCGTTCATCGCAAGCGCCCGGTCCCAGTCCGTGGCCAGAGGGCCGCACGGGTCCCAGTCGTCAGAAGCCCTCAGGATAGCCGATCGGGCGGACGGCACGGCGCACCCCATACTTTCGGGGCCGCCGGCGTCGTCACCCGCCGCGCGTCGCCCCGGGGACCCAGAGCACATCCAGCGCCCCGTCGCGATTCGCGGCACGGGCGAGCACGAAGAGAAGGTCGCTCAGGCGGTTGAGATAACGCACCGCCTCCTCGCCGCATTCTTCGGGTTTCCGCCCTACGAGTTGCACCGCCAGCCGCTCCGCCCGCCGCACCACCGCCCGGGCCACGTGCAGCGCCGCCGACGCCGCCGTCCCGCCCGGCAGCACGAAACTCGTCAACGGCGCGAGCCGCTCGTTGAACTCGTCGATGTCCCGCTCAAGCCGCTCGGTCTGCGCCGGCGTCAGCCGCAGGCGCGACCCCGGCTTCTCTCCCTCCCTCACCGGCGTCGCCAGGTCCGCCCCGGCGTCGAACAGCTCGTTCTGCACGCGGGCCAGGACCGCCGCGATCTGCGCCAGCCGCTCCTCGCCCCGCGGCGCGCCGCCCGCGAGCCCGCCCAGGCACGCCGCGTGCGCAACCCCTACCGCCGCGTTGGCCTCGTCCACCGTGCCGTAGCACTCGACCCGCAGATCGTCCTTCGACACGCGCGAGCCGTCGGCCAGCCCGGTGGTGCCGTCGTCGCCGGTGCGGGTGTAGATCCGATTCAGTTTCACCATGCGGACGCTCCACTCGCGCCGGCGCGCGTCGGCCCATCCTAATCCGGCACAGGCTTCAGGGACATCCCGTTGCAAACTCGAACGCCCGCGCGAACCCGTCGAAATCATCCCCGTTCACAAACCCGTTCCCGTCGAAGTCCGCCGACAGGTCCCCCGCCTCACACGCAGGCTCGAACGCGTCGAAGTCGGCTCCGTTCATGAACCCGTCGCCGTTGAAATCGGCGTCGCACAGGGGCGTCAGGCGGTGGATCGAGTTCATGCCGTAGCTCGCACCGGCCGGCGGGCCGATCACCAGCACCTGCCCCGCGTCGTTGATGTCCACGGCGCTGTCGTAGTAGCCCACGATCAGGTTCACGACGCGGCTTGAAATATCGATCGCTCCGCCGTCTTTCCAGATCGCCGCCCGCACCGACTCCAGCCGATCGAACACGAGCGTCGATGTCCCCGCGCACCAGCCGAGGTTGTTCATCGCCACCGCCTGCGTCTTGGCGTGCCCCGCCAGCGGCGCCAATTCTCGCACGCTCTGCGGATCCCCGGGGTCGAACGTAAACCCGCGCGACGCGCCGCCCATGGTCCCGTTCCCCGCGACACGCCCCGACTCGTTCACGTCCACGCCGAGCAGGAACACCCACGGGCTCCCGCCCGGCAGGTACGCGTTCAGATCCGTCATCGGCCCGCCCGCGGGGTAAAGAAACGCTCGGTTGCTGCCGCTCGCCAGCGTGGATTTCCCGACGATCGTCCCCGCGCTGTTGATCGCCTCGGCGTTGCTCTGGGTCCCGCCCAGCGTCCCGAGGTCGCTCACGCCGTTCGCCGCGTCCCACCGGAACGCGTGCGTCGTTCCCCCGCTGGTCCCCGAACTCCCCACCACCACGCCCGCGTCGTTCACCGAGTAGGCGAAGTTGTTGGTCCCACCCAGCGTCGGGATCAGGAGCGGCGTCGCGACATCCGACAGAACCGCCGCGCGGCTCTGCCCAGCGACTGGCGAGGCGTACCCCACCACGATCCCCGAGTCGCTGATCCCGATCGCCGTGCTCGCCAGGTGATCACCGACCGGCAGCATCTTCCGCAGGTCGCCGGGCTCCCACGAAAACCCCGCGCTGATGTACGAGATCACGGGCGGGTTCACGATCGCTTCGGCCGACTGGAACCCGACCACGCGCCCGTGGTTGTTGAGCGCGTAGCCCGCACGAATCCCGCTCGAAATGAACGTGGGGACCTCTTCCCACCGGTAGCGCCCCGCCTGCGCCAGGCAGTCCGCGCACCCCGTCAGAACCAGGCCCACAACGAGCACCCGCGAAAGACGCCTGTTCATGACAGACTCCCGTCTGCGATCAGTGTACCTCGAATTCCTCGAATCCCCGAGACGATCAGGCGCGGGCGCGGTACATTCTCGGCCCATGCACGGAGGCACCGCCGCCATCGCCGCGCCCACCCCGGAAGTCGTGGTCGCCCGAGGCCTCGCCCGCACATGGAAACCCCGCTTGATCGGGGGGCCTCCCACGACCCCGGTCGCTTCCGGGGCGTCCCTGGTCGACCGAATCCTGGCCGTGCGCGGACTTTCCGACCCCGCCGCGGCACGCGACTTTCTCAATCCCCTGCTGACGCACCTCCACGAACCTTCGCTCCTGCCCGACATGGACCGCGCCGCCGAGCGCATCCTCGCCGCGCTCCGCGCCAAGGCCCCTCTGGTCATCTACGGCGACTACGACGTGGACGGCATCACCGCCACCGCGATCCTCTGGCACACGTTCCGTGCGATCGCGCCGTCGGCCCCCGTCTCAACCTACGTCCCCCACCGCATCGACGAGGGCTACGGGCTCTCGGTTGACGCGATGAACGCACTGGCCGACCAGGGCGCCCGCGTCGTCGTCAGCGTCGACTGCGGCGTGACCGCCACCGCCGCGGCACGCGCGGCAGTCCAAAGCGGCATCGACCTGATCATCACCGACCACCACAACCCGCCTTCACGCGAAGAAGAGTTGCCCCCGGCCTTCGCGGTGGTTCACCCGCGCCGCCCGCGCTCTGTGTACCCCTTCGGGGAGCTCTCGGGCGCCGGCGTCGCCTACAAGCTCGCGTGGCGCCTGTGCACGCTCGCGTGCAACGGCCACCGCGTCACCAAGGAACTCCAGTCGCTTCTCCTCGACCTGCTCGCCCTCGCCGCGCTCGGCACGATCGCCGACGTCGTGCCGCTGGTCGGCGAGAACCGCGTGATCGCGCGTTTCGGGCTCTCGCGCATCAAGCGCTCTCCCCTCGTAGGCCTCCGCGCCCTCGTCGAAGCCTCGGGGCTCGACGGCGAGAAGATCGACAGCGAGGACGTGGGCTTCAAGCTCGCGCCGCGCCTCAACGCCTGCGGGCGCATGGGCCACGCGCGCGAAGCCGTCGAACTCCTCACGACGGCCGGCGCGCCCCGCGCCGAGGAGATCGCCCGCGCCCTGTGCCGCTTCAACGACGAGCGCCGCGCCACCGAGCGCCGCATCTTCGAGCACGCCGCCGCGATGGTCGAGGAGCGCGCGATGCACACGCCCGGCCGGCGTGCGATCGTGCTGGCCCACGAAGACTGGCACGCGGGCGTCGTCGGCATCGTCTGCTCACGGCTCGTCGAGCGCTTCGGCCGCCCGACGATCCTGATGTGCAGCGCCGGTGGCGAGTGCCACGGCTCGGGGCGCTCGATCGAGGGCTTCGCGCTGGCCGACGCGCTCGGTGCCTGCTCCGCGCACCTGCTCTCGCACGGCGGGCACGACATGGCCGCGGGCCTGCGCCTCGAAGCCGGGAACCTCGACGCCTTCACCGAGGCGTTCACCGCCGTCGCCAACGCGCGCCTCGCTCCCGACGACCTCTCGCGCCCCCTCCTGTACGACGCCGAGGCCCGCATCGAAGAACTCACCACCGAGACCGTCGCCTGCCTCGAGCGCCTCGCCCCCTTCGGCCAGGGCAACCCGCGAGTCCGGGTCCGCATCGGCGCGACCCTGGCCGAGCCCCCGTCCCCGCTCGGCTCGAGCGGCCGGCACGCCTCGCTCAAGCTCCGCGAGAACGGCGGCCGCCCGCTCCGCATCGTCGGCTGGAACTGGCTCGGTCGGTTGGACCAGCTGCCGCGCGGTGGTCGCGTCGAGGCGCTCATTTCCCCGCTCATCAGCACCTGGAGCGGCAACGTCGAAGCCGAACTCCACGACCTCCGCGAACTCGACTAGTTCTTTTCTTCCGTGTCTCTCTTCCTGATTTGCGCTTTGCGTTTTGCGCTTTGCGTTTTTCCTACGCCCTCGCCAGCGTCACCTCGACCAGCTCCGGCGGCACCCCGAACCGCACCGGGAAAATCGACATCCCCACACCCCGCGACACCAGCACGCGGCAGTGCGGCCCCTCCACCAGCCCGCCCGCGTACTTCCTGCCGTACCGGCTCGGCACCCAGGCACCCGGCGTCCCGATCACCGGCAGCGACACCTGCCCGCCGTGCGTGTGGCCGCTGAGCATCAGGTCGATCCGCGGCGGAGGGCGCCGGGCGATGACGAGCTCCTCGGCCGTGTCCGGGTTGTGCGCCAGCACCAACCGCGGCACATCGGGCCGCACCGGCCCCAGCGCGCCCCAAGGGTCGATGAAGTGCTCGCGGAGGTCGCCGAGCCCCGCAAGGCAGAGCGCCCCGTCCGCGCCGGGCTCTTCGCGCACCAGGGCGCGGTCCGAGGCGCGCAGGTAAAGCCTGTCGTTGTCGATCATGCGGACGCCGACCCGGGTCAGTGCCGCGGAGACTTCATCGCCGCTCGCCCACCAGTCGTGGTTGCCGAGCGTGCCCACCACCGGCACCGCGCGGGGGCCGGTCGCCAGCGGCGCGAACAGGGACGCGGCGAGGTCCACGTGCCGCACCCCCATGTGCACATAGTCCCCGGTCAGCGCCACCAGGTCGGGCTTGAGTTCGAGCGCCGCCTCGACCGCCGCGCGGATGTACGAGGCGGGGATCCGCGGGCCCAGGTGCGTGTCGGTGATCTGCACGATGCGGAAGCCTTCGAGCGAGGGCGGGAGGCCCTCCACCGGGACGGTGTAGCGCCGGACCACCAGGTCCCACGGCTCGGTGATCACGCCGCGGACCAGGGCGGCACCGCCGGCAAGCCCGGCCGCGCCGAGCGCGCCATCGAAGAGCACGCGGCGCCGGCCGAGGTTGACCGAGCCGCGCGGCGGGTCTTGCCGCGCGCCGGCGGAACCCGGCGCGGCAGGATCGCTCGTAACGCGGGACTGCAGCACCCGGGAGCGCATCCTGACCAGCCCGTTGGCGAGGTACACGACCGTCCCCCACCCGATCGCCAGCGTCAGCAGGCTCCACCAGGGAGAATCGACCCCCCACTTGTACCGGATCACGTTCATGACGGCCCAGGCCGGCATGGTGAGCATCTGCTGGATGTTCGAAGCGACCTTCAGGGCCCAGTGATCGCCGACCGAGCCCTCAACGCCCCGCGATGCGCTGAGCCACGCCGCCCAGTGAACGCCGAACCCGACCGCCGTGAGCGCCGCCCAGGCGATGAGCCACGGCGCGGCTCGCTTCGCGATGGAGGGCCGGGCTTGAGAGTCGCTCGGGGCGGGCATGGTGCGCGAATGGTTCATCGGCATCGGGGGCGGGCCCGCGGCGCTGGCAGTATCAATTCAAGCAGCGCGAACCAGCCCCAGATGACCCGGATGAACCCAGATGGGAAGTTCCTGATCTGGGCTGATCTGGGTCATCTGGGGCTTCCCTTCTTCTTATGGCCGCGACGCATGGAGACGACCAGTGACTACCTACGGCCCGTCATGATCCTGGTGCGGGGCCCGCGCAGAAAAAGACCGGCGGAGTCCGCCGGTCTTTGCAATCCCGGGATCGATCCGGAGTCAGTTCGCGAAGTGGGCGAAGGCGCGGTTGGCCTCGGCCATGCGGTGCGTCTGCTCGCGGGTCTGCATCGCCTTGCCCTCGCCCTTGGCGGCGTTGTAGAGCTCGTCGGCGAGGCGCTGGGCCATCGGCCGGCCCTTCTCGGCGCGGCAGGCGTCGATGATCCAGCGGAACGCCAGCGACTGCTGGCGCGTCTTGTTCACCTGCATCGGCACCTGGTAGTTGGCGCCGCCGATGCGCTTGCTGCGGACCTCGACGAAGGGCATCACCTTCTCGATGCCCATGCGGAAGATCTCGATGGGGCCGGCGGGCTTGTCCTCGGCCGTCTCCTTGTCGAGCTTCTGGGCGATGATGTCCATCGCGTCGTAGACCACGCGCTGCGCGACGGCCTTCTTGCCGTCGTACATGATGCAGTTGATGAAGCGGGCCAGGACCTTGTCGTTGAAGCGAGGGTCGGGCCGGAGCTGCTGGTCTGCCTTGGTGATTCTGCCGCCCATGGGGAACTCCTTTGGCTCATCTGTCCGCCGCGGCGGACTCTGTTCACCGGCGTGGCCGGGCAGGCCTGACGCCGATTACTTGCCAGGGGAAAAAAGTGAAAAGTGACGACTGAGCAGTGAACGGTGAGTGGTGGTGCTAGGCGGCCTTGGGTGCGGCGCCGCCCTTGCCGCGCTTGGCGCCGTACTTGGAGCGGCCCTGCTTGCGGTTCTCGACGCCGAGGCAGTCGAGCGAGCCGCGGACGATGTGGTAGCGGACGCCGGGGAGGTCACGCACGCGCCCGCCGCGCACGAGCA
>CAZCPB010000179.1:0-9469 GCA_964500365.1 uncultured Phycisphaeraceae bacterium
GTCGATGACCTTGGTGTGCGGGCGGCCGTCCTGCGTGGAGACGAGGATGTTTGACGGTTTGATGTCGCGGTGGATGATGCCCTTGGTGTGGGCGTGCTGCACGGCGGTGCAGACCTGGGCGAACAGCTCCAGCCGATCCTCGATGCTCAGGTAGTTCTTGTCGCAGTACTCGACGATCGGGTCGCCCTTGACCAGCTCCATCACGAAGAAGGGCCGCCCCGTCTCGGTTGCGCCGGCATCCAACACCCGCGCGATGTGCGGGTGGTCCATCATCGCCAGCGCCTGACGCTCGGCCTCGAAGCGTGCAACCACCGCCCGTGTGTCCATCCCCAGCTTGATGATCTTGAACGCCACCTTTCGCCGCACCGGCTCGGACTGCTCCGCGAGGAACACCGTCCCGAACCCGCCCTCGCCGATCACCTGGAGCAGCTTGTAGTGCCCGATCACCTCGCCGGGCTTCTCGGCGATCGGCGCCGAGGTCGTGGTCGCGTTCGCGATTGCCCCGGCCGCGCCCCCGGTCCTCACGAACGCCTGCGTCCGCACGCTGACAAGCGATTCCACTTCGCGTCGCAGTTCGTCGTCATCGCCGCACGCTCGATCGATGGCGGCGGCGCGCTCGTGAGCCGGCGCCGCCATCACCGCCTCAAACGCCGCCTTGATCTTCACCCACCTTGAATCCGACATGACGCACCCCTGTCCTCACGTGCACGCGCGCCTGCGGCGCACCCACGATCCACCGCCGACGCATCACAGTGCCGCGCGGGCCTCCTCGATCAATAGCTCGATGTCAAAGGGCAACGGCACACCGCCGTAGGTGTCCGTCACCTGCCCGAGCGCCCGCTCCGCGACCTCCCGCTGGTCGGCACGGGCCGCGGCGATCGCGAGAATCGCTTTGGCCGCCGTGCCCACGCGGCCGGTTCCTTCGGCGACGCTCCGCAGCAACGGCTCGGCCTGCTCCCAACCTTCCGCGCGGAAGAGGGCCGCGCCCACGAGAAGCTGCGCCCGCTCGTGCTCGGGGTACTGTGCCGCGAAACGCCTCGCCAGTTGCAACGCCGCCTGGTATGTCGCCGGGTCGAGACGCGGCAGGCGGATCACGTTCCAGAGGAGCCTGGCGTGCTCGTCGCTGAGCGCGTTCAACGCCGCGGCGCGGCCCAAGAACGGCTCGATCTCCGCGGAGGCGGCTTCGGGCCGGCCCGATCGGACGTACGTCTCGGTCAGGACGGCGAACGCGATCTGGGTTTCCCGGTTGGTGTCGCCGTTGGTGCGGAGCGACGAGAGAAAGCGCAGCGCCTGGAGAGCGGTCGGCTCGGCCTCGGCGAACCGCTTTTCGCGCAGCAGGGCTCGCGCCAACAGCGCGCGAAAGCCCGCGCGCCATTCCTGGTGCCGGCGGTGCTCCCGGTCGAGCCAGGCGAGCGTTTCTCGGCCTTTCTCGACGGCCCGGGAGTCGCGCGCGTCGGTCATCGCCCACATCGAGTAGTACGCGGCCCTGATCGACCGCAACTCGGCCGGCGCGTGGAGCCTCGCGACACGCGCCGCCCGTTCCATGATCTCGGTCAGCGGCGCCAGAGTGGCCTCGGCCTCGGCGCACCGTGCTGCAAAGGCGTGAACGACAGCCGCGCATACGAGCGACATCGGGTCGTCGTCCGGCAGCGAGTTCCAGGCTTCGAGCACGCGCTGCGCGTGCCGATAAACGGAGGCGGCATCCAGCGCCCCCTCCGTACTCCGCAGATCGCCGAGCGCGCCGGCCAGGTCCGGATGGCGTGCCGCGACCACGGGGCTCATCGTGGACAAGAGTGGCATGCTGCTGCTGGTGCGCAGAAGCCTCGTCACGACTCGCTCCGCGTCGGCCACGCGACCGAGCTTGACGTAGAGCTCCGCCAACCGTCTGCACGCGCTCGCGGTGTTGGTGTTCCGCTCTCCGAGCTCGCGAGTCAGGCTCTCGACGGCCGACTCGAGCTGCGGCAGCGCCTCGCTGTACTTTCCCTGCTCGATCAGGCACTCGCTCAGCACCGCCTTGGTGCTGGCGATGTGCCATGGTCCGATCCGGCCCGCGATGCGGAGATCGAGCGCTGTGCGGGCGTGCTGCTCCGCCCCTTTCCAGTCGCGGCCCCGGCTCGCCAGCAGGGCGAGCTCGAAGTGTGCGTCCGCGCACGAATCGAGCATCGTCGCCGGCCAATGGCGCAGCGTTGCCGCGGCCTCCTCCGCCATGGACCGCCACGGCCCGTCGTCGGCAAACCATCCTTCCCACAGGTCGGCCCAGAGGACAAGCCGGCGTGCCGCCAGGGCGGCCACGGCGGAATCCTCCTTGACGCTGTCCGCGCGGCGTTGGCGGTATTCCGCGAGGGCCTCGGCCAGGAGCGAGGTGCCCTGCGGACGAGCGGCCGTCGGGCGGAATTCCTCGTTGATGCGTTCCATCCGGTCGAGAAGTTCGAGCAGACCACGATGTTCGGGCCCGAACGCGCGCCCCAACGTCTCGCGGTCGGCCTGCTGGTACACCGTGACGCAGGCCGTTTGAAGGGCGGCGCGCGTGGTCGCGGCCTTCGCGAAGTCCCCCGAAGCGTCGTACAGCCCGACGAGCGCAGAAAGCAAAGCCACGGTTCTTCGATCATCCGGGCCTAGCGCGGCGCGGGCACGCTCCAGCGCCCCTGTGAGAAGCGCTTCGGCCTCGGCGAAGCGCCGCTGCGCGATCAGGCATTCTCCGACCAGCGCATCCAGCAGATGGATCGAGGGTGCGCTCGGCGCCGTGCGTTCCATGATCTGTCGTGCCTCTCTCAGCATCCTCTCGGCATCACCGGTGCGGCCGTCCCTGATCATGCTCTTTGCGGTCGTCACGAGCATGATGGCCGTCGCGGGGTGCCCGCCCGGGCGTTGCTCGCGTTGAACCTGAAGGGCCTCGAGGAACAGTGGGATCGCCACGTCCGCGGCAGCGGGGAAAGCGAACTCGTACGCCGCGCCGGCGAGGAACAGGGCGTTGGAGTACAGAATGGCGTCCGTGTCGTTCAGTGAGGCCGCCCGCGCGGCGCGGCGCACTTCTTCGAACCGTGCGTCCATGCCGCTCAACAGATTCCGATCCAGGAGGTCCATGAGTTCGCCGAACGCACGGCCCAGTTCGGGGCTGGCCTCGTCCAGGAGCGCCGGGTGCAGCTCGTAGTACACGACCATACCAACGGCCGTCGATTCCGAGACGCGTCCAAGGTCGAACAGCGCCCACGTCAACGGCAGGAGCACCGCCTGTCGCTCGCGGGCAGACGCGCCCGCCGCGTCGAACAGGTCCATCGCCGCCCTGAGATGAAGGGCCGCGCGCTCGTAGTCTTCCATCGCGTAGAACGCTCGCCCGATCGTCGCTCGCACCGCCAGTTGCGTGGCCGGGTCGTCCTTCAGGACCTCGCCGGCCTTGACGCCGGCGTGCTCCAGGAGGTCGGGCACGGACAACCCGGCCCGCAGCGCAACCGCCGGATCGCCCAGCGAGAGCGTGTCGAGAAGGAAGCCGCCGACCGCCTCGGCACGCCTGGCCGAGGCCGCGGCCGCCGCGGCATGCTCCTGCGCCGAGGCCTCGGCACGCTGCGCCCTGTCACGCTCGTCGAGCGCCGCGGCACGCTGCTCTATTGCCGTCCGCTCGGCGGCGCGGGCAAGTTCTTCGGCCTCGCGCGCCCGCAGCAGGCCGACCAGCGTGCCGGCGGTGGTCATGATCAGCCCGATCGCCCCCAGCACCGCCATCGCCACCCCGGCGCGGTGCCGGCGCACGAACCGGCTTGCCCGGTACGCGGCCGTCGGCGGGCGGGCCACGACCGGCTCGCAGTTGAGATATCGCCCGATGTCCTGGGCCATCCCGCTGGCCGACTCGTACCGGCGCGTGCGGTCCTTCTCGAGGGCCTTCATCGCGATCCAGTCCAGGTCGCCCCGCAGCTCGCGCCGGAGCGTCGCCGCGTCGCTCGCGCGCCGCGTGGCCACCTCCGCGGCGGTCTGCCCGCGCCCAGCGCCGAGCGTGCTGAGGCGCGTGCTGGGGCGCGGCGGGTCCACCTCGCGGATCATCCGCTGCATTTCGACGAACGCCGCCGAGCGGAGCGTGCGCCCGTCGACCGGCGTGGTCCCCGTGAGCAGCTCGTAGAGCAGCACGCCCAGGCTGTAGACGTCGCTGCGGGTGTCCACGTCCACGGCGGTCATCTCGGCCTGCTCGGGGCTCATGTATTCCGGCGTGCCGATCATGGCGCGGTGCTCGGTGAAGAGCGTCTTCTCCGTCAGGCGGGCGCTCGTCGCCTTGACGATCCCGAAATCGATGATCTTGGCGATCGGCCGGCCCCCCCCGATGTCGCTCAGCGCGACGAGGATGTTGCTGGGCTTGAGGTCGCGGTGGATGATGCCCTTGTGGTGCGCGTGCTGCACGGCATCGCACACCGAGCAGAACAATTCGAGCCGATCGCGCATGCCCAGATGGTGCTCGTCGCAGAACGCGGTGATGGGCGTCCCCCGAACCAGCTCCATCACGAAGTACGGCCGGCCCGACGCGGTCGCTCCGGCGTCGAAGACCTTCGCGATCCCCGGGTGGTTCATGAGCGCCAAGGCCTGCCGCTCGGCCTCGAACCGCGCCACCACCGCCCGGGTGTCCATCCCGAGCTTGATGACCTTCAGGGCGACCTTTCGGCGGACGGGCTTGTCCTGCTCGGCCATGAACACCGTTCCGAAGCCGCCCTCGCCGATGACCTGGAGCAGCTTGTACGGGCCGATCACATCGCCGGGCGATTCCGCGCCGCTGGCCGACGTCGGCGCACCGTCCAACGCCGCCACAGCGCCGCCGGTCCGCACGATGTCCCGCGTGCGAACGCTTAGGAGCGATTCGATCTCTCGCTTCAGGTCCGCGTCGCCCCCGCACGCGCGGTCAATCGCCGCGCCGCGCTGGTCCTCCGGGGCCGCCATCACCGCCTCGAACGCCGCCTTGACTTGTTCCCACCTCGCGTCGTTCACAATCCGCTCCCCTTGCGTTCGTCCGCCGCCATTTCCCGCTCCAACCACGCCCGGGCGAACGCCCAGTCGTTCTTCACCGTTCGCTCCGACACCCCAAGCACCTCCGCCACCACCGCGATCTCCAGGCCCGCGTAGAACTTCAGCCGCACGACCTCCGCCATCCGCCGATCTCTTTCCGCCAAGCGACGGATCGCGTCGTCGAGGGCAACAAAATCCAGGGAATCCGGCGCGGCCGCGGATTGGACGTCTGCCCCGATCGTCGCCGCCTTGTCCAGGTTGATCGGAGCACGCCCCCCGCCGCGCTTCACCCGTCCACGGGCCTTGGCGTGGTCGAGCAGCACCTGTCGCATCGCTTCCGCCGCCGCGGCATAGAAATGAGCCCGCCCCTGCCAGGGAATGTCACGCGGACCGGCCACCTTGAGGTAGGCCTCGTGAACCAGGGCCGTGGCTGACAGCGTGTGGCCGCGCCGCTCGTCCGCCATGCGCTGCTGGGCTGCGGCCTTGAGCTGGGCGTACACCAGCGGGAGAAGCGCATCGGCATCGCCGCCCTCTCGCAGCACTCGAGTGACATCGGACCAGCCCGCGCTCTCACGCCCCGGCCGCGCATCGTCGGACATCACACCATGCTACACGCCCGCCGCGTCCGCCCATTGGCGCGTGTCCGTGTACTGCTGGAACCGGACGATTCTTCCCCCCAGAAGCCCCCACACGTGGGCGAACTGCGCGTCGATCGGCCGGCCCGTGCTCGCCCACGACCCGGAGTACCGGCCCTCAACGAGCACCGTCTCGCCGCCGTCAGTGAACTTGGCCGGTCGCACTCGGAAATCGTTCACCTCCGTTACGCAGCGCTGAAACACGCCCGCCGCGACCGCTCCGGGCCCGGTGTACGGGTTGCTGTCCGCGAACGGAGAACCTTCAGCTTCGCGCCAAGCGATGTCGGGAGCAAAGGCCCCCAGCACGCCGCCCACGTCCCCGCGCGCGAACGCGTCGTAGAGACCCTTCACGATGTCCACGTTGGAGGGCATCGATGTTCCCCTTGCCGGTCCCCGTGCTTACTTGGAGCCCGCCGGAGTGCCGGCGGAGGAGTCGTCCGGCGCCGGGAGCTTGCGCCGCCACTCTTCGGCCTTCCCTCCGTAGCCCTGGCCCGGCTCGGCCTTGTCCCACGCCTCGTACAGCTCGGCCAGCGGCTCGATGCTCGCCCTCGTGGGCCCGCCCGCGTCGGATGTGAGCAGCACCCGCTCGGCCTCGAGCAGTTCCTGCTCGGCCTCGGCGTACCTGCCCTGCGACGTGAGCGCCAGGCCAAGGCCGCACCGTACGCTCGCCGCCCGTGCGCTGTCTTTGCCTTCCCTCTTCACCATCCCGTCAATCGCGCGCCGGTAGAAAGGCTCCGCGTCCGCGCCGCGTCCCTGGGACCTGATGGTCGCGGCAACTCTGCTCAGGCTGCTCAGCGTGAAGGGGTGATCCGGTCCGAGCACGCGCTCGAAGCGTTCGAGGCACTCTCTGTACGCGATCTCGGCCTCGGAATACTGCTCTCGCTTCTCGAACAGGGAGCCGAGATTCGCCAGCGCGACGATCGTCTCCGGATGGTCCGGGCCCAGCACGCGCCGTTCGGACTCGACCACCCCGCGGAGGATCGGCTCGGCCTCGTCGAATTCCCTCGCTCGGACCAGCGTGTTCCCGAGGTTGACCCTGACGACGAGAGTGTCCTTGTGGTCCGGGCCGAGCACGCGCTCGTAGTCGGCGGCGACCGCCCGGTACATCGCTTCGCTCTCCGCGAGCCTGCCCTGCGCCGAGAGCATCTTCGCCAGGAGAGCACGCGCCTCGAAGACGCCCGGGTGATCGGGGCCGAGCACGCGGGTCCGCGACGCGAGCACCTCGCGCAGGTACGGCTCGGCGTCCCGGGGCTTCCCCATCAGCATCAGCGTGTTGCCGAGCGTCAACACGCTGTCGATGGTGTACTCATGGTCGGGACCGAGCACGCGTCGCGACCTGTCCACCGCGTCGCGGATGAGCGGTTCGGCCTCGGCGTACCGCCCCGCCTTGACCAGGTGCCCGGCCAGCGCGCTGATCGACCGGATGGTTTCGGGGTGGTCCTCGCCCTTCACCCGCCGGAAGCTCTCGACCGATTCCCTGAACAGCGGCTCGGCCTCCTTCAGCCTGCCCTGCGACTGGAGCAGGCCGCCGAGGTTCGCACGCCACACCAGCACGTCGCGGTCGTCGTCGCCAAAGACCCGCCGGCCCGTCTCGTACGCCTCGCGCCAAAGGGGTTCGGTGCCCGCGAGGTCCCCGCGCTCGACGAGCAGGTAACCAAGCTGGTTGATCGCGACCAGGGTCGAGCGGTCCGCGGGGCCGAACACGCGCCGTTTGCCCTCGACCGCGTGCCGCAGCATCGGCTCGGCCTCGTCGAACCTGCCCAGGGTGCGGAGGAGATTGGCGAGGTTCGCCATCGAGTTCAGCGTCGCGCCGTCGTTCTCGCCGAGCGTCGCGCGGCGGCCCTCCGTGGCTTCCCGGTAGTACTTCTCCGCGTCCGGCAAACGCCCGGCGTGATCAAGCGCCACCGCCAGGTCGTGGATCGAAAGGAGCGTGTCGGCGTTCGTATCGCCCAGGATGCGTCGGCGCGTCTCCGCCGCGCTGCGCTGAAGCGCGACCGCATCGTCAAAGCGTCCCAGTTTCAGGTACGACTTCGCGAGCGTGCCGCGCAGCGTCGCGTCCACCAGGGGCTGGTCCTTGAACTCCTCATCGATCACGCCGATCGCGGGCTTGAGGATCGTCCGGTCGATGATCTCCGCCGCGGCATCGGTGGCGTTGACGTTCAGCAGTTCCTGTGCGAAGGCGTCGGTGCGTCGCGCCCGCTCCGCGTCCTCGACGTTCGCCGCGCTTAACGCAGTCCCGAACCGCGACTTCAGGTCCCGCATCAACTCTTCGCCCGCACGGGTGGTGTCGATCTCCTTCAGCATGCCGGCCTGAAAATCGGCCACTTCCTTGAGCTGGCGGACCCGATCACGCTCCGACGCCTCCGCTTTTTTCGCACGCTCGGCCTCCGCCAGCGCCCGCGCCGCCTCTTCCTCCGCCTTTCTTCCGTTCTCCTCGGCACGAAGGCGCTGCGCCGCCTCTTGAACCCTTGCGTCCACGGCAATGTCGCGCTGGTCCGCGGCAACCCGGTACTGCCACGCGAACGCCGCCAGGCCCAGGACCAGTGCCGCGGCCACCGCAGCTCCCGCGGCGACCGACGCGCGGTGCCTGCGGACGAACTTCTTCGCCCGGTACGCCGCGCTCGGCGGCGCCGCGTCGACCGGAGCGCCCGAAAGAAAGCGAGCGATGTCGGCCGCCAGGCCGCTCGCGCTCTCGTAGCGCCGCTGCCGGTCCTTCTCGAGAGCCTTCATCACGATCCAGTCCAGTTCGCCCCGCACCTGCCCGTTGAGCCGCTTCGGCTCGCTCTGGCGCATGGCCGCGACGCTGGCGATGGTCTGGCTCTCCTTCGAGAGACGTGTGGACGGCGCCGGCGGATCGACCTCGCGGATGATCCGTCGGATCTCGTCGTACGCCGCGGACTTGAGCTCCGTCCCCGAGAACGGCGTCGTGCCTGTCAGCAGTTCGTACAGCAGCACCCCCAGCGAATACACGTCCGTCCGTGTGTCGATGTCCAGTGTCCCGTGCGCCTGCTCGGGCGACATGTACTCCGGCGTCCCGATGATCTGCTCGTGGTGCGTAAACAGCGTCTTCTCGGTCAGCTTGCTCGCCGTCGCCTTCGCGATCCCGAAGTCGATCACCTTCGCGTACGGCCGCCCGTCCTGCACGCTCACCAGCACGTTGCTCGGCTTGATGTCGCGGTGGATCACGCCCTTGGTGTGCGCGTGCTGCACCGCGGCGCACACCTGGGCGAACAGGCTGAGCCGGTCCTCGATCGAGAGCCGCTGCTCGTCGCAGAACGTCGTGATGGGCCGGCCCTTGACCAGTTCCATCACGAAGTACGGGCGGCCCGCCTCGGTCGCCCCCGCGTCGAGCACCTTGGCGATGTGCGGGTGGTCCATCAGCGCCAGGGCCTGGCGCTCCTGTTCGAACCTCGCCACCACCTGCTGGGTATCCATCCCCAGCTTGATGATCTTGAGCGCGACCTTTCGCTGCACCGGCTTGTCCTGCTCGGCCATGAACACCGAGCCGAACCCGCCCTCGCCGATCTCCTGCAAGAGCCGGTAGGGGCCGATGCGCGTGCCCGGCCGCTCGCGCAGCGCCGCCTCGCGCTCCTCGATCTCCCGCGCACGTTCCGCCACCGACGCCCCCTGCACGGTTCTCGAACCGTGCGGGTCATGCTCGGCCGTCGGCGCCGCGTCGTGCGCCGTGGGCGAGCCGAGGAACGCCTCGCCCTCCTTGAACACCGCGAGGAGCGCCTCGACCTCGCCCCGCAGCGCGCGGTCCCCCGCGCACTCCCGCTCCACGAACGCCGCGCGCTCGCGCTCGGGCAGCTCCAGCGCGTCGTTGAACACCCGCTTGGCTCTGGCGATCCGGC
>CAZCPB010000180.1:0-9460 GCA_964500365.1 uncultured Phycisphaeraceae bacterium
ATCTCTCCTATGACTCGGCTGCGGGCGGAAACACGTAGCCGGGTTTACAGAACGGGTCGGCGAGAGTCGATCGGTTGACCGGAGTCTTGTCTCTCCTCCTATGACTCGCCCGCGGGCGGAAACACGCGAGCGAGTTTTTTCTTTTTTGCACGGCCCGACCGCGATGCGCACCCGGCCCGACGCCGCCGGGCGCCGCACGATTAGACTGCTCCCCTCTCTCGGAGCAGTCCCATGACGTCACCGGCCCGCCTCGTCGCCTTGCTCCTCTCGCTGTTCACGACGGCGGCGCTCGCTCAGCCCGCGCCGCGCCAGCCCGACCGCTTCGTCCGCGTCCGCTGCGGCGCCCTCCTGGCCGTCCCCGGCAAGGACGTGCAGCGGAACGTGACGGTCCTCGTGCGGAACGGCCTGATCGACCGCGTCGCGCCCGGCCTCGACGGCCCCGACCTCTCCAATGAAGCTCGCTCGGGCGCCGCCGTGACGGACGTTGACCTGCGGGACCGCTTCGTCGTCCCCGGCCTCATCGATTGCCACGTGCACCTCGCCATGGAGTACACCGCCGAGGCGAGGCTGCGGAGCGTCTCCGAATCCCCCACCGACGCCGCGATGCGCTCCGTCGCCTTCGCGCGCAGGACGCTCATGGCCGGCTTCACGACCGTCCGCGACCTCGGCGCCGGCGACGGCGTCGTGATCTCGCTCCGCGACGGCATCAACCGCGGCGACGTGGCCGGCCCGAGGATCGTCGCCGCCGGAAAGTCGATCACCGTCACCGGCGGGCACGGCGACCCCTCCAACGGCTACCGCGAGGACCTGTGGGGCGCGGTCGGCGCCGAGCGCGGCGTCGCCGACGGGCCCGAAGCGTGCCGCAAGGCCGTCCGCCACCAGGTCAAACTCGGCGCCGACTGCATCAAGCTCACGGCGACCGGCGGCGTGCTCTCGGCCAGCAGCGCGGGCCTCGCCCAGCACTTCTTCGAGGACGAGCTCCGCGCCATCGTCGAGACCGCCCGCACCATGGGCCGCAAGACCGCCGCGCACGCCCACGGCACCGACGGCATCAACGCCGCCATCCGCGCAGGCGTGGACTCGATCGAGCACGGCACCTATCTCGACGACGAGTCGATCCGCCTCATGAAGGAGCGTGCCACGTACTACGTCCCCACCATGCTCGCCGGCGCGACCGTGACCCGCAACGCCGACGTGCCCGGCTACTACCTGCCCATGGTCGCGGCCAAGGCCCGCCTCGTCGGTCCTCGAATCATGGAATCCGTCCGCCGCGCTCACGCCGCCGGCGTCCGCATCGCCTTCGGGACCGACTGCGGCGTCTCGCCCCACGGCCAGAACGCCAGGGAATTCGCCCTCATGGCCGAGGCCGGGATGTCCCCGATGGACAGCATCGTCGCCGCCACGATCAACGCGGCAGACCTGCTCGGCCTTGGGGACACGGTCGGCACCATCGAGCCCGGCAAGAGCGCGGACCTGGTCGCCGTGCGTGCCGACCCGCTCGCCGACGTCACCGAGTTCGAACGCGTCGTCTTCGTGATGCGCGCGGGCGAAGTCCACCGCGACGACCGCTAACGCGTCCGCGATGAAGGCCGATCACCGCCGCCGGTGCCGGATGAGCAAGCCCGCCGCCAGCGCGATCAGCACCGTGGACCCCTGGGCCGGGATGATCGTCAGTTGGTCCTGCGCCGGCACCCCTTCGGGGGAGAACAGGTTGAGCACCCGGACGTTGCCGAGCCCCATGCCCTCCCACACACCGCCCACGCCGACCGCCGCGTTCGCCTGGGCGACGAACGCGTTGTTCACGCCCAGCGATTCGTCCTCGATGAACCACAGCGCCCGCTGCAGGTCCGCCGTGGACTGCGCCCGGCCGGCGCCGTAGTCGAAGCCCGGGAGAATCCCCTCGCGGAAGTAGGTGTAGAGGTACGCCGAGCGGTCGTCGAGCGGGTCGAACCCGCCCTCGAAGGGCACGCCGGTGTTGATCACGAACGAGTAGATGCTGCCCGGCGAGATGTTCTCGTCGGCCTGCATGCAGAACGTCTCGAACGTGTCGAGCGACAAGTCCGCGGGCATGCCCGTCTGTCCGGGCGAGTTGCCGCTGACCGGCTTGATCGTGAACGCCCCGCCGGGACCCGTGTAGAACGGTGACGCCAGCAGTTGCAGCAGATCATCGCCGCGGGCCACCCCCGTGAAGCCGCACAGACTTACAGCGAGCGCGCAGCAATAGCGCATGGGCTCTCTTCCTGGAAAAGCGGTCTGTGAACGAGGGCGGCTGCCCTCTCAGTTGGAAAATAACCCGGGGGAGCGAGAATGCCACCAATCCGCGGGTTTCCGCGCGGTTTTTCTCGGCGATGCGGGTATCGGACCCGCACCCCCGGGCCGCGCATGCCTCAGGCCAGCCGCAGCACCGCCGCGATGTGGTTCACGTTCGTCCCCGTCGGCCCCGTCCGGATCAGGCACCCCGCCCGCCCGAGGAACGCGTGACTGTCGTGGCGCGCCAGCGCCGCCCCCGGGTCGTGCCCCTCGCGACGAGCCCGCGCCAGGTCGCCCGGCGCCAACACCGCCCCCGCCGCGTCCGTCGGGCCGTCGATCCCGTCCGACGAGAACGCCACGATCCCGTACCGCCCTCGCGGCACGGTTCGCTCCAGTTCAACCGCCAGCGCGAGCCCGAGTTCCTGGCTCGGCCCGCCCAGCCCGCCGCCGGCTCCCACGTCCACGGTCGTCTCGTGACCGACCACGAGCGCGCAGGCGTCGGCGCCGGGCTCGGCGGCCATCCGCGCCGCAAGCGCCCGCGCGCCATCGGACGCGAAGCCCGTCAGCGGACCGACCCCCGGGATCACGCGGAAGCCCGCCCGCGCGACCACCCCGCTCGCGGCAATCACCGCCTCCCGGTTGCTGGCGACGACGCGGGTGCGGACGCGGGCGAGCGCCGGCGCCCCGGGCTTCGGGGTCTCCTCGAGCTCCGAGCGCCGCCCGCGCTCCAGCACCGCCCCGACCGCCGGCGCTGCGCCGCGGCAGCCCCACCGATCAAGCGCTTCGAGCGCATCGGCGAACGTCGTCAAATCCGCGACTGTCGGCCCCGACGCGATCACGTCGAGCCGGTCGCCGATCACGTCCGAGATCACCAGCGCGATCACCGGCAGGGGCGCGCCGAGCATCGCAAGCCGCCCGCCCTTGAGCGCCTCGGTGTGCTTGCGCACCGCGTTCAGGTCCTCGATCGGCGCCCCGGCCCGCTGGAGCGCCGCGTGCACGGCCCGCAGATCGTCGAGCGACAGCCCGTGCGCCGGCAGCGTCGCGTGCGCCGACCCGCCGCCCGAGATGAGGCAGACGACCGTGCCGTCGGCGTGCGATCGCGCGAAAGCTTCGATGCCCGCCGCGAGCGCCCGGGCCGCAACGACGTTCCGCTCCGTCGGCAGCGGATGATCGACCTCGAACACGCCGACGCTCGCCGGCAGCGCCGCCGCCGCCGCCCGCTCCGGGACGGCCAGCACGATGCCGCCTGACACGCGCGCGCCCAGGATACTTGCCGCGGCGTCGGCCATCCCGATCGACGCCTTGCCGAACGCCGCCAGGAACACCGGGCCCGGGCCCGGCTCGATCCACCCCCGCTCGACTGCCGCCCCCGGGTCTGCCGCGTCGAGCACGGCGTCGATGATGTCCGCGGCGATCCTGTCGAGTTCGTGGCCGCGCGATGGTGTCCCGCTCAGGCCTTCCACAGCCGCCTCAGCCGCTTCACCGCCTCTTCGAGCGTCTCCCACCTCTTGCAGAACGCGAAGCGCGCCAAGGTTCGGCCGAGCGACGGTTCGTCGTAGAACACGCCGGGCGGGATCGCCGCGACGCCCACGCGCTCGGTGAGGAACCGGCAGAACTCCAGGTCGTCGGCCTTCCCCGCGCGCCGATGATCGACCATGATGAAATAGGTCCCCTCCGGAAGGAACACCGTCAGTTCCATGCTCGCGATCTCGTTGGCGAGGTACGCGCGCTTCGCCGCGTACTCCTTCACCAGTCCCTGGATGTACTCCTGCCCGTGCTCGATCGCCGCCGCCGCGGCAAGCTGCAGCGGCGTCGCCGTGGCGAACGTCAGAAACTGGTGTGCCGCCCGCACGGCCCGCGACAGCTCCGGCGACGCGATCGCCCAGCCGATCTTCCACCCCGTCAGGCTGAACGTCTTGCCCAGGCTCGACAGCGTGATCGTGCGGTCCGCCATCCCCTCGATCGTCGCCAGCCTCACGTGCGGACGCTCCGGGTCGTACGTCAGGAACTCGTAGACCTCGTCGGTGATCGCGACCACGCCGTGCTCGCGGCACAGGCCCGCGATCAACTCGAGCTCCATGCTCGAGAAGACCTTCCCCGTCGGGTTGTGGGGCGTGTTGATCACGATCGCCCGCGGACCCTGCTCGAACGCCCGCTTCAGCTCGGCCTCGTCGAACTCGAACGGCGCCCGCGAGATGCCCGGGCCCCCGGCCTCCGGCGGCCGCAGCGTCACGAAGATCGGCCGTCCCCCCGCCATCGCCACGCACGCGCGGTACGAGTCGTAGTACGGTTGGAACAGGATCACCCCGTCGCCGGGATTCAGCACGCCGAGCAGCGCCGCCGCGATCGCCTCCGTGCACCCGCTGGTGACTGTGACTTCCGTGTCGGCGTTGACCTCGCGCCCCGTCAGACGCTTCCACTGCGCCGCCAGCGCCGCGTTGAGCGCCGGGTCGCCGAACATCCGCGCGTACTGCCCGCGCCCGGCCTGGATCGCCTCGACCGCCGCCCGCTTCACGAAATCCGGCCCGTCGAAGTCGGGGAACCCCTGCGCCAGGTTCACCGCCCCGTGCTTCTGCGCGAGCAGCGTCATCTCCGTGAAGATGGTCGTGCCGAAGGGCTTGAGCCGGTCGGCGATCATGGGCGGCTCCATGGCCCCCAGCATACCGCCGGCGCGCCGTCCCGTGAACGCGCCAAGACTTATGCATGCTCACCAAGGGAACCGCGGCCCCCGACTTCGAGTTCACGCTCCCCGACGGCACGAAGTCCACCCTGGCCGCGCACCTCCGCGCCGGCCCGGTCGTCCTCTACTTCTACCCGGCCGATTTCACCCCCGTCTGCACCGCCGAGGCCTGCATGTACCGCGACTTCGAGGAAGAGCTCGCCGTCCGCGGCGTGCGCATCATCGGCGTCAGCCCGCAGGACGAGGCCTCGCACGCCCGCTTCCGCGAGCAGTTCAGGCTCCCCTTCCCCCTCGTCGCCGACCCCGACCGGCGCGTCATCCGCGCCTACGGCGCGACCTGGCCCCTGGGGATCGGCGTGCGCCGCATCTCGTACCTGATCGGCGCCGACGGCAAGGTCATCGACAGCGTCGTCGCCGATTTCGGCGTCGAGCGCCACATGGATTTCGTGCAGCGTGTTCTTCGCGAACTTGGGCGGCCGGGCGAGACGTTTGAGACCGAGCGCGGGCGGACCTGATCGCGGATCATCCCGCGCATCACACCTCCAGCACGCGGTCGTGCGCCACCGCGAACACCCGGTCCCCCGGGCGTCGTGTCAACGGCCCGCCCGCCGTGAACTGGCTGAACGCCGGCAGCACGCACGAGCCCCGCCCCACGTGGAAGCACGGCAGTTTCAGAGCATCCCCACCCGCCCTGAGCCACACCGCGGGGTGAAAGTGCCCGCTCCACAGGTAAGTCCCCGGCACGTCTCGCGGGCGTATGTGCTCGAACGCGAACGGGCCCTCGGTCCATCGCGGGGGTGATACCCGGATCCCCCACTCTTCCGCGACCGTCTCGAGTTTTCGATCGTGATTGCCCGGGACCACCACGATCTCGGCGTCGATGGTCTCGCGCCACGACGCGACGGTACCGACCAGCTCGCGCGTCAGTCCCGCGGGCGCGTGCAGCAGGTCTCCGACCACGACGACGCGCACCGCCCCGGAACTGAGGACGCCCTCGCGCAGCGTCGCCAGTTGCTTCTCCAAAAGACCGGCCGGCAGCGGCACGCCCAGCGCCCCGAACGCCTCGCACTTGCCGAGGTGTAGGTCCGCGACGATCAGCGTGCGTGCGTCCTCCCAGTAGGCGCCGCGCACGGCCAGCAGCCGGACGCGCTGCCCCGCCAGCGTCAGGCACGCGTCGGTGGATCTGATCGGTGTCTCGGGCGCTGCGCTCACGCGATGGCCCCCCTCTTCGCGGTCGCCCGCCGCCCCGAACGCTCGAACTTCGAAAGGTCCTTCTCCCACTGCGCCTTCATCTTCTCGATGCGCTCCGCCAGGGTCTGGCTCGACAACCGCCCCCCCACCCGCTCGATCAGGAGCGGGAGCCCGAGCGGCGTTGGGCGCGCCACCCGCACGACGACCCGGGCCGATTGTTGCACGCGCGTCAGCGCCCGCGCCAGCCGGCTCTCCTCGAACTGCCGCTCCATCACCTCGCGCCCCGCCTGCTTCAGCAGGAGGTTGCCCGGATCGAATTCACGGAAGACGTCGTAGATCAGCGACGCGCTGGCCTGCAACTGCCGCGCGCTCTTGGCCGCGCCGGGGTACGACTGGAACACCAGCCCCGAAACCCGCGCGATCTCCCGGAACTGGCTGCGCGCCAGCTCGCTCATGTTCAGGCTCTGCGCCGCGTCCTCCGCCAGGTTCTGCGCGCTGAACACCCCGTCGGTCAGGTACCGCTCGAAGTCGAAGCCCCGGGCGGTCAACAGCTCGAACCCGTAGTCGTTCGCGGCGATCGTGAAGGTCGCGGGGACGTGCCGCGCGATCCGCATCGCCACGATCGCCGCCATGCCGCCGTGGACCAGCCGGCCGTCGAACGGGAACAAGAAGCAGTGCGACCCTTCGCGCGTCTGGCACAGTTCGATCAGCGTCTCCTCCGCCCGCGGCACGCGCGAGAGCTTCGACTGGGCGCCGATCACGGGCGCCGCCCCCACGAGTTCCGGCGAGTCCAGTTCGCCCGCCCCCGCCCGCTCCAGCGCCCGGCGCATCGCCAGCCCGAGAGACTCCGAGATCGGCAGCTTGGTGCCGTCCCAGATGGGCGTGAAGGTCGTCTGCCCCCGTCCCGGCCGCACGTACGCCACCAGGTCCCGGATCCGCACGAACTCCAGCACCTTGCCGGCGAACACGAAGACGTCGCCGGGATTCAGCGCCGTGATGAAACTCTCCTCGATGTTTCCCAGCGATCGCCCGCCCACGAGCCGGATGGGGATGCTCGCCGAACCGGTGATGGTGCCGACGTTGAGCCGGTGCAGATGCGCCAGCCGCTTGTCCGGAACTCGATAGACCCCGTCTTCGGCCCTGACGCGGTGGTACCGCGGGTACGCCCTCAGCGTGCCGCCGCCCTCGCGCACCAGCGACAGTGTCCACTCGAACTCCTCACGCGTCAGCTCGCGGTACGACCACGCCCGTCTGACCTCATCGAACATCGGGTCGGCGTCAAACCCGCCCCCGAGCCCGCACGTCACCAGGTGCTGCGCCAGCACGTCCAGCGGCTTGTTCACCGGCCGGCGAGGCTCGATCTCCCCCTCGGCGATCGCCCGGCGCGCCGCCGCGATCTCGACCATCTCCATCGCGTGCGTCGGCACGCAGATCACGCGGCAGGTCTCGCCGGGCCTGTGCCCCGAGCGCCCCGCCCGCTGCATCAGGCGCGCCACGCCCTTGGGCGAACCGATCTGGTACACGCGTTCGACGGGCGCGAAGTCCACCCCAAGGTCGAGTGAACTGGTCGCGACCACCAGGCGGATCGAGCCGTTCTTGAGCCCGTGCTCGACCCGCTCCCGCTCGTCGCGGTCAATGGACCCGTGATGCAGCGCCGCGATCGGCTCCCACTCGGGGCGGGCCACCAGGATCGCCTGGTACCACCGTTCCGCCTGCGACCGTGTGTTGGTGAAGACGATCGTCGATTTCGACGGATCCAGGGACGCGACCACCTCGGGCAGGATGCTCAGCCCCAGGTGCCCCGCCCACGGAAATCTCTCCGCACTCCGGGGGAGCAGGCTTTGGATCACGATCGGCCGGTCCACCGGAGCGCTGATCACCCGGGCGTCCGCGCCGGCGCCCACCGCCGCCCGGGCCGCTTCCTCGAGGTTTTCCAGCGTCGCCGAAAGCGCCCACGTGCGCACCGCGGGCGCGAAGGTCCGGAGACGCGCCAGCGCGAGTTCCGTCTGCGTCCCCCTCTTGCTGGTCAGCAGTTCGTGCCACTCGTCCACGATCACGCAGGTCAGCGTGCCCAGGAGAGCCCGTGCATCCTCCCACGTGAGCATGAGAGATAGAGACTCGGGGGTCGTGACGAGCACGCTGGGCAACCCCCGACGCTGCCTGGCACGCAGCGACGACGCCGTGTCGCCCGTTCTGCTCTGGACGCTGAGATCGAGCCCCATCTCCAGGATGGGCAGTTTCAAGGCCGCCTCGATGTCACGCGACACCGCCCGCAGCGGCGTGATGTACAGCACGCGCGGACCCTCGACGCGCCCCGCCCCCTCGAGTTCGTCCATCATCGAAGCCAGCGGACCGCCGTACGCCGCGTACGTCTTGCCCGCCCCGGTCGCCACGTGAATCAGCCCGGAACGGCCCTCGAGGAACGCCCGCCAGGCCCGCTTCTGAAAGTCGTGCGCCGACCAGCCGCGCGACCCGAACCACGCTTCGAGCGTCGCGACCCCGCCCGTTCGGCCCGTGGTGCCCGCGCGCGTGCTCCGCGAACGCCGTGGCCTGGCCGCAACTTCACCGTCCCTGGTTGCGGCGTTCCTGATCACGGATCAGCTCCACGGCGCGACCCACAGTATCCGCGTCTTTCGCGTCTTTGTCGCCCCGCTCCCGGAGGATCCGCGGAAATCGAACGGCGATCCCCGAGCGATGTCGAGGCGATCGCCCTATGGCTTCGAACGCGATCTCGAACACCCGCTCGGGCGCGACCCGGCGCACCGGCCCGAACCGTTCCACGGTGTTCCGCCGCACCCACGCGTCGAGCGCCGCGATCTCGTCGTTCGAGAGCCCGCTGTACGCCTTGGCCACGGGGACGAGTTCGTTCTTGTCCCAGAGCGCAAAGGTGTAATCCGTCAGCAGCGCCGCCCTCTTGCCGTGCCCCGGCTGGGCGTAGACCAGCACCGCGTCGAGCGTGAGCGGCTCGATCTTCCACTTCCACCAGTCGCCCCGTGTGCGACCGAGCCCATACGCCGACCCCAGGCGTTTGATCATGACGCCCTCGACGCCCCGCTCGCGCGAGCCGGTCCGCAGCGCCGTCACGTCCTCCCAGCTCGAAGCGCCAAGTCGGTCCGACACCCGCAGAGGGCCGGCGTCACCCGGCAGCAGCCCTTCCAGGAGCGCCCTTCGCTCGGCCAGTTCGCATTGCCGCACGTCCGCCCCCGCCCGCTCGAGCACGTCGAACGCCACGAACACCGCCGGCGCCCGCGCCCAGCACACGCGCGCTCAGCGTCTTCCGGGTGATCCTCGTCTGGAGCACCCGGAAGCCCATCGGCCCGCGCGGACCCCACGCGAGCA
>CAZCPB010000181.1:0-9444 GCA_964500365.1 uncultured Phycisphaeraceae bacterium
CCCCCCACCCCTCATGGAGGTATCGATGAACACGCTCGTTTCACTCGTCGTCGCCGGCGCCCTGGTTTCCGGCGCATCCACGCTGGCGGGCCTGGCGATTCCCGGTCAGGGCCAGCCGGCACAGAAGGAAGCGGCCGGCGCGAAGCTCGCGGTGGGCGACAAGGCGCCCGCGCTCAAGGTCGAGAAGTTCATCAAGGGCGAGCCGATCACGGGCTTCGAGAAGGGGCACGTGTACGTCGTGGAATTCTGGGCGACGTGGTGCGGCCCGTGCAAGGTTCAGTTCCCGCACTTGTCCAAGCTCCAGAAGGAGTACAAGGACAAGGGCGTGACGATCATCGGGACCAACATCTGGGAGGACAAGAGCTACAACTCCGACACGCTCGCCAAGGTCGAGAAGTTCGTCAAGGACCAGGGCGACCGCATGGACTACACCGTGGTCTACGACGGCGCCGACAAGGCGATGGACAAGGCGTACATGCAGGCGGCGGGGCGTCGCGGCATCCCCAGCGCGTTCATCGTGGACGGCGAGGGGAAGATCGCCTGGATCGGCCACCCCGGCGAGATGGAACCCGAGCTCAAGCGGATCGTCGAGAAGACGGGCGGGGGCAAGGAGAAGAAGAAGGAAGGCGCGGGCGCCTGACGCGCCGAGCCGATTGACGCGCAGCGAGCGGCCCGGGCACCGGCCCGGGCTTTTTCATGCGCTCCGCCCGGCCGGATTCACTTGGCGGCGGGGCGGAACGACTTGTCGGGCTTCTTCGGGACGACGACGGGCGGGACGGGCTCGTCCTTCATCTTCTGCTTGAGATACTCGATCGCGGCGGCGAGCTGGGCGTCCTGGCCCTTGAAGGTCGCGTGCGGGAGGTTGTCCACGACGACGTCGGGCTCGACGCCGTGGCCCTCGATGAGCCACTCGCCCTCGGGACCGAAGACGCCGAACTCCGCGGCGGTAGCGATGCCGCGGTCCACGAGGAAGTTGCTCGAGCTGAGCCAGATCTCTCCGCCCCAGGTGCGGGTGCCGTATACCTTGCCGATGTTGAGTCGCTTGACGCCCTCGCTGAAGGCCTCGCCGTCGGAGGCGGTGCGCTCGTTGCAGAGGACGACGACGTGCCCGCGGAAGGCGTACTGCATGTTCCACAGGGGCGGTTTGGCGACGCGGTCGTTCCAGTAGAACCAGACCTTGCGGAGGAGGCGGGCAAGGACCCAGCTGTCGATGTTGCCGCCGCGGTTGTGGCGGACGTCGATGATGAGTCCGGCGCGGTTGAAGACGGGGTAGTAGCCGCGGGCGAAGTCGGAGAAGTCGTCGCCCCCCATGGCGCGGAGGTGCAGGTAGCCGATCTGGTTGTCGGAGGCCTTCTCGACTTCGAGGCGGCGGGTGTACTCCCATTCGTGGTAGCGCAGGTCGGCCGCGTCGGCGGACGACATGGGGACGACGATGACGTCGCGGGCGTCGCCCGAGGGCGGCTTGACGCGGAGGAGGACCTGCTCGCCGGGCTTGTTGCGCAGGAGCTGGCGGTAGTCGGGCACGGACGACGTCGGGACGCCGTCGATCATCTCGACGACGTCGCCGGGGTTGATATTGACGCCGGGGCGTGCGAGGGGAGAGGCTCGCTCGGGGCGGTCGGGGTCGGAACGGTAGACGTGGGTGACGCGCCAGCCGCCGCCGGCGCGGTCGGGCTCGAGCTCGGCGCCGAGGGAGGCGGTGCGGACCTTGTCGGGCGCATCACGGAGGTCCCCGCCGCGCACGAAGATGTGGAGCGCGGAGAGCTCGGCGACCATCTGGGCGATGACGTCGGAGAGCTCGGCGCGGGTGGTGACGCGGTCGACGAGCGGGCGGTACTTCTCGAGCATCGCCTTCCAGTCCACGCCGTGCATGCCGGTGTCGTAGAAGTAGTCGCGCTCGAGGCGCCAGGCCTCGGTGAACATCTGGCGCCACTCCTCGCGTGGGATGACCGAGAGGTTCCAGGCGCCCAGGGCGACGTTCTTCTTGTCGAGATCGACCTTGTCGGCGACGGCGGCGTCGATGATGTACAGCGCATCGCCCTTGTGGACGAGGAGCTTTTTTTGGTCGGCGGAGGGCTCGTAGCGCTTGATGTCCTGCAGGAGGGACTTGACCTCGGCGTTCTCGTTGGTGATGGTGGCGCCGGCGAGGTGGCGCTTCTTGTCACCGGTGCCCTGGGCCGTCGTGAAGAAGAGGGCTTTCTCGGTGACCGTGAGGGCCGAGTAGTTGCCGGGGGGGAGCGGGACCTCGAAGAGCCGGCGCTCGATGCCGTCCCACTCGATGACGACGTCGGGCTTCTTCGCGCCGGGCTTGTCGCCGTCTTTCTTGTCGCCGTTGTCGCTCTTGTCACCGTCCTTCGGCGGTTCCTTGTCGTCCTTCTTGTCGTCTTTCTTGTCGTCCTTGGACTCGTCCTTCTTCGGCTGGAGTTCGTCTTTCGGAGCCCAGGGCGAGCGAAGGCCGTCCTTGAGGGCGACAAGGTAGATCTTCGTGGTGCGGTCGAAGAAGGGCTCGGGCGCCATGAAGCCCCAGGGGCTGCCGACCTCCGAGTCGATGTTGCGGTCGGAGAGGAAGTAGAGCCACTTGCCGTCGGGGCTCCAGGCGGGGCTGTTGCTCACGAAGCGGTCGCTCGTGAGGAACCGGGACTCTCCCGTCGAGGTGTCGTACACCTTGACGCGGATGTAGGTGTTCTCCGCGGGCGCGGCGTAGGCGAGGTAGCGGCTGTCCGGCGACCAGGCCAGGTCCGTGATCGTGTCGATCGTGGATTCGTCGATCTTTGTGTTGGTGCGGGCCTCGGCGTCGTAGATCCAGAGGCGGTTGTTCTTGTCGGTGTGCGCGATCTTCCGGCCGTCGGGCGAGGGCCAGGTGTCCCACCGGAGCACATCGCCGTCGGTGGTGAGCTGCGTCGCGTCGCCGACGCCGTTGGCCGGGAGCGTCCAGAGCTCGATTTCGCCGGACTCGTCGGAGAGCGCGACAATCGTCTTCCCGTCGGGCATGAAGCGGGCATCGCGGTAGCGCACGCCTTCCTTGCGGGTGGCGTCCACGATCCGGCCCTGGCGGTGCGGGGCGACGAAGACGCGGCCGCGGGCGGTGATCACGACACGGTCGCCGTCGGGCGAGACGTGGGCGCTGGTCATGTACTCGATGGGCTTCTCGACCCAGCGCTCGCGGGTCTGGTCGAGGTCGGATTCGAGGGTGATCGACACCGGCGCCGCCTTGTCGCCGCTGAGGTCGAGCACGTGGATGTCGGCGCCGACTTGGTAGGCGATGCGGCCCTCCGACAGCGTCGGGGATGCCACGTCGAAGCCCTCGTGGCGGGTGTGCTGCTTCAGGTCGGCGCCGTCGGGCGTCATCGACCAGATGTTCATGGTGCCGTCGCGGTCGGTCGCGAAGTAGACCCGCCCCTTCCACCACATCGGGTCCTTGCTGGTGCCGGG
The DNA here is from genome assembly GCA_964500365.1 of uncultured Phycisphaeraceae bacterium. GTDB lineage: Bacteria > Planctomycetota > Phycisphaerae > Phycisphaerales > UBA1924 > CAZCPB01. The sequence goes on from CAZCPB010000181.1 coordinate 3,433, forward strand.
GTAGTCGGGGGTGAGCGCCGAGGCCTCAGCGCCGGCGCCCGGCCCGTCGAACCGCCAGAGGTTCTGGGCGGTGCCGCCCTTGTAGCGCTTGGTGTGGCTGCCCTGGAAGGCGAGGCGGGTGAAGAACAGGGACTTGCCGGCGTCGTCGTACGCGCCGGCCGAGCACTGCCAGAGGGGCACCGCCTCGCGCGAGCCGGCCTTGTGGCCCGGGCTCACGTCGATCAGGACCATCTGATGGTTCGGCAAGGTCGAGTACTGGTCGGTGACGTACATGACGCGCCCGTCGGGGGTCCAGCCGGCGACGGATGCGCGTCCTCCCTCGTACGTCCAGCGGGTGGGCAACGCCGCGGCACCGGGGCCGAAGGGCATCGTGTAGACCTCGGTCGAGCCCTCGTACTGGGCGGTGAACGCGAGGGTGGAACCGTCGGGGGAGACCCGGGGGGAGCCTTCGTCGGCGGGGTGGGACGTGATCCGCGTCGCCACTCCGCCCTCGGCAGGGACTTTCCACAGATCGCCCTCGGCGACGAAGACGATCGTGTCCTTGTGGATGCAGGGCTGGCGGTAGTAGCCCTGCGTGCCCGCCGCGCACTGCGAAGCGGCCCAGAAGACCGCCGCGCTCGAAAGTATCTTGCCGCGCATACCTGCTCCCAGAAGCCTTAGAGATGTCCCTGCCCGGCGGCGCCGGGCGAGCCCGACACGGTACTCGCCGCGATCGCGGGGCACAACCAGTGCAGATGCGCCGATCGCGGCGGTCCTGCGGGCCGGGCGCGGTACACTGGCCGCGGATGCTCCCGGCGGCCGACCCACCCCTCGCCGAGCGGCTCTGGCTCTTCGCGGGCAAGCTGCACCCGCTGGGTGTGCATTTCCCGATCGCGCTCATCCTTGCCGCGGCCCTGCTGGAGTTCGTGCGGTTCCGGCGGGGGGCGTACTCGCCCTCACCTGCGGGGGTGGCGTGCATCGTGCTTGGCGGCCTGAGCGCGGTCGCGTCGGCGGCGATGGGCTGGTCCGACGCGGAGACTTCGGGGCACTCCGGGTCGGACCCGGTGCTGGCGTGGCACCGCTGGCTGAGCGTCGCGGTGGCGGTCCTTGCGTCGGTGGCGGCGGTGCTCGCTCCGATCGCCCGGGTGCGACGGACGCGCCGGCCCTTTGTGATGTACCGGCTTGGGCTTGTCGGGGCGGCGATGGCTGTGGCGGTCACGGGCCACCTCGGCGGCAGCCTGGTGCACGGAAGAGATTACATCGACCGCGCGCTTGCGTACCTCTCTTCGGGGCCCGCGCCGGTGACGCTCGTCTCCGCGGACTCGCGCGTGGACTTTGAGAAGGACATCAGGCCGATCTTCGCGCGGCGGTGTTTCCATTGCCACACGGGGGAGGATCCCGAGTCGGACCGGCGTCTGGATTCGCGAGAAGGGGTGCTGGCGGGGGGGGCGTCGGGGGTTCCGGCGATTGTGCCCGGACGCGCCGACGAAAGCCGGCTCATCGCGCTGGTCAGCGGCGCGGAGGTGGGCACGACGATGCCCCCCAAGGGCGCGCCGCTCGATGACGAGTCGGTGCGGCTGCTGCGGCTGTGGATCGATCAGGGCGCTCACTACACGCGCGCCGGGACGGGCGAGCCCTGGCACTGGGCGTTCCGGGCGCCGGCGCGACCGAACCCGCCGCCGGTGAAGGACACGCACTGGCCGCGGAACCCGATCGATCACTTCGTGCTGGCGAGGCTGGAGGCCGAGGGGCTCCGGCCGTCGCCGGGGGCGAGCCGGGAAGAGCTCATCCGGCGCGCGAGCCTCGACCTGACGGGCCTCCCGCCGACCGTGCGTGACGTGGACGAGTTCCTCGCCGACCCGCGTCACGACGCGTTCGAGCGCCTGGTGGACCGGCTGCTGGCGTCGCCGCACTACGGGGAGCGGTTCGCGCGGCCGTGGCTCGACCTCGCGCGATACGCCGACACGCACGGGTACGAGAAAGACAACCGGCGGGTGGCGTGGCCGTTCCGGGACTGGGTAATCGACGCGTTCAACCGCGATGAGCCGTTCGACCGGTTCTCGACCGACCAGCTCGCGGGCGACCTGATCCCCGGGCGTACGCGGGAGCAGCTCATCGCGACGGGGTTCCACCGCAACACGATGATCAACGAGGAAGGGGGCGTGGACCCCGAGGAGTTCCGCGCCGAGACGATCATCGACCGGGTCAACACGACGGGCGCAACGTGGCTGGGGCTCACGGTCGCGTGCGCCCAGTGCCACGACCACAAGTTCGACCCGATCACGCAGGAGGACTACTTCCGGCTGTACGCGATCTTCAACTCGTGCGAGGCGGACACGCGCCCGCACCAGTTTGGGGTGGACGCGGCGGGGGCGATGGTCACGGTCCCAAAGCGCGGACGCGAGGCCGAGTACGACAAGGCCGCCGAGGAGCTCGCGGCCGTGGAGGCGAGGTACGAGTCCGACTCGCCGGAGTTGAGCGCTGCGCAGGACGCGTGGGAGCGCGAGTACGCCTCGGTGCTCGACGCGTGGAGAATCGTCCCGATCGTGGATGCGAGGTCGAACGGCGGGGCCGCCTTCACCGTTCGCTCCGAAGGGTCGGTCAGTGCGTCGGGCCCGAACGCAGAAAAGGACACGTACGACCTTACGCTCGGGACCTGTCGGGCGCCGCGTGGCTGCGACTGGAACTGCTCGCCGACGAGGGGACGCCCGGGATCGGGCGCAACCCCGCCGACGCGAACGTTGTCGTCAGCGAGCTCTCCCTGGCGCGGTCCACCGGCCCCGGCGCTGGCGGCGCGCGGGAAACGCTGCGGTTCACGGATGCGCTGGCCGACTTCGAGCAGGCCGCGGGCGGGCCGTGGAAGGCCGCGCACGCCATTGATGGCGACCCGAAGACGGGGTGGGCGCTCGCCCCCGAGTCCGGCGTCTCGCACGCGGCGGTTTTCCGGCTCGAGGGACCGATCGAGAGTGCCGACGGCGGCGTGTTCACGCTGTCGATCACCAACGCGTACGGCTCGCACCTCAACCCCGCGCACGTGCGCATCTCGGTCCTGACCAGGGCGGCTGCGCGCGAGGCGATCATGGTGCCGCGGACGATCGCCGAGAGCCTCGCCACCGCGAAAGACACGCGGACCGACGCTCAGGAGCGGTCGCTGCGCGATCACTTCCGATCGGTCACGCCGCTGCTCGCGGACACGCGTTCGCGGCTGGCCTCGCTCCGCACGCAGCGGGATTCGCTGATCGCGGCGCAGGCGATGGTGCTCAAGGAGCTCGACACCCCTCGCTCTACGCACGTCTTTGTCCGCGGCAGCTTCATGACCCCGGGCGCGAAGGTCGAGCCGGGCGTCCCGGCCGTGCTGCCGCAGATCCCGGCGGGCCAGAAGGCCGACCGGCTGGCGCTCGCCGCGTGGCTGTTCGACCCCGCGCACCCGCTCACGGCGCGGGTGGCCGTGAACCGGATGTGGGAGGTTCACTTCGGTCGCGGCCTGGTCGAGACGAGCGAGGACTTCGGCACGCAGGGCGAGCCGCCGACGCACCCGGAGTTGCTGGACTGGCTCGCGACCGAGTTCATCCGACAGGGCTGGAGCATGAAGGCCATGCACCGGCTGATCGTCACCAGCGCGACGTACATGCAGTCGTCGCGCATCACTCCCGAGTTGCTTGAGCGCGACCCTTCGAACAGGCTTCTGGCGCGGGCATCGCGGTTTCGTGTCGAGGCCGAGATGATCCGCGACATCGCCCTGGCCTCGTCGGGCCTGCTCTCGACGAAGATCGGCGGGCCGAGCGTCTTCCCGCCGCAGCCGGAGGGCACGTGGACGATGATCTATAACAACGACCGGTGGGTCGAGAGCACGGGCGAGGACAAGTACCGGCGCGGGCTGTACACGTTCTGGCGGCGGACCGCGCCGTACCCGACGTTCGTCGCGTTCGATGCGCCGAGCCGCGAGATCGCGTGCACGAGAAGGCCGCGGACGAACACGCCGTTGCAGGCGCTCACGACATTGAATGATCCGCAGTTTGTCGAGGCGGCGGGGGCGCTGGCGCGTCGGATGGTGACCGAGGGCGGGTCGGATCTGTCCGACCGCCTCACCCTGGGATTCCGCGCCTGCACGGCGCGCTCGCCGAGCGCTCAGGAGCTCGACCGGCTCGGCGCACTCTACCGCCAGACGCTCGAGACCTACGCGGCCTCACCCGCCGACGCCGCGGCGGTCGCGGGACTCGGCCCGTCGGGCAAGGGGCTCTCCTACGACGAGCCCGAACTGGCGGCGATGACCGTGGTCGCGAACGTGCTGCTGAACCTCGATGAGACGCTGACGCGGGAGTAAACGCGTGAACCCACACCACCCCTCGACCATCCCGCGTTGCTCCCCGACTTCGCCCGGAACGCGCCTTGAAATCCTTTCCCGGGTTCCGGTCGCGGTGACCTCCACCACGGGCACTCTCCGGGCGAGAGCATCGGCATGAATTCTTTGAACGACCATCTCGTCTCCCAAACCCGCCGCCAGTTCTTCCGCGACTGCGTGTGCGGCATGGGATCGCTTGCGTTCGCTTCGATGCTGCCGCGTGGCGCGTTCGCGCAACCGGACGGCGGCGGGCCGCCCCGCGGCGGAAGGACCGACCACTTCGCCGTGAAGCCCCCCCACTTCGCGCCCAGGGCCAGGCGGCTCATCTACCTCTTCATGAACGGCGCGCCCTCGCAGCTCGAGCTCTTCGAGAACAAGCCGAAGCTGATCGAGCACCACCAGAAGGACTGCCCGGCCGAGTACCTGAAGGGCGAGCGGTTCGCGTTCATCAAGGGGACGCCGAAGCTCCTGGGCACGCCGTACAAGTTCGAGCGCTGCGGCAGGAGCGGCCAGGAGATTTCGGAACTGCTGCCCTTCACGAAGACCATCGCCGACGACATCGCGATCGTCCGCTCGTGCAAGACCGACGCGTTCAACCACGCGCCCGCCGAGCTCTTCATAAACACTGGGCTTGCACGCATCGGCCGGCCCAGCATGGGCTCGTGGCTGACGTACGGGCTGGGCTCGGAGTGCGAGAACCTGCCGGGGTTCGTCGTGCTGCTCTCGGGGGGCGGGCAGCCCTCGGGCGGTTGCTCGTGCTGGTCGAGCGGGTTCCTGCCGACGCACTACCAGGGCGTGCAGTTCCGGGGCACGGGCGACGCGGTGCTCTTCACGAGCAACCCCGCGGGCATCTCGCCGCAGACCCGGCGCGACTCGCTCGATGCGCTCCGCGACCTCAACGCCGCGCACCTCGCCGAGGTCGGCGACCCGGAGATCGCGACGCGCATCGCCAGCGCCGAGATGGCGTACAAGATGCAGTCGAGCGTTCCCGAGCTGCTCGAAATCGCGAAGGAATCGAAAGAAACACTGGAGATGTACGGCGTCGAGCCGGGCAAGCCGTCGTTCGCGGCCAACTGCCTGCTCGCCCGGAGGCTGGTCGAGCGCGGCGTGCGGTTCGTGCAGCTCTACCACCGCGGGTGGGATTCGCACGGCTCGGCGATGAGCGACGACATCGTGCACTCGCTCCCCGAGCGCTGCAGGGAGACCGACCGGGCGTGCGCCGCCCTGGTGAAGGACCTGAAGCAGCGCGGCCTGCTCGAGGACACGCTCGTGGTCTGGGGGGGCGAGTTCGGCCGCACGCCCATGAACGAGGAGCGGGCCGGGAGCAAGTTCCTCGGGCGCGACCACCACCCGCACGCCTTCACGATGTGGTTCGCGGGGGGCGGCATCAAGGGCGGCCAGACCCTGGGCGCAACCGACGACCTGGGCTACCACATCACCGAGGACCCCTTCCACGTCCACGACATCCAGGCGACGATCCTGCACCTCTTCGGGCTGGACCACACGCGGCTGACGTACCGGTTCCAGGGGCGGGACTTCAGGCTCACGGATGTCGCGGGCGAGGTCTTCAGCAAGCTGCTGGCATGACAAGGCCCGGAGGGGATTCACCGCAGAGGCGCAGAGGACGCAGAGAAGGAGCAGGGAATCGAGCGGACGGCGAAACGGAATGGAACTCCGATCCGGAACCCAGT
>CAZCPB010000182.1:0-9435 GCA_964500365.1 uncultured Phycisphaeraceae bacterium
GTCGGGGCCCCCGGGGCCCGGGTCGGGGCCGGGGTCGCGCCGGTACGGGGGCTTGCCCGGGAGATCGAGCGAGCCCTCGATCTCCCGCATCATGTCGCGGACGCGCTCGGGATCCTGGACACGGTCGATCTGACGGTTGGTGATCGCGTTGAGCCGTTCGACCGAGCGGTCGGCGCCGGCGGCGGTCGCGCCGGGAACGATGCGCGGCGTGAGCACGACGAGGAGCTCGGTCTTGGTGTTGGTCTTCTTGATGGTTCGGAACGGGATCCCGATGATCGGGATATCGCCGATGAACGGGACCTTGGTTTCGCGGTCCTCGATGATGTTCTGGATGAGCCCGCCGATGACCACGCTCTGACCGTCCTTGACCGAGACGATCGTGTCGAGCGTGCGCTTGGTGATGACGGGGGCGGAGACGTCGGAGCTGATCTGGGTGGTCTTGGTCGAGAGCTGCGAGATCTCCGGCTTGATCTCCATCCGGACGAAGCCGTCGTCGTTGATGGTCGGCGTCACGTTGAGCAGCACGCCGATGTCCTGGCGGGTGACGTCGGAGACGCTGCCGCCCTGGGGGGTGCGCTCGACGAGGTCCACGATCGCGACGTCCTCGCCGACCTGGATCTTGCCGACCTGGTTGTTGCTGATGAGCAGCTGCGGGTTGCTCAGGATCTCGAGCTTGCCCTGGGCCTCGAGCGCCCGCACCAGCAGGGTGAAGTCGGCGCTGGTGACGGCGAGGTTGGGGACGCCGAGGGCGTTGGCGACGCCCACGCCGCCGGCGGTGTAGCCGTAGGTGAGGCCGGGGCCGTTGAAGGGCCCGACCTTCAGGTCCATGCCCCAGTCGAAGCCGCTGTCGATCGTCACCTCGGCCAGCAGCACCTGGATCATGACCTGGGGCGGGGCGGTGTCGAGCTCCTCGACGATCTTGAGGACCGTCTCGGTGAAGCGCGGCGAGGTCGAGATGACGAGCTTGTTGCTCTTCTCGTCGCCGACGATCGTCACTTCCTGCTCGAGCTGGCGCATGATCGAGCCCGAGAGCTGCGGGCCCAAGAGCTGGCGCTGCACGTCGGCGTCGCCCTTGAAGTACTTGTCGAGCGTCGCCTCCATGTCCTTGGCCTTGGCGTTGCGCAGGTTGTAGACGGTGCGTTCGCGCTCGGCGGCCTCGATCGAGTCGAGCGAATCGACCACCTTGCGGACCAGCTCCAGGTAGCGCTCGGTGCCCGAGACGATCAGCGAGTTGGTGCGCGCGTCGATCGCGATCGAGAGCTGCTGACGCTCGTCGGGCACGGCGGTGACGCCGGTGGCGCCGAACCCGGCGTCGGCAAGAGCGGGCTCGGCGCCCGGCTCGGTCGGCAGGTCCTCGGGCCCGCGGGTCGGCAGGAGCACGTACGACGTCCCCTGCTGGCGCAGGTTGAACGTGTCGCGGAGCAGGTCGGCCATCTGGCGCGCGTCGGCGTTCTTCAGGTGGAACTGCTCGATCTTGCGGTCGCCCGAGCTCGTCGAGTCGAGGTCGGCGACGATGTCGCGGACCAGGGCGCAGATTTCCGGCGGCGCCGCGACGACGATCGAGTTGCTGCGCAGGTCCGGGGTCAGCGTCACCTGCTCGCGGATCACGCCGTCCACGTCGGCTTCCGTGGGCTTGACGCCGGTGCGGTCCTTGAGGTCCTCGGCGAGCTGGCCGCGGAAGAACTGGATCTTCGTGGCCTGGCGTCCGCCGATGCCCGAACCGGTCCCCGAGAGGGGCCGGCCGGCGAGCACGTTCTCGAGCAGGCGCACGAGTTCGAGCGCGTTGGCGCTGCGGAGCTCGATCCGTTCGACGGTCCGGATCGTCTGCACCGGGGCGGCGTCGATCTGCGCGGCCAGGCGGCGGATCTCGGCGATGTCCTGCTCGGTGCCGCCGACGATGAGCGCGTTGAGCCGGTCGTTGGCCGAGACCGTCACGGCGTCGGCTCCGCGCTTGGCGTTCTCCTTGTTGACGTAGAGGTCGCGGATCGAGGCGACGGCCTCGGAGGCGGGCGTGCGTCCGAGCTGGATCAGGTCGGTCCGCGCCCCCGCGGCGAGCGCCCTGGCGTCGGTCGAAAGGGTCTGAACGAGTTCCTTCACGATGCGGAAATTCTCGTCGCTGGCGGCGATGATGAGGAGGTTGCTGGTCGGCTCGGCCTCGATGCTGAAGGCGTCGGCCGGGTTCTTGACGGCGCCCGAGCGGACCGCCGTGTCGATCCGCTCGCGCATCAGCGCCTGGATGCGCGGGGCCAGCGTGCGGACGTCGGCGCCCTCGACGGGCAGGACGTGCAGGCCCACCGAGGCGCTGGCCTGCTCGCCGTCCACGGTCTTGAGCAGCCCCTCGAGCACGGCGAATGACCGGGGGCTGGTGGTGACGATCAGCGAGTTGGTGCGGGCGTCGGCCGCGACGATCAGGCGGTCTTCCTCGCGCATGGCGCCGGTTGATTCGCGCTGGCGGAAGATATCGAGCATCATCGCGGCGACACGGTCGGCGGCGGCGAACTTCAGGGGGAAGACGCGGACGGTGTTGGTCGCTGCGGCGAGCTCGACGTCGAGCATGGCGACGAGCTGGCGGACCACGGCGATGTTGCCGGGCGTGCCCACGACGATGAGGGAGTTGCTCTGCTCGTCGGGCGTGATGACGAGGCTGGTGACGGGGGCGAAGAGATCGGCCTCGATGACCGCGGGCTTCGCGCCCGCCTCGTCGCCCGCGGCGGGGGCCAGGTCCACCCCCTGGGCCGCGAGTCGGAGTCGGCCGAACTGCTTCTGAAGGCCGATGGCCTCGGGCGTCGTGCTCGTGCCCTGGACGAGCACCGCGCGGAGCTGGCGCGAGATCTGCACGGCGTCGGCGAACCTGAGCGGCACGATCGCCGGCTCGATCCACTTGCTCGTCTCGTCGCTGTCGAGGTCCTTGACGAGCACTTCGACGAAGGCCACCGCCTCCTCACGCCCGGCCACGATCAGCAGGTTGGTGCGCTCGTCAACGGAGACGGCGATCTCGCCCGCGAGCGCCTGGCCGGTGGTGGTGGTCGGGAGGCCCTGCCGGCGGGTGCCGGGGAGGCGCCGCAGCGCCTCGCCCTGCTTGAACAGTTCCTCGACCACGCCCTTGATGCGCGTGGCCGAGGCGTTGGTGAGGGGGAACATCCGCACCACGACCGCCTCGCCCACGGGGAGCGTGTCGAGCGTCTTGACGACCTCGGCGAGCGCGGCGACGTTCGGCGCCGTCGAGGCGACGATGATCGAGTTGCTCTCGACGTCCGGGATCAGGCGGATCGGCACCGCCAGGTCGAGCTTCATCTCGCCCTGTCCCAGCGCGTTGCCGTTGAGCGCCAGGCGCCGGACCTGCTCGGCCAGCGCCGCGGCGGGGCCGGTCTGGCTCACCTGGTCCCCGGCCTTGAGCATGCCCGAGAGCGTCGCGATCAGCGGCTGCACCGACGCCTTCTTGAGGGCGATGACGACGACCTTCTGCTCGGCCTGCGCCGGCTCGGCGTCGAGCGCCTTGACCAGGTCGACCACGGCCTGCCCGTCGCCCGGGTTGGCGAGGATGGCGAGGGCGCGCCGGGTCTTCATGGGCACGATCGTCACCGGGTCGGTCACGACGCCCGGGCGATCGGCCGACTGCGGCCTGGTCAGGCCCATGTCGTCGAGGAGCTTTCTGATCTCTTCGGGCGAGTTGTTGACGACGTCGGCGATGTAGATGTTCTGGCCGAGGCGGCCGATATCGGGCTGCTGCGGGTCCTCGCCGAGGCCGGGTGCGTCGAGCTCGCCCACGACCCGCTCGAGCTCGGCGCGGAGGCGAGGGCTGCACATGACGACCAGCGCGTTGGTGCCGCGGTCGACCTCGACGGCGAGCGTCTCGCCCATCTGCTGGGCCAGGGGCGTGAAGGTCGCGAGCAGGGTCTGGCGGAGCCTCGCGGCGGGGACGTGCTTGAGCCTGATCACGTCGGGCGTGAGGCGGGCCATCTCGCCCTTCTGCTGGAGGGTCTCGGCGAGGGCCTTGATCTGGGCGAACTGAAGGTCGTCGGCGCGGACGATCAGGGCGCCCGAGGCGTCGTCGCCGAGCACGACGACCGAGCGCGGGCCGGTCGCCCTTGTTCCCGCGGGGCTCATCAGGAACATCTCGCGGATCGTGGTTGCCAGAGCCGAGGGCTTGGCGGTGCCGGTGAGGGGGATCACGCGGGGCTCGGCCATGCTGGCAAAGCCGGGGACGTCGAGCTGGGCGATGATCGATTCGATCCGCTCCATGTCGCGCCGGCCCGCGAAGACGACCAGCGAGTTGGTCTGCGCCTCGGCCGAGACGCTCGGGCTGCCCTCGGAGTCGATCAGGAACGTGGGCTCGAAGAAGAATTCCGACTCGTCGCGGGCGGTCTGCGGGAGCCGCTGGCGGCGTGCCGCGGCGTCGCGACGCGCACGGTCCTCGAAGGGCGCACGGAAGCCCTCGTTGAGGGCGCGGGCGACGCTCTGGGCGTCGGCGTGGTTGAGGCGGATGACCCCGAGCTGGCGCGAGGTGTCGTAGTCCTTGGTGTCGAGGCGCGTGAGCAGGGCGCGGATGCCCTCCCACTGGTCCTTCTCGGCGCTGACGATGAGGGAGTTGGAGCCGGGGTCGGGGACGATCGTGACCGCGCGAGCGCCCGGCGTCGCGGCCTCGGGCGCGAAGCGGCCGTAGAAGACCTCGAGGGCCTTGGAGGTCTGCGCGGCGTCGGCGAACTGGAGCTTGATGAACTCGGTGCTCCGCGTCGTGCTGGGCGGCACGTCGAGCTGGCGCACCATCTGCTCGATCTCCTCGATCTGGTCCTGGGGCGCGGAGATCGCGATCGAGTTGTCCTGGCGGGAGTAGTCGACGCTGGCCTGCTGGGCCGCGCCGCCGCCCTCGCCGCGGGCGCGGGCCCGGAGCATCTGGCCGACGGTGAAGTACACGTCGTCGGCCATGGCGTGCTGGAGCGAGAAGCGGCGGAAGGCAAAGAGGCTCCGGGCCGGCTCGGTGTCGATCGCCTTGATCTGCTCGAGCACGACCTTGACGGCCTCGTCGGAGCCGGTGAGCAGGAGCGAGTTGCTGCGGCCGACGGGGGTGATCGTCACCTTCACGTTGGGCGGCAGGGCGCTCTTGAGCGCCTGGGCCACCTCGCTCGCGCGGGCGGCGCCGAGTGTGACCGTCGTCATGGCGGCGTTCTCGGCGGTGGGCGGCTGGTCGATCTGCTTCACGAGCGACGCGACCTGCTCGAAGACTTCCGCGGGCGCGCCGACGATGAGCGAGTTGGTGCTCGGCTGGGGCGTGACCACGACCTGCTCTTCGCTGCCGGTCCGTCCGAACATGGCGCGGAGCGTCTGGGCTGCTTCCTGCACGCTGCTGTTGCGGAGGTAGAAGATCTCGAAGCGCCGGTCCTTGCCCAGGTCGGGCTGATCGATCTGCGCGATCAGGTCGGCGATCGTCTTCTGGTCCGCTTCGTCGGCGGAGACGATGAGCACGTTGCCGTCCTGCGATCCCATGACCGAGACCTGGTCGGCGACATTCCCCTGGGCGCGGGCGCGCTCCGCGAAGAACTGGCGCAGACTGTTCGCGGCCCGGTCCGCGCGGGCGTGCCGGAGCTGGATCGAGGCGATCGCCTGCCCCTCGCCCGCGCCGACCGAGTCGAGTTCCTTCACGTAGGCGAGGGCCTGCTCCACGCGCTCGCTCTTCCCCACCAGAAGGACGGCGCGCCGGCGCCGGTCGATCTCGACGAGGACCGCGTCGGGGTCCGGCCCCCGCCACGGGCGCCAGCCCGGGGTCATCATCGCCCGCTCGACCGCGGCCTTGATCGACTGCGGGTCGGCGTTGGCGACGGCGTACCCCTTGGCCACCATCGCGGCCCGCTCGCTGGGCGCCTGGTCGAGCGTCGCGACGACCTTCTCGATCATCGCGAGGGAGTCGGCCGAGCCGACGAGCACGAGGCTGTTGGTGCGTTCGTTGCTCTCGATGAGCAGGCGCTCCTCGCGGTCGTCGGCGGCCCGCCGGCCGCCCGAGGCCCGCTCCCACTGCATCTGGTCGGCGATGTTGCTCAGCGTCGGCTGGATGTCCATGACCCGCGCGTTTTTGAGCGGGACGATGCGGAACTGGACGTCCTGCGAGGCGCTCGGCGTGTCGAAGGTCGAGGCCAGGGCCTTGATCTGCTCGAAGTCCTCGTCGGACGCGGCAACGACGAGCGTCCCGCTGCGGCGATCACCGACCACCGCGACCCGGTTCACCACGCGCTGGCCCGGACGCGAGGAGACCGCCGCGCGGTCGTTGAAGAATCGCTGCAGCGCGGTCGCGACCCCTTGCGCGTCGGCCTTCTCGAGCTTGATGGGGCGCACGGGAAGACCGGTGGTCTCGGACGAATCGACCTGCGCGACCAGCGCCCGGATCTCTTCGATCTCCGCGGAAGGTGCGCGCACGACGAGCAGGCTGGAGTTCTCCTCGGCGGAGATCCGGATCTTCTCCTTCCGTCCCGCGTCGCGCCCGATCACCACCTGCTCAACGATCTTCTGGACGGTCGCGGGCGAAGCCTGCTGGAGCGGGATGATCGCCAGTTCGAGGTTCTTGTCCTCGGCCGGGGCGTCGGCGGTCTCGAGCAGGCGCGCGACCTCGTCGTGCTGCGGGCCCGAGGCGGTGACCAGGAGGGAGTTCGTCCGCTCGTCGGCGATGAATCGCGCCTGCGGGAGTTCCTGAGCGGTCGGCCCCTGGCGCTGCGCATCGAGCAGGGACTGGAGCGTCCGGGACAGCTCGGCCGCGCGGGCGTTGGTCAGCGCGTACCGCCGGATCGCCAGGCGGTCGGCGACCGGGCTCTGGTCGATCAGGGCGACGAAGCGATCGATCAAGGCGATCGATTCGGCCGGCGCGGCGACGATGATCGACGCGCCCCCGGGATCGGCCGTCACCCGCACCGCGGACGGGTCGAGCGTGGCGCGCACGGGCCCGGACTCTCCCTCCAGCGTCACGTCGAGCTCTCGCACGCGCCGCGCCTGCGCCCCGCGGGGGGAGGGGCCGACGAAGTCGCTGATCGCCGCCGCGGCACGGGCCGCCGTCACGCTCGACAACGGGTAGATCTTGACCGTGACCTGCGCCGCCCGGCCCGCCTCGGCGATCGAAGCGATCACCGGTCCGACGGTCTCGAAGTCGTGCTGATTGGCAAGGACGACGAGCGCATCGCCGGATGGATCGGCCACCACCGTCACCGGGCCGGAGAAGCCGCCGATGTTCTGGCGGCTGGCACGCCCCACCTGCACGACGACCTGGTTCACAAGTTGCGCGATCTGACGCCCGTCGGCCGAAGCGGGGAGCGTCACGACGTGCACCGCGGTCGGTTCCGAGGGCATGGTGCGCTCGAGCTCGGTCGCGAGCTGCGCGAGCCGGTCGGTGGTGCGCGGCGAGCCGACGATCACCAGCGAGTTGCTCGCCGGGTCCACGGCGATCGTGACGCCGGCCTCTTCGTCTCCGTTGCCGTCCGAATCGGCAGAGGGCGGCTCCGCCTCGGGCTGCGGGCCGGCGTCCGACGGGGACTGACCGACGCTTGCCGCGCCGATCCACGCCGTCCACCACGGGACCCGCCCGGACCCCGCGTCGGAACGCGGCTTGCCCTTCGCGGGCGCCTTGCCCGGCCCTTTGGGGGGCGACTTCGGCGGCTCGTCGTCGTCATCGCCGAGGCCGCTCTTCTTGAGCAAGTCCTCGGTCGAGATCACCTCGACCTTCACGCCCCCCTGCTGCTCGAGCAGGCGTTTGAGCGTGCGGGCCATGAGGGCCGCGTCGGCGCGCGAACGGTCGATGGGCACGGTGCGGAGCTGGCGGCTGGTCGAGAGCGTCGCGGCGTCGAGCCGGCCCGTGAGTTCCTCGATCGTCGCCATCTGCGCCTGCGTGGCGCGGACGATGAGCGAGTTGCTCGACTTGTCCACGCGGACGGTCGGGGCCTGCTCGGTCACGTCCTCGGCGAAGAGGGTGCCGACGCTGGTCGCCAGTTCCGACGCGTCCGCGTTGCGCAGCGTGATCACCCGCACGGAACGCGACGGCGCAGCGCCGACCGTTGAGGGGTCGGCGTCGAGCTCGGTCACGAGCTGCTCGGCCAGGTCGAGGACCGGCGTTGGGCCGCTGACGACCACGGCGTTCAGCCTCTTCTCCGCGGCCACCTTGGGCCTGGGTGATTCCTTGCCGCCCCGCGCCGCGATCATCTGGGCGCGGGCCCAGATCGGGAGCTGGTCGAGCTCGCTCTCGCGTGCAAGCACCCCTTCGAGCACGGGCGCGATCGCTTCGGCCCGGGCGTGCTTCAGGAAGATCGTGCGGACGCCCACGCCGTCGGGCTCGACCGCCTCGTCGAGCGGCTCGATGAGGTCCGCCGCGCGGGCGAGCTGCGCCGCCGAGCCGGTGACCACGACCGAGTTGCTCCCGGGCTCGGCGCTCACGGTCGGGCGCGGCTCGCCGGGCTGGGTCGCGGCCTCGAGCCCGGACTTGACCGCCGCGGCAACGGACGCGGCCTCGCCGCGCGACAGCGTGAATACGCGGACGTCGACGCTCGCCGCGCCGGCGGGCTGGTCGAGCGCGTTCACGAGCTGGCGTGCGAGTTCGACCAGTTCCCCGGGCGCGCTCACCAGCAGGCGGTTGCCGCGCGGGTCGGCGTTGACGACCGGTTGCGCGATCGCCACGCCGGCCTTCTCCACCTGGCGCAGCGACTCGGGCCAGCGGGCGCGATCGGCGAGCATCGCCTGGACGGTCGGCGCCACGCTCGCGGCGTCGGAGTGCTTGAGCACGATCACTTCGAGCTGCGCGCGCGGGAGCGCGACGCTTCGCTCGTCGTACGCCGCGAGCCGCTTGATCGCCTCGGCTACCTGCTCCTGGCTTCCGATCGCCAGGATCGATCCGGTGCGCGGCTCGGCGACCAGTTCAAGCGGCGCGCGCCCCTGCGGCACCGTCGCGTTCACGATCCGCGACACCGTCGCGGCCATGGTCGCGGGATCGCCGCGCGAGGGCGTGAACGTCACCGCCGTGCGGTCGGGCGCCGCGGGCGGCTGGTCGAGGCGCTCGATGATCTGCTTGGCCAGTTCGAGCGTCGCCGCGGGGGCCGAGACGATCAGCGTGTTGTTCTTCGCGTCGGCCTCGACCCGCACGGTCGGCGGCTTGAAGAGGTCGGGCCGGTTGCGCTGCGAGTACTGGAGCTTGAGCTGCAGGAGCTTGGGGTCGGTGTCCTGCTGATCGCTGAGCAGCCGCTGCACGACCTGCGCGAGCTGCGCGGCGTCGGAATGCTTCAGCTCGAACGTCTCGACCTTGGCCGTGCCCGCGTCGGTCGGGCGCACGTCCAGCGTCTTGACGAGTTCCTCGACCTTGTTCAGGTCGGCCTCGGCCCCGGTCAGGATCAGCGCGTTCGAGCCCGGCGCGCCGAGCACCGTCGGCGTGCCGCCGGAGGGGAACTCGAGGCTCCCCATGGTCTGGTTCAG
>CAZCPB010000183.1:0-9418 GCA_964500365.1 uncultured Phycisphaeraceae bacterium
GCCTGTCCTCGGGCGGAGCCGCCGGGAGCGTGACTACGAAATCCGTGCCGCGCCCCGGCTCGGTGTGCAGGTCGATGTGCCCGCCGTGTGCTTCGATGAGCCGGCGCGCGGTGGGAAGGCCGAGGCCGGTGCCGCCTGACTTGGTGGTGAAGTAGGGCTGGAAAATCCGCTCCCGGGCGTCGGGCGGGATGCCGGGGCCGGTGTCGATCACGTGGAGCACGGCGATCGGTCGCTTGTCGGCGTCGGCCGAGCGGGTGGTCTTGAGGATCAGCTCTTTCGGCGCCGAGGTGGCGTTCTCGGAGGGGGGTCGCGCGGAGCCCATCGCCTGCACAGCGTTGAGCATGAGGTTGAGCACCGCCTGCTTGACGGCCCGCGTGTCCATCGTCAAAGGGAAGTGGCCGGGCGCGAGGTCGGCACGGAGCCGCACGCCCTGCTTCTCGGCCTGGGGAAGGAAGAAATCGACGAGTTCCTCGACGAGCGCGTTGAGGTCGGCGGCACGGGCATCGAGCCGGACCTCGCCGGCGTATTCGAGGAAATCGCCGAGGATGCCGCGCAGCCGCTCGACCTCTCGCCGGAGCGAGGCGATGCGCCGTCCGATCCGGCCCTTGGCCTCTGGGTCGATCCCGAGTTCTTCGATCGACTCGCCGAGGAGCTGGGCGTTGAGCCCGATGGTGGAGAGGGGGTTCTTGATCTCGTGCGCGAGGCCCCCGGTCATGGAGCCCAGTTCGGCAAGGCGCTCGGCCGATCGCGCCCGCCGCTCGGCGGCGCGGACCTTCCGGACGTGCCGGCGCAGTCCCCACGACGCGATGGCGCCGGCGAGGAGCGCTCCCGCCGCGAATCCGAAGGCGCCGGCGGCGACCGGGTCGAGCATGGACGAACGGTATCCACGGCGGGGCCTCGCCCGTCGAGCCCCGGCTCAGCGCCTGGGCGAGCGGATGTACCCGCGCTTGGGCAGGACCGTTACTTCAACACTGTCGCTGCGGACCACGCGCGTGGCCTTCCAGCCCTTGTCGGTCTTGACGGCGTCGTAGACGACCGTGCCGCCGTCCTTGAGCACGCGGAAGCCCTCGCCCTGGATGACCGAAAAGTGCGCAAAGATGTCCTGACCCTCGGGCCCGACGATAAAGCCGAAGCCCTTGCGCGGGTCGAACCACTTCACGACGCCTTCGGCGCCGGTGATCTGGGTGAATTGCGGGGTCTGGTCGGCCATCGCGCGCCCCTCGTCGTGGCGCCCACGGCCCGTCAGCCGCCGAACTCAAACATACATCCGCGCGTCCGCCGAGCCAACCGGCGACCGAGACCGGCCCGAAACGTGCGGAAAGACCGCGGGCAGGCCTCGGCAATCCTCTGGAACGGACAAGACTAACACCGCGGCGCCGATCCCGCAAGTCCGGGTTCGGCGCGCTGCGAGCCCGTCCGGCCCGAGCCTGAAAGACGGATTATCCGCGACCGGCGGGGGCGGGCTCTGCCGCGGGCCCGGGCTGGGACTGACCCTGCTGGGCCCGCCGTTCGTCGAGGATGACCGCCTTGCGACTGAGCTTGATTCGGCCCTGGTCGTCCACGAGGATGACCTTGACCTTGACGATGTCGCCGACGCGCACCACGTCGCCGACGCTCTTGACAAACCCCTCGGCCAGCTCGGAGATGTGGCACATGCCGTCGGTGCCGGGGGCGAGTTCGATGAAGGCGCCGAACTCCTTCGTGCTCACGACCTTGCCCGTGAAGACGGTACCAACCTTGATCTCGGCGCACAGAGCCTCGATCTCGGCCTGCGCGGCGTCGATGGCGTCGCCGTTGGGCGCGGCGATGGTGACCTTGCCGTCGTCCTCGACGTCGATCTGCACGCCGTGCTTGTCCTGGAGCGAGCGGATGGTCTTGCCCCCGGGGCCGATCAGCTTGCCGATCTTGTCGGGGTCGATCATCACGGTGACCAGGCGCGGGGCGAAGGGACTGATGGCCGGGCGCGGCGCCGCGATGGCCTGTTCCATGATCCCGAGGATGTGGAGCCTGCCCTCCTTGGCCTGGGCCAGGATCCTCTCGATCTGCTCGAGCTTCAGTCCCCGGGTCTTGAGGTCGAGCTGGATGCCGGTGATGCCGTCGCGGGTGCCCGAGACCTTGAAGTCCATGTCGCCGAAGAAATCTTCCTCGCCGATGATGTCGGTCACGAAGAGCTCGTTCTGGTCGTTGTCATCGGCGAACCGTCCGACGGAGATGCCGGCGCAGTGGCAGCGGATCGGCACACCCGCGTCCATCAGGGCCAGGCTCCCGCCGCACACCGAGGCCATCGACGAAGAGCCGTTGCTCTCGGTGATGTCGCTGACGACGCGGACGGTGTAGGGGAACTGGTCCGGGCTGGGGAGGATCGCCAGGAGCGACCGTTCGGCCAGGGCGCCGTGCCCGATCTCGCGTCGGCCCGGGGAACCGATGCGCTTGGCCTCGCCGGTCGCGAAGGGCGGGAAGTTGTAGTGCAGCGTGAACTTCTTGCTGTACTCGGGGAGCAGGCCGTCGATGATCTGCTCGTCCTTGGCGGTGCCCAGCGTGCAGGAGATCAGGCTCTGCGTCTCGCCTCGCTGGAAAAAAGCCGACCCGTGGGTGCGCGGGAAGATGCCGGTGCGGCACACCAGCGGCCTGATCTCGCGGGGCTTGCGCCCGTCCGCGCGGACACCGTCCTGAACGATGAGGCGGCGGGTGACCTTCTCCTCGAGGCGGCGGAACGCTTCCTTGGCCTGCGTGCGGGCCTTGAGCGACTCGGCGTACTGGCCGTAGTTCCCGTCGAGCTTGAGCGGGAACTGAGCGTCGAGGAACTCCTTGCGGAACGCGTCGATGCGGTCGGCGCGGTCGGCCTTGCCCTTGACGCGCCGGAACTCGGTCAGCCGCGCATCGCACGCCGCCGCGACCCTGGCCGTGATTTCGGGCGAGGGAAGGTTGAGCTCCCCCATCACCTTCTCGCGGCCGGCCTTCGAGACCAGCTCGCCGATCATTTCGAGGAGGTCCTTGATGTGCTCGTAGCCGAACCGCATCGCGTCGAGCATCGCCTTCTCGTCGATCTCGGCGGCGCCGACTTCGATCATGTTGACGCCGTCCTTGTGGCCGGCGAGAACGAGGTCGAGATCCGAGAACTCGAGCTGGCTGACGGTCGGGTTGAGGACGAACTGCGGACCGGCCTCGGTCACGATGCGTCCCACGCGCACCGTTGCGGTCGGGCCCTCGAAGGGCAGGTCGCTGATGGCCAGCGCGG
Organism: uncultured Phycisphaeraceae bacterium; assembly: GCA_964500365.1. GTDB lineage: Bacteria > Planctomycetota > Phycisphaerae > Phycisphaerales > UBA1924 > CAZCPB01. The sequence continues at coordinate 3,239 of CAZCPB010000183.1, forward strand.
CGGACGCGGCGGTGCCCGCGAGCACGTCCGTGTCGTTCTCGGTGTCGTGGCTCATCACGAACACCTGGATCTGGACCTCGTCGAGAAAGCCGTCAGGAAACAGCGGCCTGATCGGGCGGTCGATCATCCGCATCGTCAGGATTTCCTTCTCGCTCGGCGGGCCCTCACGCTTCTTAAACCCGCCCGGGAACTTGCCCGCGGCGCTGGTTTTCTCGCGGTAGTCGACGGTGAGGGGGAAGAAGTCCAGCCCCTCGCGCGGCGCGGCACGGACAACCGTGGCCAGCACGACGCTGCCCCCGTACGTGCACAGGACGGCTCCGCCGGCCTGGCGCGCCACCTCGCCGGTCTCGATCGTGAGGGTGCGACCGCCGATCTCGCGCTGGATCCTGGTGACGCTGGTGGAAAACTCTGCCATGAATTAAGCCCTTCAGGAGTGCGATATGCCACACCGCCGCGCGACGCCGGCGCTGTGTGTGGCGCGACGCCTCGCGTGGTCAGCCGTTGCTCCCTGAGGTCCTGGGGCAGAAGGCGCGGGGCAGGCAGGGCTCTTCTCGACCCCGACTGTCGCGCGCCCACTGCCACGAGGCCAGGGAGGCGGCCTGAAACGAAGCGGCCCGCGTTCGTCTCCGAACGCGGGCCGTGAAGGGCTTACTTGCGCAGTCCCAGCCGCGCGATGACTGTTTGATACCGCTTCGGGTCCGTGCGGGCGAGGTAACGGAGCAGCCGGTTGCGCTTGCTGACCATCATGATCAGGCCGCGACGGCTGTGGAAGTCGTGGTCGTGGTCCTGCAGGTGGCGCGAAACGTCCTGGATCCGCTCGGTGAGCATCGCAACCTGGACTTCGGGGGAACCCGTGTCCTTGTCGTTGCGGCGGTAGTCGGAAACGATCTCTTTGCGACGCTCGGCGAGAACGGCCATGGGTGATCCTGCGTTCGGTATCTGAACAGTCTTCGTGCTTCGGGCAATGCTAGGTCCCGCCTGAACATCGATCAAATGCTCCTTGACCGCCGCCGTCCGACGGTCCCCGCCTCCACCTATCCTCCTGTCCATGTCCTTCACCATCGCCCGGCGCGTCCGCGAACTCCAGCCCTCGGTCACGGTCGCGTTCATGAACCGGGCCAAGGACATGCAGCGGAGGGGATTGGACGTCCTTTCCTTCGCGGCGGGCGAGCCGGACTTTGATACCCCGGCCGTCGTGAAAAAAGCAGCCATCGAGGCCCTTAACGCCGGCCAGACCAAGTACATGCCCACGCTGGGAGATCCCGAAACGCGTGCCGCGATCGCACGAAAGGTGTCCGAGGAGAACGCCCTTCCTGGCGTCACCGGGGACCACGTGGCGATTTCGGCGGGCGGGAAGCACTCGCTGTATGTGGCGTGCCACTGCCTGCTGGACCAGGCGCGGACGGGGGAACCCGCCGAGGAGGTGCTGCTGCCCGTCCCGGCGTGGGTCAGCTATGCGCCGATCGCGGAACTCGCCGGGGGCAGGATCGTGGAACTCCCGACGACGCCCGCGGGGGGCTTCAAGATCACTCCCCAGCAGTTAAAGGCGGCCATCACTCCTCGCTCGCGGCTGCTCGTCCTCAACTCGCCGAGCAACCCGTGCGGAACCATGTACAGCGAGACCGAACTGCGGGCGCTCGCGGCGGTGGTCGAGGAGGCCGCGCGGACCGTCGCGCCCGGGCTGATCGTTCTCAGCGATGAGATCTACGAGAAGATTGCCTACGGCGGCGCGAGGCACTGTTCGATCGGATCGATCCCGTCGATCGCCGAGCGGGTGGTGACGCTCAACGGCTTGTCCAAGGCGTTCGCGATGACGGGCTGGCGCGCGGGGTACGCGGTGGGGAGCGGGGCCTTCGGCAAGGAGCTGATCAAGGCCATGGGCACGCTCCAGGGACAGATGTCGACGAACATCACGTCGTTCGTTTACCCCGCGATCCGTGCCGCGCTCACGCAGTGCGCCGCCGAGGTCGAGTCCATGCGCCGCGCGTTCGCCCGGCGGGCCGAGCTGATCAGCCGGCGGCTCGCGCAGATCCCCGATCTGCCGACGGTCGCGCCCGTGGGGGCGTTCTACGCGTTCCCCGACGTGTCCGCGTATTTCGGGACGAGGTCACCGGGCGGCCGTGCGATCGCCAGCGCCATGGACTTTTGCGAGGCCCTGCTCGAGGAGTCGCTCGTCGCGTTCGTGCCCGGCGAGGACTTCGGCGGCTGCGGGCGGAACCACGCCCGCATTTCGTTCGCGTGCTCCGAGGAGCAGGTCAACAAGGGTATGGACCGGCTCGCGGGCTTCGTCCAGTCGCTCACTCGATAGTCGCCGGGGGGGGCGGCGCCCCGCCGGACTCGGCCGGCACGTCGGCGTCCGGGTCCCGCGCGCTCAGGTAGACCTGCTCGCCGTCCTGGGCCACGGCGACGAGCCGCCGGCGCACCAGATCGAGCACCGCCAGGAAAAGCCCGATCATCTCCGACCTCGTGCGCCCGCCGAACACGCGGCGCAGCTCGAGGCCGCGCCCCGCGCCCCCGGGCTCTTCGGCGGCCCGCTTCACGTGGTCGAGCACATCGGCGGCGTGGAGTTCGATCGGCGTGTCGTCGTAGGTGACCTTGTGGTCGCCCAGACGCTCGAAGTTCACGGACTCCATGATCCTTGAGAATGCCTGCGCCAGGATCACGATGTCGAGGTCGTCGCTGTCGATGCCGGGCTCCTCCCCGGCCTCCCGCAGCCGGTCTCCGTCGATCCCGCACGCCCCGGCCGGGAAGCGGCCGGACCACTCGCGCTGACGGTCCTCGAGCGCCGCCGCGGCGTCCTTGTACTGCTTGTACGCGAGCAACTGCCGGACCAGGTCTGCGCGGGGGTCCTCGCCGGGCCCGGCGTCCGGGATCGCAGCGTGCCGCGCGTGCGTGGGCGCGGGCGCCAGCATGCGGGCCTTGATCTCCGTCAAGGTCGCCGCGAGCACGAGAAACTCGCCCGCGAGGTCGATGTCGATCCGGTCGATCCCCTTCAGGAATTCGAGGTACTGGTCGGTAATCCGCGCGACCGGGATATCGTGGACGTCCACCTCGGCCTTGCGGATCAGGAACAGGAGCAGGTCCATCGGCCCTTCGAAGGCCTCGAGCCTGACGCGGTAGTCCTCGGTGAGCATGGGTCCGTCCGTGGTGGTGGATGGTCAGTGTACGCGCGGGCGCGACCACTCCGGCCCCGGCGAGTCTACCCTTACTCCCGCATGGCGACACCGCGGGCCGCGGCCCCGAAGACGCTCTCAGCCGAAGCGCCGGCGCCGGAGGAGCACACCCCCGAGGCCGCCTTCGCACGCCGAATCATCGCGCAGGAGGCCGCGGCGGTCACCGCGCTCGAATCGGCGATCGGCGACGGGTTTCACGCGGCGGTCGGTCTGATCGCCGACTGCGCGGACGCCGGGGGAACAATCCTCGTCTCCGGGCTGGGCAAGTCCGGGCACGTGGGCACAAAGATCGCCGCGACGCTCACGTCGCTGGGCATCCCCTCCCACTCCGTCCATCCTTCGGAGGCGGCGCACGGCGACCTGGGACGCTTCCGACGCACCGACACCGTGCTGTGCATCTCGTTCTCGGGTGAGACCGACGAGGTCGTCAACCTCGCCGCGACATTGCGACAAGACTCGCTGCCGATCATCGCCGTCACGGGCGGCACGTGCGGGGACCCGCCGTCGAGCCTCGAACGCCTCGCAACCGTGACCTTGCGCCTGGGCTTCTGCGACGAGGCGGTCAGCGACTTTTCCATGGCCCCGACACGGTCCACGACCGCCACGATGGCCCTCGGCGATGCGCTCGCGCTGTGCGCCGCACGCCGGCGAAACTTCACGCACGAGGACTTCGCCCGGCGGCACCCCGGCGGCACGCTGGGCGGCCTCCTCAGACCGGTCACCGAGATGCTCCGCACCGTGGTCGGCCGGAACATGCCGCTCATCCCTCACTCGGTCTCGGTCGAGGACGCGCTCGCCAGGGCGGAACGCCACGGGCGCAGGCCCGGCGCGATCCTGCTCGTCGACCCGGTCACCGAGCGGCTCACCGGTATCTTCACCGACGCGGACCTGCGCCGGCTCTTCCTGAAGGATCCCGCGGGCCGCGCGCACCCCATCGAGTCGGTCATGACCCGCACGCCGCGCTCCCTGCCTCACACGGCGCTGGTGCGCGACGCGGTCAAGATGGTCCGGGAGTACCGTCAGGACGAGATCCCGGTCGTGGACGACGACGGCCGCCCCGTGGGGATCTTGGACGTGCAGGACCTGGTCACCATGCGCCTCGTTCAGGATTGATCGATTCGTCCCTGAGCGCCCGCACTACCATCCGCCCATGAGCGACAAAGCCCATCGCCGGCCCTCGGCACGCCGACGCGGCGCAACCGCCGCACGGACGGGGCTGGTGATCGCGCTCATCATGGGCGGGGTGTCCGTGGCGGTCGTCGCCTATTTCCTGACGACCGCGCCGCGGAGGACTCGCGCCGGTGAGCAGGCGGCGAGCGAAGCCCCGCCGACCGCGCCCGACGCCGGGTCGCTCACGTCGCAGCCGGGCCGTCCCGCGGTCGCCCTCGGGTCGGGCAAGGGTCTGTCGGTGCAGATCGCCGACCGCGACGACCCGACCCGGCTGGCCGGGACGATCACCTCGACCACCCTCGAACCGCTCGAAGGCAACCGCTACACCGCGGAGAAGCCCGAGTCTTTCATCTTCCTGCGCGATGGCCGAACCATCTTCGTCCGGGCCGATTCGGCGCGCCTCTACATCCCCCGCTCCAATCAGCAGCCCGAGTCGGGCACACTGACCGGACGTGTCGAGATCTCGCTCTTCCAGGCCCGGTCCGGCGGGGTCGACCCGGCACGGGACGCCCCGGACTTCAAGTTCGAGACCGACCGCTTTGCCTTCGATCTCACCGCGTGGCAGTTCGACGCCCCGGGCGACTTCCGTGTCGCTGGGCCCGAGTTCCTCTACCTCGGGGCCCGGCTCACGCTGCTCGTCAACCAGCCTCAGGAGCGCGTCGAGATGCTGCGCGTGGCCGCGACCAGGGAACTTCGGATCAAGGGCGACGCCCGCCCGGGAGAACGTTCCGGAGCGCTCGCCCGCGGGCCGGGCGCGACCCCCGAACGCCCGGCACCGGCGGCGCCCGCGTTGGCATCGAATCAAACGGCGGCGACCCCGGCCGCGCCGCCCGCCGCGCCGGATCCGGCGCAGCCGCCGACCGAGACGTTTTATCACGGCGTTCTGACCGGGACGGTTCGGGTGGCCCGGGGCACATCGTCCATCGAGTCGGGCTCGCTCGATCTCTGGGCGAGATTCATCGATGGCGATCTGCCCGCCGGCGCGATCGCGCCGCTGGATCGCGGCCCGACGGCGGCGAAGCCGGCCACGCCCACGGACGCGCCGATCGCGACCGGCGGACAGGCCCGCGCCGCGCCGGGCGCCCAGCCCCTCCCCGCGACCGCGGCGTCGCCGGACCCGAGCCCCGAAACGGTGATGACCTGGGCCGGGCCGTTCGAATTACGCCCACTGGACGCCCGCCCCGCGGAACTGGCGAGCGATGACGTCGCCGTTCGCTTCACCGCGGCCAGCGACGCCCCGGTCCGCTTCGCCGACGCGGGCAATGGGGAGCCAGGGCTCTCGGGCGCTGCTTCCCGCATCGATTACGGCGCGACATCCCGCCGGATCGGGCTGAGCGCCGACACGCCCGCGGGTGTCCAGATCCAGCTTGGCGCCGACGGCCGCCTGACGAGCGACCGGCTCGACATCGACCTTGGCTCCGGCATCGCGCTGGTCGAGAGCCCGGGAATCATCGCCGGGCTTGTGACCACCGGGCTTGGAGAGCCCGGGGGCGGCGCCTCTCTGAACGACGCCCGCGTGGTCCGTTGGAGCGATCGCGCCGAGTTCCGATTCTCGACCGGATCCGGGGGGCAAGGCGGCACGGGCAGCGCCCTGCTCGCCGCGATCATGTTCGGCGGCGTCGAGGCCGCGGACGGTTCCTCGCAGCTCCGCGGGGACGCGGTCGCCGCGAACTTCTTCGAGATTCCCGGCGGCACCGGCCCCATCTCGCGCTTGGTCGTGACCGGCGATGCCCGGCTCGAGGATGGACGCGGCGGCGGGCTCTTCTGCGACCGCCTGGACGCGTCGTTCTCACGGCGCGAGGACCGGCCGGAAATCTCCGACCCGCGCTGGGTCACC